>DASWNR010000165.1:0-7251 GCA_036399155.1 Pyrinomonadaceae bacterium
AAAGGCCGGCGGGGCGCGCGGGCACGGGGGGTTCGGCCGATGTCCCGTCGGCGGCGGCCGCCGCCGCGTCGGACGGCGCGCGCTTGAGCCGCGTGGCGAGCAGCAAGCGCGCGCGCGACTCCTCCGAGTAGTCGAAGGCGCGTTCGGCCTCGCCCTTCTCGTAGGCGTGGCCGATGGCGATGTCGTAGACGCCCTGCTCGCGGTCGACGAAGGGGATGAGAATCTGTTCCGCCGGCGTCAGCCGCCGGTACTCTTCAAACTTGCCGAGGACGACGGGCAGCCCCGCCTCCACCTCGGCGTCGTTGCCGAGGGCGACCTGACACAGCAGACGCCCCTTGTGCGCTTCGTAGCTGTAGATTCGCAGCTCCATCCGCTCGTAAGTTCGGATGGCCTCGTCGTAGCTGGCGAGCGCGTCGGCGCAGCGCCCGGCCTGCCGCTGGAGGTGTGCGATTTGCAGCACCGAGTACGCGCCCTGCTTGCGCGTGGCCTCCCTGCTCAGCTTGTGCGCCACGGCGACGCTCTCGTTCGCGACCCGGAGGGCCTCGTCGTACCGCCCCAGCCCCCCGTAGATTTGCCCGAGGTAGAGGTAGGAGTAGTGGATGACGTCGGCCTCCTTGATGTCGTCGAGGGCGAGGCGCAGCGTCTCGACGCCGTAGGCGAGCGCCGCGTGGTAGAGCTTGAGGCTGATGAAGGTGCGCGCCGTGTAGAGGTTGTTGCGCCAGAGCTGACGGAGGCTGGAACAGTCGCCGCCGCCCGCGCGCAGGCTGCGCCAGTTATATTCGAGCGCGCGGCGCGGCTGCCCGAGGTGGTTGTACTGGCTGGCGAGCTGCGAGAGGACTTTCTGGCTGTTGTAGGCGTCGCCGATCTCCTCGACGACGGGGAGTGCCTCCTCGTAGTACCTGATCGAGTTTGAGTGGTCGGCGAGTTCGGCGTAGTTGGCGGCTATCCAGCAGGTCGCCTGCCCGTAGAGCCACTTGTATTCGCCCCGCCGTGAGTAGTCGGCCAGAGACTTCATAAGCTCCGTGCTCTCGCCGAGCCTGTCCAACTGGCTGTAGCAGTAGCCGATCCAGTAGTCGCAGAGCCGCCCCTCCCACTCGTCGCCCGCCTTCTCGAACAGCTCTTTACTCCTGACGAACTCGCCGAGCGCGTCCTTGAAATTGCTCTGCCGGCACAGGCTGTAGCCGAGGCGGACGCCGGCCTGCGCCTCGCGCAGAAGGTCGCGCTGCCGCGCCGACGCGCGCGCGTAGAAGGCCGCCACCCGCGAGACGTAAGGGTCGCGCGCTCGCTCGCGCTCAAGCCTCCCGGCGTAGGTCAGCGCGCCGAGGAGCCGCGCCGACTCGCCCGCGCCGCCCGCGCCGCCCCCCTCAAGATAGTTGATGGCGAGCTGCTGCGGAATGAAGCGGCCGGCGATCATGTCCTTGTTACGGCTGAGCAGACGCCACGCACGCTCGTCGTCCCCCTCGCGCTCGGCGGCGAGAAAATCTTCGACCAGCCGGGCGGGGCTCATCGGCGCGGCCGTCCGCTCGGAGAGGGCGGCGAGACGGCGCCGCGCCTCCACGGCCCAACTCGACTGCGGGTCGCGCGCGAGGTAGAGACGCCACGCCTCTTTCGCCTGCTCCGGCACGCGCTGATATTCAAGGACGAGCGCCCTGTTGAAGAGCGGTTCGAGCAGCGTCGCGTCAAGCTCGGCGGCCCGGTTGACGTGTTCTAGCGCGCGACCGTAGTCCTCCAGAGCCTTCCCCTGCTCGCCGGCCTGCTCCTGCTTGCCGGCCTGCTCCTGCTGCCGGCCAAGCTCAAGCAGGGCCGCGCCCAGGTCGCTGTGCGCCTGCGCGTTGTTCGGCGAGTCCCGCAGCGCCGCTTCAAGCTGCTCGACGGCCTTGCCGAACTGCGCGTCGAGCAGGTAGAAGCGGCCGAGCGCGTGGCGCGACTGAGCGCCGGGGTCGGAATCGACGGCGTCGAGCAGCATCAGCTCCGCCCTGCGTCGCGCGAGCGAATCGACGTTGTCGCCGTCGCGCCCGCGCGTCACCACGAGCGGCACGTGCCCGACGGCCGTCACGCGCGGCTCTATCGTGCGCCGGCCCTTGAAGGCTTCGTTGAGCGCCACCATCCCCCGCTCGACTTCCGTGTTGCCGGCGCGCATCCACCAGACGGCGGCGCCGAGGCCGGCGGCGAACAGGAGGGCGGCCGCGACCTTGAGGTAGATCGGCGGGGGGACGAATCGCGCCCTCCGGCGTCCGGCGTTCAGGGGCGTGACGTTATCTTTTTTTTCCCGCGCCTCGCGTTCGGGCGCGTGCCGCCGGAGCGCCAGCGCGACGCGCAGCTTGCGCCGCCGCTCCGGCGAGTCGAAGAAGCGCCGCTCAAGCCGCGCGCGTTCAGGCTGCGCGAGGTCGCCCGCGGCGTACTGATCGACCAGCTCCTCCTCGACGACCTCAAGCTCCTCTGCGAACTCGGCGTCGGTCAGCAGGCGCAGCTCGAACGCCTCCTCCTCCGCCCCGGCCAGCTCGCCGAGGAGGTACAGTCTGATCCGATCCTGGTCTCCCTGTGGTGTGCTCAAAAACCCTTCCCGGCGGCGATAAAGTCACCACCCGTCAGCAATGCGTCTGCGGCCTCAATTCGTTTCAGGGGGACTGACGCAGCGGCGCACGCACTCCTCCAGCCTGCCCCTAATGCGGTGCGCCCGCAGGCGGAGCGCGCCGAGCGAAAGACCCAGCTCCTCGGCCATCCGCCTGCGGTGCTCTATCTTGAGCCGCTTGGTGTTCAGGTAGTAGTCGAGCATCAGCTCGCGCTGATCCTCCGGCAGCAGGGCGAGGCACTTCCTCAGACATTCGACCTCGTCGCTGGTGGCGGCCTCCTCGCTCACCGCGACGACGCGGGCCACGTCGGCCGCGACTTCCTTCCTGCGCCGGGACTCGTGCAGGACGTTCCGGGCGACGCCGTAAAAGTAGACGGCCGGGTCTCCGACGTAGCCGTCCCTGATTTCGGGCAGCTTGCCCACGACGCGGTTGATGGTCATGTCGGCTAAATCCTCGGCGTCGTGAGAGCCGCGGGCGACGAAGATTTTAATGAGGCTGCGGCGGATGAGCTCGTACTTCTGCCCCGCCACGTCGCGGCACTGATCGAGCCAGCCGAGAAGCGCTTCAAATGACTCGCTGTTGATCGGCTCCCGTCTTGTCATACGGAAGGGGTCGGGATGGCGCGCGGCCGTTGCTGGCAAGGCGAAGGCTGCGGGCGGCGGGTCGGGGCACTTTGGGCGAAGTTTAAAGTCAAACAGGTAGGCGGCAAGCCTGCACGTTCCGCGCGACCGGGTGTCGGAAACCTGCGAGAAAATCTCCTTAAAGGTCGGGAAGAAAATACCTTAGGACGCTCCCCAAAACAAGGACTATTCTTAAAGTTTGTGCGGAACGCCGGCGGGACGAAACGAGGGCGGGCTCGTGAAGGGGGGCGTGCGGGAGTGGGGGACGTCCGTGCGAGGCTCAGGGGCTCGTGATCGCGCCCGCGAACATGATGGCGTCCGACGCGTTGTCTTTAATGAAGCAGAAGAAGGGGCGGTCTACGACGAGGCGGAACCCGGCCGACAGCGAGCGGCTCATCACGACGGACGTGGCGGCCGCGGCGACCGTCCCCTCCTCCGTCACCTCTACCGCCGCCTTGTGACTGACCTCGCTGACGAAAGCGGGTTCGTCGCAGAGCGCGCCGAAGTCCGCGCCGGGGCTGAGGGCGTGTGCCGCGCCGAGGTCGCGGAGCGCGTCTTCGAGCCCGGTCTCGTAACTCAGCCCGAACCGCGGCAGGACGACCTCGCCGTCCGTCTCCCGCAGACCCGACAGTCGCCGCCGCCAGCCCCGCGGGCTCAGGCCGCCGAGGAATTCCCGGAAGGCCGCCTCGTCCGCCGGGAGGAAGATCAGCATGCTCCGGCGGTCGCCCCTGTAAGGCAGCTCGACGGCGCGCACGCGCGCGTCCTCGGAGTACTTGAACGCGCCGGACTGCCGCATCATCGGCAGAGACTTGCGCGCGCCGCCCGGCGCGGAGAAATCCCCCGCCCTCGTCCTCGATTCGTCAAAGCGCCTCTTCCAGACGCCCTTGAAGTGGACGGCGCTGAGCAGCACCAGAAGCGCCTGCGCGCCGAGCGCACCCGGCCCGACGATCTCGTCTATCATCCCGCCGGTCTTCTCCCTCACCCAGCCGTTGATGGCGCGCGCGGCCGCCGCGCCGTCCGCGTCGAGCGCGGAGACCTCGGCGCGAAAGCGGCTGCGTGCCGCCGACACGAAGCCGGGTCGCAGCCCAAGCCCGGCGCGCGCCCAGAGGGAGTTGGCGACGATTAGCTCGTCGCCGGCCGCCGCGCCGTCGACGACGGACGCCGTCAGCGTCGCGTACGCTTCGCCGGGGTCGGCCGCGCCGCCCGTCTTGAGCGAGAGCGCTTCGGCCAGAGCGCGCCGGGTCTCGCCGGCCGCGCCTTCGCGGAGAGTGAGCAGCGCGCCGGCCACGCTGAAAGGTGAGATGAAGACGTTCGGACTCGTCGCGCCCGAGGCCAGATGCTTGAACAGGCGGAGGGCGAACTCGTCGAGGTCGCGTGCGAGCGCGCGGGCTGATTCGGCGGCGCGTGGAGGGTGGCTCATCGCGTTCGAGACTCGCGGGCGACTGTCGCGGCGATTCGTGACTCTCGATTCGTTCGTCCGCGGGGCCGGCACCGGGCGCCGGCCCCGCGGACGGCGGGCGCTCAGTCTAGGTCAACGCCGTTGTCCCCGGCAACCTGCCGGACGAAGTTCATGTTCGCGTCGATGCGCGTGTAGATGCCGCCCTCGCCGCACGGATTCGTGAAGTCACTGAAGGGCCGCGAGGTCAGGCCGGCCACCTTGCGCCCGCCGCCGGCGAGGATGTAGGCCGGGCCGCCGCTGTCGCCCTCGCACGAGTCGAACCCGCCGCCGCCGGCGGTGAACTCAAGGTCGGACTCGAAGCCCAGCTCCATCTCGGCTTCGTCGAGGTCGTCTTGCTGACTCCGGCGCAGGTTTGTGATGCGCACCTCGACCTCGCGCTTGACGCCGAAGCCGACCGTGCTGAACACGTCGTCGTTGCCGAACCCGACGAGCCGCGTGCGCTGCGCGGCCGAGAGTTCGGCGGTCGTGGCGATGGGGACGGGCGGCGTGGCGGCGTCGTCCTGCAAGACGATGACGGCGATGTCGTTGGCGAAGTCGTTCCACAGCGGGTGGATGACGGTGCGCCGCGCGCGCATCACCTCCGCGTTGCCCAGCGCGTCCCGGTTGATGGCGTTGAGGGCGACGACGACGTTGGTGCGCGCCGCGACGCTCCTGTGGCAGTGCGCGGCGGTGAGGACGACGCGCGGGTGGACGAGGACGCCCGTGCAGAACCAACTGGTGCCGCCGCCGGTGACGCGGCGGCCTATCAGGCAGCACTCGGCGAACTCGCCCTCGTCGACCTCGCGGCCGCCGACGATGCGCTGCAACTGCCTGAGAGCGCGCTCGGTGTCGGCCCCGCGCTCGCCGCGCCCCTGCGCGGACTGCGCCATCAGCGCGACGCTGCCGGCCACGTCGGCGATCTTCTTCGACAGCAGGCGGTAGGCGACCCGCGCGTCGAACTCTTCATTCTGTGAGCGGCCGTTGCAGCCGCAGCTTTCTTGCTCTCGCATGATTGCCTCTCTTTCGGCGGGTCTTATCCCGCAAGGGGTTCGTTGCGTGGCCGCCGCGCGGCGGCGCGTTCGGTGTCAGGCGGTCACTCGATCTTGTCGGCCGACCTGTACTTGAGGTATTGGCCGTGGACGCCGGAGAGGACGGAGGCCCCGGCCCTGTTGTAGACGTTGAAGTGGACGACCGCGCCGCCGCTGTGCGTCACCTTCGCGCCGCCGCGGAACACGTCCCAGATGAGGTTGGTCTTGACCTTGCGGTTGCCGCCCGCCTTGACCACGTCGAGGACGAGCCAGTAGCTGCCGTCCGTCTCCATCACGCCCTGCAAGCTCTCGGTCAGCAGGTAGCCGGTGAGCAGGCTGATGCCGCTCGCCTCGTCCACGGCGAGGAGGTCTTTGAGCAGATTCTCGAACTGCGTGTTGACGCCCGGCAGGTGGCGCGCCCCCTCGTTGAGCTTGACGATGTCGTCCTCAAGCAACTTGATCAGGTCTTCGTACTGCTGGATGCTGGCTTGCAGGCCGGGCCGCGGGTCGGGCTTCTGCGCCGGGTTGTCGCGGCGGCGGCGCGGGCTGCGGGTGGGGTTGGCACGTCCGCGGCCCGCGCCGGGCGCGATGTTGTCAATCGGGTCGTCCTCGTCCTCGCCCCCGCCGTCTTCCTTGGCCAGGTTGTCCTCGTAGGTCTTGATGGCCTTCTGCGCGTTGGAGACGAGCTTCTTGAGGTCTTCTATCTGCTGCCGCTTCCTGGCGACGCGGCCGTCGATCCGCCGCTTGAGGTCTTCGGCCTCGTCCCGCTTCGCGAAGAGTTCCTCAATCTCGTTGAGGAGCGGCGAGTTGGGCGGCGACATGACGTTCGGCGGGAGCGCGGCCGGGTGGTAGAGGTTGACGGCCGACCTGCAATTGTTCTGCGTGTTTCGCAGGGAGTTGAAGAGTGAGCTGACGAAGACGGCGTTGCCCACGTCGAAGGTGCTTCCCCTGATGTCGACGTTCGTGCGGAAGAACGAGAGGAAGTCGACGAACGAGCCGACGACGCTGGTGGCCGCGCCGAGCCCGGCGGCCAGAGACCTGCCATCGGCGCGGCCCGCGGCTTCGGCAAAGCCCGGCCGCGGCATCGGTCGATCCGTGTCCGCGCTAAGCGCCGCGGCCTCCTCCGCGCTCACCCTGTCGTACCTTCTCTTGAGCGCCTCGATGCGCTTCCGGCCGGCGGCGTAGGTCGTCATCATGCCGACGCTCGACGAGTTGTGGACGACGATGACGCGCGGGCCGGGGAGTTCGGTACAAATCCTGCGGGCGACGACGTCGGCGGCCGCGTTCACCGAGTTGTGGCCCTGGATGAGTTCCTCGATGAAGGTGGCGTCGTTCGTCCCGGTCGTGCCGGCGAGCGGCGAGGAGGTGGGCTTGGGGAAGCGTGCCGAGCGCGCCTTCTCGGCCAGTTCGAGCTTCGCCTTCTCCAAATCGACCCGCGCCTGCTCCTTCTTAATCTGTTCGAGTTCGGGGTCGGGGGGCGGCTCCTCCTGCGCGAGCGCCGGGAGCGGGCCGAGCAGGAGCGCGGACGCGAGGAGCAGCGCCGCCGCCCGCGGCCAGACGCCGGGACGCGCGCCGCTCCCGCGCGCGGGGGA
>DASWNR010000166.1:0-5651 GCA_036399155.1 Pyrinomonadaceae bacterium
AAAAGCAGATGGGCGAGAACGTCCTAGTCGCTTCGTTCTGGCACCCGTACCTGAGGGAGTACCGCTCACTGAACCCGGAAGTCGCCACCTCCGCCTCGGCCAAGGAACTCATCGCGTACCTCCGCGGAGGCAAGCGCCCGAAAGCCGACGCCATACAGATCAAACCGCAATTCACAGCGGAGCTCAAGAAGAGAAAGATCATCCGTTGGTCGGTTCTCACGGAGGAGTTTTTAAGGAGAGCCCACCGGGACAATCTTCCCGTGCACGCTTGGACGATCAACGACGGGCCGGAGATGCTCCGCATTAAGGACTTAGGAGTGGACGGCATCATCACGGACTATCCGAAGCGTTTGCTCGACCTCGTCCAACGCCCCGCCGCGTGCTGAGTGGCCGCCGCCGCGGCCACCCCACGATAAACAGCTCTGCCGCAATCCGACAAGTGGTCGGGCGCCCGCCCGATTCAACGTTCGCCGCCTCAACCCAGCTAAGGACTCAAATTCATGTCTGTAAGAAAATGCCGTCTGCACCACCGCCTGCAACACTCTGTTCCTTTCGCCGTCGTCTTGGTAGCGCTGCTCGCCGCGCCCGACGTCTTCGCCCAGAATGCTCCCGCGCTCCGCTGGGAGTTGGTCAACCCGTTCCGCTTCATACACGACCAGTCTTCGGTCGACGACCTAAGGGACATCTACGACGGGATGGCGCTGGATAAGAGCACGAGGCCCGCCTATGACCTGGAGAGGGACTTACAAGATCGCTCCGAAGTGGCGGTGCAAAGGAACAGGGCGACGGCGGTGAACTGCGCCGACCGGAATGCGACGCCGGAAGAGAAAAGGCAGTGCTTTGAGCCTTACGCCGGCTGGGTTGAGCGTCTGGCCCGGGACAATTTTTCTAACACGTGCTGGAATCCGGAGACCGGGGGATTCAGAAACGACGTCGCCGCCTGCCGGGATTACGTCTACCCCGAGGCGCACTACGTGAGGGTGTGGATCGAGAACCCGCAGTTCCTAGAGGGTCGCCTCTCGACGTGGCTCGTGGACAACCGTCCGCTGATCGGCTCACAGTTGGAGTTTAGAAACTGCGACGCCAAGTACAAAAGACCATTCTGCGTCGAGATACGCGTCCCGTACGACGCGAACGCCCCGCGGAAACTGACGGTCTCGGTCAGCCTCTCGAACGGCGGCTTGATCTCGCTCTCGGAGCCGATAGAGGTGTTGGACAGGCTGGTCGTGGGCCTGGGGGATTCCTACGCCTCCGGCGAGGGAAATCCGGACAGGCCAGCGCGGTTCACGCAGGGGGAGAAGGAGCGGGATTTTCTGCCCGCGCTGCTGGCGGCCAACATCCCGGCCGCCGTCAAGGGGACGCAGCGGCCGCGGAAGGATCGGGACGCCGAGGGGGCGGCGCGCTGGCTCGACCTCCGCTGCCACCGCTCGATGTATTCGTACCAGTTCAAGACCGCGCTCCAGATGGCGCTCCGGAACCCGCGGGAGGCTGTCACCTTCGTCAGCTACTCCTGCTCCGGGGCGGTCACGGACGAAATCATCGACAAGTGGGCCAGCGCGATAGAGAGGGGCGGCCGGGTCGAGCCACAACTCGAGTCTCTGAGGAAGGCGTTGACCAAGGACGGCAAGATCACCCGTGAAATAGATTACCTGCTGCTCAGCACGGGCGGCAACGATATCGAATTTTCCAAGTACGTCACCTATGCTGTGCTCTCGGGCGCAGCCCTGAAGCTCTTCAGCAACCCGGTGTTGTTCAGGAAGGGAGTCAACCGAAGGAGAATAATCAGGGCTAGTGATGAGGGGCGATTCAAGAGGCTGCTACTGGGTGCCGACGGTAGTTACGCCCGACTGCACCGGGCGCTGCTCGAGGCGCCGAGCGGGCTGGGAGGCGCGCCCGACGAATCGAGGAGGATCAGGATCAAGGACTGTCAGCCGGGCCACCCTTGCCACCGCATCCTGCTAACCCCGTACCCGGACATTCTTCATGACGAGAAGGGCAACCTTTGTAGCGCTGCGAGGAAGGAGTTTGACAACCCTTTCGGGGAAGACCGCGAGCGCTGGAAGCGGCTCCTCACACTGGACACGTACGTCTTCCGCCAGATTCGGGACGTGCAGGCGGACGCCTGGATTACCGATAAAGCGGGACCGGGTTGGACGGTGGTGGGGGCAACGTCGGTGCCTACACTAACCACGGCTTTTGCGCTCAGGAGCGGCGTGACCAGTCGCCCTTGACCGTCGCGGAGAATTTCGAGCTGGCCAGGTGGTCGCACGGGGCTTGGACGCCGTTCGACCCGCCCCAGTACAGACCTTACACGTCGCGCCGGCGCTGGGTGCGGCTCCCGATGGACGCGAAGCTGACCACCGACCAGATGCACCTCATCCTGCACCGGTTCAACCTCGACCTCTTCCTCGAAGACGACCGCGCCATGATCATGCACCCGACGGCCGAAGGCCACGCCGCCACCGCCGACGAGAACTTCAAAGAGATACAGAAGATCGCCAGCAGGTGAACCCGTCGGCCCGCGCGGCTCTTCCGGAGCAGACCGGAATGAAGGTCGTAATTAAAAACGGGGGCGGGAGGCTTTCACCTCCCGCCCCCTCAGCGCAAACAACGGAGGAATGCGGAACATCGTTTGCGCCGGAATCGAGCTGGCTAACTGTCGCGGCTGCGTATGCCGACGGGCAGCGACAGAGGCCAGGACTTACGGAACACTTGGAGCAGCGTTGACATCCGGACGGCTACGCCGTCGTGATGGAAATGCTGCGCCGGCTTTACAGTCACAAGGGCCGGATTCCGCGCAGAGGCCCCCTCCCGTTACAGCGCCCCCATCCCGGTGCCCCACTCGGCGCGTCCCCCGATGCGGTGAAGTTGAAATCTTCACGCTCTCTACTCCGGAGGACGGCACCCGACCCCTCCTTACATGCGCGCAGCGAGAACGCCGGAGCGGAGGGGGGTGGAGGCTTAGTCGGGTCGGACGGCGGCGTGTCGTCGAACTTCAGAGCGACCGCCGTGTACCCGCAAGTGGTCTCCGACGAGAGCTGGCCTCTCAGCGTCTTGCCGCCGGCCGCGAGACTAAACCTCCCGTTATCCTCTACGGTCAAGGTCGCGTCGCCGGACATTCCTTCCCTCGGGTAGCTCACAGTGCCCCTGTACTCGTGCCCCGTGAAGTACGTCGGGATGTGTTCGGTCATCTCGTCACACCGCGCGGCAGTGGTGACTGCCGCGGGCGAAAACCCACGGCCCCGGCCGCCGTGCGTCACGGGCGGCGCGGCGGCGCACAAACCGATCACTACGGTCACGTAGATGAGGGATGGTCGAACGATTCGGGTAATGAACGGCTTACTCACGAGCCACCTCCCTGTCGCCTAACGTGGCGCTTCCGAACCTTCTTCTTAGGTCCGGGCTGCCGTGGGGTGTAACTACCTTCCGGGGGGCACTGAACGTCGAAGGTGCGCAACGCCTCCTGCACCTGCTCATTACCGAGGTCAGTCGGTGGCGTGCCGGCCCCTGACGGGCAGACCCAGAGAATCACCTTGAAGCAGTCGGGCGCGGGGCCGCGGTCCACGATGATGACGCGAGACTTGTCGATGCCCCGCTGCTCGTAGAGGTAGTTTTGGGCCCGCTCCGCCCTCGCCGCCGCGTCAACAGACTTCACCCCGCGGCCGCGCCCGCCGTAGGTGACGTAGTACCCCTTCGCCTGCCGGTCTTCCTTCAGGCGAATCGCGAACAGGTCGAGGCGCGCCTTCTCGTTGTTGAATGTAATGTCCTCGTAGGCGTCGAACGCACGGCAGTAAATGGGGTTAATGGTGCGGTTGACCTTCGTGCGACACTCGCCGGTCGCGGGCGGACAGGCTGCCGCATAGCCTACGACCGTGGCCGTGGCGGTTACCGTCTGATCGCCGAGGCCGGTGGTATCGACCTCGATGGAGTCGGTTCCCTGGCCGCTCGTGATCGTGCCGGCCGAGACCGTCCAGTTGTAGGTCGGCGTCACCTTCGGGTCGCCGTCCGTGACTGTGGCCCTGAACCTGATCGACGTACCTTCGTCAACTTCGTCCGGGCATGAGACGGTTACTTTCGGACACAGATAACAGTAGGGACATTTCTTGACGTGAACTTTGGTCGTCTTCGTTTCCGCGCCGTTGGGGGCGCAGCCGTCATCGACCGTAACGGTTACGTCATAAGAACCTTCCGCCACGTCGGCCGGCAGCTCGAGCGTGACGGTCGGGCCGGTGCCCGGCTCGCCGCCCCCTTCGGTCGCGACGAAAGTACCCACCGTCGTCTTCCAAGTGTATAGCAACGTGTCGTTGTCCTGGTCGCGTGCCTCGGCCGTGAGCTGCACCCTTCGGTTCAACACAGCCGGACAACTGCCGGTTTGATAACCCGGCGGGCAGGGCAGAACTACCTCAGGTTTGGTGATGGATACTATCTCCGGCGTACAGTTCACCGGCCCTTGAGTACGCTCGTTGCGGCGACCGGCGAAGAACTGGAAGATGAACCCGTGCGGGTCGTCCGACGTGCGGAAGCCAGCCGGGAAGCCGTGGTTGGGCTCCTCGTCGCCGAAGATGTCCGTGAACGTCTTGCCCTGCTGGTTCAGGTGGCCGCGGTAGGCCGCCGAGAAGCCGAACCAGCGGCGCGGGAAGATACGGACGCCGCCGAGCCACTCAACCGGGTTGTTCGGGAACGCGTTCGGCGTCTTGCCGCCCGCGTAGTGAACCGACTTCAACTCGGTGATGAGCTGGAAGTGCTTGTTGACGACGAAGTCCATGCCGACGCCCGCGACGACCTCGTCCGGACGGTCGAGCAGCGTCACCTTACCCGTGCCGAAGGCCTCGGACTGCGGGTTCGAGTTCAGGATGTAGCCGAAGTTGGCGTGCAGGCTGACCGAACGGCTCAGCCGCCCCGAGACGAAGCCGACGAGGCCGAAGTCTCCGATGTCGCCGCCGGGGCTCGCGCCGCGCTGGCGCTGGTTAAAGCCCGAGAAGTCGTCGGCCTTGTCCAGGTACCAGCGGTAGAAGGCCACGAGGCCGACGCCGAGCGGGTTGTTCGGGCCCGTGAACCTGATCTTGGCGCCGGCCTGCATCGTGCCGAACGACGATTCGCCGTAGAGTCGGTTGACGAAGGGCGCGTCGGCGACGTAGGTCGGGCAGATGGTGAACAGGTCGGGCACCGTCAGCGTCTGGAAAGTCAGGTTGGCCGGGATCGTCCGCGTCGTCAGCACGACGCCGGGCAGGATCGAGCCGCAGGGCGACCCGATACCGCCGAAGTTCGACGCCGAGCCGAAGTTGCCCTGCTCCGTCCCCGTCACGGGGCCGAGCGTCGAAGTGAAGGCCACCGCGATGTTGTTGCCAGTTAGCCCGAAGTTGAGGCCGGTGCCGCCGACGAACGGGAACTGTACGAACGGCTGGTTAAACGCCGGCCGGAAGAGGGTGCTGTTCGTCGTCAACAGCGTCGAGCCGCTCACGCGCGTCGGCGCCAGGATGACGGCCGGGCCGCTGCCGAGCAGTGTCTGCCCGAAGAAGAGCTGCGAGTTCGGCAGGTAGAAGCTCGACAGGTGCTTCGGGTTGTTGACCTTGACCCCGCGCCAGCCCTCGGTGCTGAAGAACAGCTCAAGATGATCGTTGATGCCGACGTTAAAGCTGAGCGGGATGACG
>DASWNR010000167.1:0-2862 GCA_036399155.1 Pyrinomonadaceae bacterium
GATCAGGTTGTCGATGAGCAGTCCCGGCCGGTTGAAGCCGGCGATGCGCGACCAGGTCTCGCCCGAGTCCGCGGAGGCGTAAATCTGGCCGTCGATGGTGCCGAAGTAGAGCCGCTTCGGGTCCTGCGGGTCGATGACGAGCGAGCGCACGTCACCGCCCAAAGGCCCTGTGGCCTCCCAACTAAGCAGCTTCTCGGCGGCCGGGTCGCCGTCGTCGGCGGCGAGCGCGGGGCTCCCCAGAGATGCCCAGGACGCGAGCACGGTCAGGGTGACGAGAGCGGAGGAGAACTTTCGGAGCAAGCGATTCTTCATTTTTAACACCACGGTCTTCAAATTCTACGAGCTACGCGGCGGGGGGTTAACGGGAACCGCGCGGCTATTATCCTTATCAACTGCGACTTTGCAAAGTCCGGCCCGCGACGCGGGCTCGGGAATGTAGGATGCCGGCTTATTTTTGGCCGTTGTACGAAAGTCTCAGGCGCGGAAAGCGCCTGAAGCCTCGACGCCGCGCGGACAGACGGCCCCCGCGTACACGCGAAGCGGGCGACGCTTCGATTTAAGAAGCGTCGCCCGCTTTCGGTTTCGGCCGCGCCGTCAGTGTCGGCGCGGGTCTGAGTTAATGACTACTCCTCGTCGTCGTCGTCGCGGCCACGGCGGCGGCGCGTCGGGGCGCGCGTGGGGCGCACCTCCGACGGGTCAACCGTCGGGCTGGCGGCCGGCGGGGTCGCGCCAGAAGGCACGATCCAGAGCTCGACCGTCAGGTCTTCGCGAAAGCCGCCGTCCACGGTCACGACGCGCGAGGCGTCGATGCCGCGGGTGGTCACGAGGTAGTCCTTAGCGCGGTCGCAACGGCGTTGCGCTTCGCCCGTGCGGCCCCTGCGCCCGCCGTAGCAGACCAGGTAGCCCTGCGCCGTCGGGTCGTTCTGCAACTCGATGGCGAAGTTGTCGAGGCGAGCCTTCTCGTCGTTGAACCGGATGTTGCCGTACTCGTCGATCTTGCGGGCAGGAGTTTCGCCCACGATGCCGGTCGTGCAACTGTCGGACGTCGGGCAGCTACGCTCGTAGCCGCCAACGTCGACGGTCGCCGTCACGGACGAGTTGTTCGGCAGCCCGGTCGTGTCAACCGTGATGGAGCTGGTGCCCTGGCCGCTGCTGATCGTGCCGGCCGAGACCGTCCAGTTGAAGGTCGGCGTGACGCTCGAGTCGCCGCCCGACACGCTCGCGGTGAACGTGATGGGCGAGCCGGGCCTCACAGGCTCGGACGGGCAGCTCACATCAACCGTCGGGCACGGCGGAGGCGTCGGCAGCGCGATGCAGTCGCAAGCCTCGACCGTTACCGTAGTCGAGGTGAATGCGATACAGCCGCAGCCGTCGTCGACTTCCACCGTAACGGTGTAAGTGCCAGGAGCGACGCCCGTCAGATCGAGCGTGGCGTTCGGGCCGTCGCCCGTCACGCGGCCGCCGGTCGTCGAGTAAGTGTAGAGCAGAGTGTCGCCGTCCGGGTCGGTCGCGGTCGCCGAGAGCTGGACGGTGCCGGCCGTAGGCGTGCAGTTCGGGTTAGGCTGCTGGCCCGTGCCGCACGTGGCCGGCAACACGACGCGGCTCGAAGAGGCCGAGAGGCTGACGGTCGGCGGCTGGTTCGGGAAGACGGTCGGCAGACGCTCGTTGCGGTGGCCGGCGAAGAACTGGAAGATGAACCCGTGCGGGTCATCAGAGGTGCGGAAGCCCGCCGGGAAGCCCTCGTTCGGCTCGTCGTCGCCGAAGCCGAGGAACTCGGTGAACCTCTTACCCTGCTGGTTCAGGTGGCCGCGGTAGGCCGCCGAGAAGCCGAACCAGCGTGCCGGGAAGATGCGGATGCCGCCCAGGAAATCCACGGGGTTGTTCTGGAACGCGTTCGGCGTCCGCCCGCCCGAGTAATGAATCGACTTCAGCTCGGTGATGATCTGGAACTTGCGGTTGATCGCCCAGTCCATGCCGACGCCCGCGACGATCTCGTCGGGACGGTCGAGCAGCGTGACCTTGCCGGTGCCGAAGGCCTCGGACTGCGGGTTCGAGTTCAGGATGTAGCCGAAGTTGGCGTGCAGGCTGACCGAGCGGCTGAGGCGTCCGGAGGCGAAGCCGACGAGGCCGAAGTCTCCGATGTCGCCGCCGGGGCTCGCGCCGCGCTGGAGCTGGTTAAAGCCCGAGAAGTCGTCGGCCTTGTCCGTGTAGAAGCGGTAGAAGGCGACGAGGCCGACGCCGAGCGGGTTGTTCGGGCCCGTGAAGCGAATCTTCGCCCCGGCCTGCATCGTCCCGAAGGCCGACTCGCCGAAGAGCCGGTTGACGAAGGGCGCGTCGGCGACGTACGACGGGCAGACCGTGAACAGGTTGGGCACCGTCAGCGTGTTGAAGGTCAGGTTAGGCGGGATCGTGTTGGTCGTCAGCACGACGCCGGGCAGAATCGACCCGCAGGGCGAGCCGACGCCGGGGAAGTTAGAAGCCGCGCTGAAGTTGCCCTGCTCCGTCCCCGTCGGCGTGCCGAGGCGCGACGTGAACGGCGGCGCGATGCCGTTGCCCGTCAGCCCGAAGTTGGGGCCGGTGCCGCCGACGAACGGGAACTGCACGAACGGCTGGTTGAACGCCGGGCGGAACATCGCCGAGTTGGTCGGGATGGTCGAGCCGCTCACCCTCTCCGGGGAGAGGATGATGGCGGGACCGCTGCCGAGCGTGGCGAAGCCGGAGCCGAAGAAGAGCTGCGAGTTCGGCAGGTAGAAGCTCGACAGGTGCTTCGGGTTGTTGACCTTGACCCCGCGCCAGCCCTCGGTGCTGAAGAACAGCTCAAGATGATCGTTGATGCCGACGTTAAAGCTGAGCGGGATGACG
>DASWNR010000168.1:0-8098 GCA_036399155.1 Pyrinomonadaceae bacterium
ATGGCTGACAATAAATTCAGCAGGCTCGACGACAACCAGGTTGAGGAACTGAGGAGCCAGTTGCGCAGTTTCGTCTCCGGTGTGACCGACGTCGGGACCCTCTTCAACGACCCGCTCCTCGCCGGTCATAGCCTCCACACCAACAATCACAACAAGAACTGCGTCGCCTGCGAGGAGCCCATCGATCCGGGTGGTTTCTAACTCGGCTGGTGATAAACCGGCGGCCGACCCCCGCGGCGTCCCTTTGGACGCCGCGGGGGTTACGCCCCGCTCTCTAAACCTGCACGCCGACAGCCCTGCGTAAACGATCCGCCCGTTCGATGATGAGCACCGTCGCCGCACCGCCAATAATAAGCCCCCCCCGCAACCTTGTCGTGGGGATGACCGGGGAACTGTCGGCCTCCCTCCCCCGCGGGGAGCGGGAGTTGCTGATGCTGCTCGGCTTCTCGGAGTTCCTCTGCTGCCTGAGCGTCGCGCGCCGCGAGCGCGCCGCCGGCCGCGTCTGCGTCCCCGAAGGGGAGGCCGAACGCGCCGCCGGCCTGATCGGCTCGATGGGGCTGCATTGCCACCGGTCTGCCTTCGACCTGCTGCCGCGGCCAGATTTTCACGAGGGCAAGAAGGTCTCGCACCACGCCGTCTACGTCGCCCAGAATAGCCGGCCCGGGGCGCACGCCGTCCTCTACTTCGCGCTCGACGCCGAGTTCGCACGGGGCGCCGAGTCCGCCGAGTTAAGTAGAGAGCAGCGGCTGACCGCGCGCCTGTTCGGCTACCCCGAATGCTGCGCCGAGTTCTTTTCGCGCGAGGACGGCTTTAACCAAGACAGGACGAGCGGGGCGGTGGCCGACGCCGGCCCGCACCCCGCCATCCTGAACCCGCTCTTGCCGGAGTTGTACGGCGTCAGGCTGACGTTCCACTTCGCCTGCTCGCCGCGCTGCCGCCGTTCGTACCTGATGGCGAAAGCCCGGCTGGAGTGGCTGAAGAAGCTCGCCCCTTCGGCCGCCGAGGTCGAGAGGCTCGGGGCGGGGATCGCCCTTTACGGCCCTTCGACGGGGGCGTCGCTCGTCACGCGCTACGAGCCGGCCGGCCCCGACTCCTACTTCGTCGAAGAGGTGACGACGTGGGGCGGCGCGCGTGAGGGCCTGTTCTCGGGAGAGGCCCCGGCGTTACTCCGCCTTCACTCGGCCCGCAGGTTCGAGGTCAACGGAAGGGTCTTCGACGACGGCCTTCATTTCGCCGCCGTCTTTTCAGAGCCCGCGGCCGGCCCCGCCGGAGAAAGTATTTCCTAGCCACGAGCGTTCCTTATGAAAGTCGCGTTCATACTCGGAGACGGTTACAGCGGCAGCACGCTGCTCGACCTGCTGCTCGGCTCCCACAGCCGGATGACCGGCGTCGGGGAGGTAGACGCAGAAGCGTTCGACGCCTTCCTCAACGAGGACCAGCTCTGCACCTGCCTGTTCCGCGCGTCGGAGTGTCACTTCTGGAAGGGCGTTCTGGACCGCCTGCGCGCGCCCGACGGCGGCGAGGAGTTCAGGCTCGGCGCCTCGCGCCTGAGCCCCGAAGAGATTACGCAGAACACCCTCCGCCTCTTTCGCGCCGTGGCGGAGGCGTCCTCCGCCGAGGTGATCGTCGATTCGAGCAAGCGGCTGCGGAGGACGCAGCTGCTGGCCGCCGCGGGCGGCTTCAGCCCTAAGGTCATTCACCTGTTGAGGGACGGGCGCGGCGTCGCGTACTCCTACGCGAAGCGGGGGGGGGAGTTCCGCGAGTCCCTCCTGAACTGGAAGAACACCAACATCGACATCAGGAACTGGCTCGACGGCGAGGGCGCGCCGGAGCGTTTGGCCGTCAGGTACGAAGACCTCTGCGCGCGGCCGGCCGAAGTCGTCCGCTCCGTCTGCGACTTCGTCGGCGTGGGGTGGGAGCCGCAGATGATGCGGGTCGGCCGCAAGGTCCATCACAACGTCAGGGGCAACGAGATGCGTTTCAAATCCAAGAACACGCTCATCAAGCTGGACGAGACGTGGAAGGAACACCTCGGGGCGGACGAGTTGAACCTGTTCGAGGAACTGATAGAACCCTTCCGGCAGCAGCTCGGCTACTGCTGACGGCGCTCGTGCGCCGGCCCGAACTTACAGACAGGCGGAGAGGCGTCAACACGCGATGAATAAACCTATCAAGCTGGAAGTCCTTCGTAAATTCGCCCGGGTGCTGAGACTGATGAGGCCCTTCTGGCGCGCGATGGCCTCGGTAATGCTGGCCGGGTTGGTCATCCAGGCGGCGGGGATGGTCATCCCCTACCTCTCCAAACTGCTCATTGACAGGGCGTACCCGGCCAAGGACGTGAGCCTCATGCACGTGCTGGTGGGCTTCGTCATCGCCGTCAACGTGGTGACGGTCGTGCTCAGGAACACACGCGGCCACTTCGCCCTGCGGCTGTCGGCGAGGCTGAACAACAGCATGGGCCTGTTGTTCTTCAACCACGTCCAGCACCTCCCCGCCACCTTCTTCGACCGGAACCGCACCGGCCAGATCATGAGCCGGTTTCAGGACATCACCACCTCGCTGAACACCGTCACAAGCTCCTTCCAGACCATCCTGATGAGCGGAATCTATCTGGTCCTGGTCCCGCCCCTGCTCTTCATCATGAACTGGGAGCTGGCCCTGCTGGCCCTGCTCAGCGTCCCCTTCAACGTTTACATAAGCTACAAGCTGGGGCGGGCCACGCGCCCTTACCTGAGGCAGACGGCCGAGGGCTACGCGGAGCTGAGGGGCGTCCAGATAGAGATCATCGACAACATCAAGACCCTTAAGACGATGGCACTGGAGGGTCATAACTACAGGAGAATCGACGGCCTGTCGGCCGACGCCCTGAAGTCGCAGCTCAAGGCATCGCGCGTCGGCGTCTGCTACGGCCTATCGAACGGCCTGATCCGCGCGCTGAGCACCGCGCTGTACACCCTGCTCGGCTGGCAGATGATCTTCTCCGGGCGCCTCACCCTCGGCAGCTTCATCGCGTTCACGACCTACGTCGGGCTCTTACACAGCCCGATCAACGACTTCATGACGCTCTTCTCGGAGTTCCAGCAGTCGTCCATCAGCTTCGACCGCATGTTCGAGTATTTCGACAAGCCCACCGAGCAGGACCCGGCGCTGGCCCGGAAGGCCGGCCGCGAGATCACGTTCCCCGTCAGCGGCGACATCGAGCTGCGCGACGTTTCCTTCAGCTACAGCGAGCACAAGCCGGTGCTGACGAACGTCAACATCAAGATCAGAAAGAACACGGTCAACGCCGTCGTCGGCCCGAGCGGCTCGGGCAAGACCTCTCTGCTGCGGCTCCTCACGGGGCTGGACAAACCCACGTCCGGGAGCATCCTCTTTGACGGCAGGAACACGAGCGACATCCCGCTCTCCGACCTCAGGCGTCAGGTGTCGGTGGTGTGGCAGGAGGGCGGACTAATCAAAGGCTCGGTCTGGGACAACTTGACGCTCGGCGCGGAGTCGCCGTCGCGGCGGCGGGTGGAGGAGGCCGTCCGCCTGTGCTGTCTCGAAGAGCTGATCGAGGGCCTGCCCGAAGGGTACGAGACTGAGATCGCGGAGAAGGGGGCCAGCCTGTCCGCCGGGCAGCGCCAGCGCGTCGCCATCGCGCGCGCCCTGATTCGGCAGGCGCCGGTCCTAATCCTGGACGAGGCCACCGCGAACGTCGACGTTAACACCGAGATGAAAATCCTCGGCAACATCTTCTCGCGGGCACGGGGCGTGACCGTCATCTTCGTCAGTCACAGGCCGGCGACCGCCTCTCTGGCCGATAACATATTCATGATAGACGAGGGGCGGGTCGTCGAGGCCGGCTCGCACTACGAGCTGCTCTCCCAGAACGGCACCTATTACAACCTGTGCGAGCAGAGCAGGGTCGGGATGAGTGAGGGGGTTGAGGCGCTCGCCGCGGGCTGATGAGCCGCGGCCGCGGCCGGAGGCGCAGCGTCTCGGGCAATTTCCGTAGCTGAAGGAGGATGTGCAATGAAGCTTAAACTCGCCGTCTCGCTCGCCATGTGTGCCGCCATGTCGTCACCCGCAGGCGCGCAGGCCCCCGCCTCTCAGTCTCCTTCACAGGCTAGGGAACGGACGCCCTCGACCGCGAACGCACCGGCCGCCGCCCCGGAGGCCACGCGCTCCGAGCCCCCCGAGCCCGACCCGGTCGCCGAGACGCGGCGTCTCATCTCGGTTTCGCTGCTCATCACGCTGGCGAACGACGCGCGCGACTACCAGAATCGGCTGTTGCGGGCGCGCGTGCAGGCCAGGGCGGCCGACGCCCTCTGGGATGCCGAGCCCGAGCAGGCGCGGCAAATCTTCCGCCGCGCGTGGGACGACGCGGGGGCCGCCGATCAGGAAGCCGCGCGGCGCGAGGAGGAGGCGCGGAAGAAAGGCGGTGAAGGCAGGGGCGGGTTGGTCATCCGCGCGACGGCTCGCAACGAGGTCCTGCGCCTCGTCGGCCTGCACGACGCCAAGCTGGCCGACGAGTTGCTCGCCGACCTTGAGGGGGCCATTGAGCGTGAGGTGGCCGACTCCGCCCCCGCTTTCGCCGCCGAGGCGGGGCTGCCCGGCCTCTCGCCCGCCGAGGCCGCGCGGCTCGACATCGCGGTCCAACTGGCGCAGGACGAGCACACGCAGAGGGCGCTTCAGCTTGCCGGCCCCGCGCTCCAAAAGGTGACGGAACAGACGGTCCACTTCCTGGCGAACCTGCGCACGAGGGACGCGGCCGCCGCCGACCGCGAGTACGCGGCCCTACTCGCACGCTCGGCCGCCAACCCGGCCTCGGACGCCAACACCGTCTCGCTCCTCTCTTCTTACGTCTTCACGCCGAACTTCTTCGTGACGGTCGCGCACGGCGGCGGCGCCAGGTCGAACCAGCTCGGGGCGCTCAGGCCGCCGGCCGAGTTCCCTGCCGAGCTGCGCGCCAGGTTCTTTCAGACCGCCGCGCAAATCCTCCTCCGCCCGCTCCTGCCCCCCGACCAGGACGCCACGTCCTCCGGGCGCATCGGGGCCTACTTCACCATCACACGTCTGCTCCCGCTCTTCGAGCGGTACGCGCCGAAGTATGTGCCGGAAGTGCGTGCGCGCCTTGCCGCCTTGAGTACCCCCGAGGCGTCTGCGAGGTTCGTCCCCGGCCAGAACAAGCTCCTCACCTACGGGCTGAGCGCGACGGCGGAAGAGCCGCAGGAGGTGGTTGACCCCGGCCGCGTCGGCGACTCGGCCGCGCGCGACCCGCTGTACGCCGACGCCGCGCATCTGGCCGCGACGAAAGGCGACATCGGCGCCCGCGACCTTGCGGACCGCATCTCGGACACGGACCTACGCAAGCAGGTCCGCTCCTACATCGACTTCGTGCTCGTCTCACAGGCGGTCGCCCGGAACGACGTGGAGAAAGTCTTGCGCCTGATATCGACGGGCGATCTCACGGCCTTCCAGCGCGCGTGGTCGCTCACCGAGGCGGCGCGGCTGCTGAAGAAGAGCGACCGGCCGCAGGCCCTCCGACTGCTCGACGACGCCGCGGCCGAGGCCCGTCGCATTGCCGACGGCGAGCCCGAGCGGGTCCGCGCACTGCTCGCCGTCGCCGCGCAGCTTCAAGGCACGGACACGGCCCGCACGTGGCAGGTGGTCGAAGAGGCGGTCAAGGCGATGAACAAGGCCGAAGGCTACATGGGCGCGGAGGGAGTCATTAACGTGCGTTTCCGCGTCGGCGGCAACGTGGTGGCGAAAACCATCAACACGCCCACCGCGTCGTTGTCGGGCCTCTTCAGCCTGCTCGCCAAAGAGAACTTCGACCTCTCCCTCGCCACCGCACAAAACATACAGGCCCCGGCACCCCGCGCGTCGGCCCTGATCAGCGTGGCGCGCATCGCCCTCGGCGCTCGCGCCGGCGCCCCCGCCCGGCGCTGAAGTTATTTCGCCCGACGGCTTCGCCGGCAATATATTTCAAAGGGCCGTTGAAGGGCGAAGGATTACCATTCATTGAAGGGCCCGACGACGTGATTCGAGAGAACGTAAGAGAGGCGTAAGGGCTGGCGGGCCATTCTCGCAACGCGTTATGAAAGGGCGCCCCTCGGGTGGTGGCTTGCGGGTTATCGGCGCCGCCCTCGTGAGTTACATGTTCCCCCGGCTGCGCCTGCTGGGGCGGGAGTTCGTTGACGCGGGCGGGGCGCCGGCCGGAGTTTGAACGGCTCGACGCGAGCCGTTCGGATTCCCGCGCTCCGGAGCCGGGGGCTGAAGTCAGTCGGCGCCCTCCGCCGCCGCCGGTCGCGCCTCGGCGCGCGGTGCCTCGACCTCTATGAAGCCCTGTTGCATCAGGTAGTCCGCGACGCGCTGCGCGTTCTGCTCGGCCGTGTGCCGCACCGTGTCGATGACGATCTCGGGGTGGAACGGCGGCTCGTAAGGGTCGTCGATGCCCGTGAAGTTTTTGACCTTCCCTTCGCGCGCGAGGGCATACATCCCTTTCGTGTCGCGCGCCTCACAGACCTCAAGCGGAGTGTCCACGAAGACCTCTATGAAGCGGTCGCCCCCGACCATCGCGCGACATTCGTTACGCGTCGCCCTGTAAGGGCTGACGGCCGCGCAGACAGCCGCGCCCCCGTGGCGCGCGATCTCCGCGGCGACGAAGCCGATGCGGCGGACGTTCGTGTCGCGGTCCTCCTTCGAGAAGCCGAGGCCCTTCGAGAGGTGCGTGCGCACCACGTCGCCGTCGAGTATCGTGACCTGCCGCCCGTGTTCGAGCAGTTTAATGGTCAGGATGTCGGCGGTCGTAGACTTGCCCGCGCCCGAGAGCCCCGTGAACCAGATGCAGAAGCCCTGCCGAGAGCGCGGCGGGTGCGCGGCCGTGATGATCGAGGCGACTTCGGGCCGCGTGAACCAACCCCGGCAGTGCGCGCCCGCGGCGCAGGTACTCATCCCTCACCTCCGTGCCGGAGATCGAGGCCGTGCGCTGGCCCGCGGCGATGCGGCTCGCCTCCTCGTAGCGGTCCTCTTCGGGCAGGTACAGCATTTCGGAGAACGGCAGCGGCTTGACGCCCGTCTCCCCTTCGTACTTCGCGACGAGTTCCTGCGCGTCGTAGGGGCCGGAGCAGGGTTGACCCTGCGAGTCGAGACCGGGGCTCGCGTGGTCGCGGCCGACGATGAGGTGGTTGGCGCCGTAGTTGCGGCGGATGATGGCGTGCCAGAGGGCCTCGCGCGGCCCCGCCATCCGCATCGCCAGCGGGAGCAGCGCGAGCAGCGTCCGACGCTGGTCGTAGTAGTTGTCTATCAGCGCCTTGTAGGAGCGGACGCGCGTGAAGTGGTCGATGTCGCTGGGCTTCGTCATGCCCACCACTGGATGCAGCAGGAGCGAGCCTTCGACGGCCTCGGCGGCGCGGCGCGTCAACTCCTCGTGCGCGCGGTGCAGGGGGTTTCGTGTCTGGAAGGCGACGACGTTCCGGCGGCCGAGCACCGCCAGCCGCTCGCGCACCTGCGCGGGGGTCAGGCGCAGGTCACGGAAGTCGTAGTAGCGCGGAAGGTGGAGGACGCGCAAAGGCCCCGAGACGCAGAGGTCGCCCCACGTGTTCGTCTCCGCGACGAGCGGGTGGCGTGGTCGGTCGTGCCGTAGGAGAGCTCGCCTCGCGCGGGTTGCGTTGCAAAGATTATTCTCAAGCGCAGAAGTGCTTCGGGCGCCTTTCGCTAAGCGGCGATCCCGAACAGACTCTCGACGAACTTCGCCTGACCTCGCGCGTCGCTTCCGGCTAGCCTTTTGACCTGCCCCTTCCTCATCATGTTCACCGCCTCGATGCCTTCCAGTGTTCGCTCCCCCGTGTGAAAGCTCTTGAAGCATTGGGACGCCCGCACCTTCTTCTTTATGAAACGGTGATCTTGCTCGATCACATTGTTCAGGTATTTCACGCGCCGCAGCTTACAGTCCTTTGGCACAATGCGCTCTGCTTGTGAAGTGCTGAATGCCTCAGGGTAAGCCGCGTTCTTATCGACAGAGATGGAGAACGGGAGACGGCGATGCTCCGCCCTCATCATCTTCTTAAAGAACCGTTTCGCCGCGGAAAAGTCCCGTTTCGCGCTCAGCATG
>DASWNR010000169.1:0-4842 GCA_036399155.1 Pyrinomonadaceae bacterium
CGTCATCCCGAAGACGTGGGCGGTGACGAACCTCTCGACCCTGCGCCCCGGCGACCCCGTCAACCTCGAAGTGGACATCATCGCCAAGTACGTCGAGCGCATCCTCTCGCACGGCGGGGGGCGCGCCGAGCCCTCGACGCCGCTGACCGCCGAGCGGCTGGCCGAGCTGGGCTACACATAGCCGCGCGGCGAAAAACGTTCGTGGGTTCCGGCCGCTTTCATCTACTGACTACTGACTACTGTCTACTCCCCTTTCGTCCCGGCGCGGAGGCAACCCCGGGCGGCTCTCTGAGGCATCTCAACGTGCGTCCACACGCCGCGGCCCCCGAGGCCCGCACGCGGAGAGCAAAAAATGACCGAAGAGAGAGCCGACCTCCTGTCGCGCATGCGCGTCGCCTCGCCCTGCCCGGCGGGCTGGGAGGCGATGGAGGGCGACGGGCGCGTCCGCTTCTGCCGCCTGTGCGACCTGCACGTCTACAACTTCTCGGAGCTGACGAGGGCCGAGGCCGAGTCGCTCGTCGCGCGCACGGAGGGGCGGCTCTGCGCCCGCCTCTACCGGCGCGCCGACGGCACGGTGCTGACGAAGGACTGCCCCAAGGGTCTGCGCGCCGCCCGCCGCCGCGCGGGTCGCGCGGCCGGGGCCGCCTTCGCCGCCGTCCTGAGCCTCTGCGGCGTAGCCTTCGGGCAGGGCAAGTCGAAGCTCGCCGACTCCTGCGACACGGGGCGCGCGAAGGTGACGAGGGCGGCGAAGACGGGGAAGGGCTCGACGCTGAAGGGCGTCGTCATGGACCCGGCCGGAGCGGTCGTCCCCGACGTGAGCGTCACGCTCGCCGACAACAAGACGAAACGTAAGTTCAAGGCCACCACCTCGGACGAGGGCGTCTTCGAGTTCGCAGCGCTCCCGGCGGGCGTCTACCGGTTCGAGGCCAGTTGGCCCGGCTTTCAGACGCTGAGGATGACGCACCTCGCCGTCGGCGCGGACGAGGCCGTCGTGCTCGACCTCACGCTCGACCTCGACCCCAACTCGGTGACCGTCGGCGTCATCATGGTTGACGACATGAGGCCGAGCGAGTCGCGCGGCGGCAACGGCGCCACCGTCTTCAACGGCGAGCAGGTCACGAAGCTCCCCCGACCTTGAGCGCGACGCATCGCCGGCCGGCGGCACTATCCGCCGCGGGCCGGCAGCGCCCGAGACCCTCCCCGCGCGTTCCATTCGCCAAAAGCGCCCGTATCGGGTAACATACCCGGCGACCGCTAACGCTCTCCACAGTTGATTTTTTAGGCTAAACACGATGCCTTTTGCTTCCATCGAAGAGGCCGCCGCTGACCTGCGCGACGGCCGCATGATCATCATCGTGGACGACGAGGATCGCGAGAACGAGGGCGACCTCGTCTGCGCGGCCGAGCTGGTCACGCCCGAGGCCGTCAACTTCATGGCGACGCACGCGCGCGGCCTCATCTGCATGCCGCTCACAGAGGATCGCTGCGACGAGCTGCACCTGACGATGCAGGTCGCCGACAACACCTCCTTCCTCGGCACGGCCTTCACCGTCTCCATCGAGGCGCGCAAGGGCGTGACGACCGGCATCTCGGCCGCCGACCGCGCGACGACCATCCTCACGGCCGTCGACCCCAAGACGCGCCCGCAGGATTTGGCGCGACCCGGCCACATCTTCCCCCTGCGCGCCAAGAAGGGCGGCGTGCTCGTCCGGCCGGGTCAGACCGAGGCTTCCGTCGATCTGGCGCGCATCGCGGGGCTGAACCCCGCGGCCGTCATCTGCGAGATCATGAACGAGGACGGCACGATGGCGCGCCTGCCGCAGCTCGAAGAGTTCGCCGCGCGCCACCAGTTGAAGATCATCACGGTCGCCGACCTCATCCGCTACCGGATGCGGAAGGAGGTTCTGGTGCGGCTCGCGGTCGAGACCGACCTCCCCACGGTCTACGGGCTGTTCCGCGCCGTCGCCTTCGAGAACGCTTTGAGCGAGGAGGTGCACCTCGCGATGGTGATGGGCGACGTGCGCACCGACGAGCCCGTGCTCGTCCGCGTACATACCGAGAACGTGACGTGCGACATGTTCGGGTCGCTCGTAGACGACACGGGCTTCCAGCTCCACGCCGCGCTGGAACGCATCGCGGCCGAGGGGCGCGGCGTCGTCCTGTACCTGCGACAGCGCCAGAACAACCTCGACCTCGTCCACCAGCTCAAGACCTACCAGCTCATGCGCGAGCGGGGGCTGTCGAAGCAGGAGGCGAGCGTCGAGACCGGCTACGGCACGGACCGCGACTACGGCGTCGGCGCGCAGATACTCCACGAGCTGGGGCTGCGCCGGATACTGCTGCTGTCGAACCACCCGCCGCGCGTCTCGGCGCTCGAAGGCTTCGAGCTTGAGATCGTCGGCAACGTGCCGCTCGGCACCCCGGCGCGCGAAGAAATTAAGAAAGTGATAAGTGATAAGTGATGGGTGATGGGTGATGAGGGAAGAAGACGGCCCGCGTCTTCTTCCCTCATCACCCGTCACTCGTCACTCCTTTAACGCTCTCCGTAACACAGGGTCATAAGTCTCGCACGCCGACTCCCCCCGGCGGCACTTCACGGACAAGCTATGCCGACCGACGAGCACGACGAGCAACCGGCTCAGCCGACAACCGCGCCCCCGGGCGACGCGTCGCCGCCGCCTTCCGGCCCGGCCGCGCGCGCGCGAAGGCGCGGCATCCGGCGCGTCGTCAACCGACGCAACGCGATGTGGACTGGCATCGTCGCGGTCGTCGCCGTCCTCGCGCTGGCGCTCATCGCCTTCATTTTCTACCGCTCGGGGCAGGTCGACCGCTACGTCGCGCGCCAGATCGTCTCGACGCTCGCCAAGTACAACGTCCGGGCCGAGATAGGCTCGTTCCACACGCGGCTCGGCCAGCGCGAGGTCGAGATCAACGACCTCAAGCTCTACAACGCGTTGACGGGGGCGCAGATAGGCAACGTCGGCCGCATCCTCGCCACCGTCCGCGTCGAGGACTTGTACGCGATAAAGCTCAACCGCAACGTCAACCTCGAAAAGCTCGTCGTAGACCGGCCGGAAATCTGGGTCGTCTACGACGCCGAGGGGCGCTCGAACTTCTCCGGCCTCACGATTCCGCCGCCCGACCCGAACAGCCGCCTCCTCTTCGCGTACTCGACCGCCGAGGTCACGGTCAACGAGGCCGTCGTCCACTACGACGACCGCCGCTACGACATCTCGGGCGAGGCCAGGAACGTCCGCGCCACCGTCATGCCCGATGACCCCAACGCCCCGGCCGAGAGCCGCATGAACCGCATCGAGCTTTCGGCCTCGGGCTCGACGTTCGGGCTGGGCGGCCGCTCCGTCAACCCCATCGACGTTAAGCTGAGCGCGCGCGCCAACCAGGTGCGCGCGGACATACAGGAACTCGTCCTGCGCTCGCCCGTCGCGGAGGCGCGGCTCGCGGGCACGCTCGACGACTGGCGTTCCCTGCGCTACCGCATGGACGTGCGCGCCGACGTTGACCTGACGCAGACCTCCGACCTGCTCCGGCTCGACACGACGATGCGCGGCGCGGGGCGCTTCGAGGGCAAGGTCGAGGGCGAGGGCGACCGCTACAAGGTCGAGGGCGAAGTCGTCTCCGACGCGCTCGCGGCCGACGGCGTGCGCCTGAAGGCTTTGAACGTGAGCGGGAGCGCGTCGGGGCGGGGGGGCAGTTACGAGGCGCGCGGGAAGGCCGTCGCCGAGCTTCTCTCCGCGGGGGATTACCAGCTCAACCTCGTCCAGCTCGTCGGCGGCGTGACGGGGACGGGGACGGACTTCAAGTGGCTTGGCGACCTGCGCGCGGCCTCCGCACGCAGCGGCTCGACGAGCCTCGCCGGCCTCTTCGTCAGGGACGCGGCGGCCGAGCTGAAAGGCGGCGAGGTGGCCGGCGGGAGCGCCGCGTCGGCGTCGGCCGACTCGGTCGTCTTCGCGGGCGGGCGCGTCGCGGGCGCGCAGGTCTCGAACGTCAAGGCGGCGCGCGGCGAAGACGGCCGGCTGCGCGTCACGGCGGACTCGGCGCGCGCCGGCACCATCAACGCGCGGGGCGCGACCGTCAGCGGCGCGCAGGCCGCCGGGCTCGACGCGACCGTGGGCCCCGACAACTCGGTCAGCGCCACGGTCGCGCGCGTGAGCGTCGCGGGGCTGAACGCCTCGGGCGCGCGCACCGGGAGCATCAACATCGCGGGCGTGCGGCTCGCGGTCAGCCCCGGCGGGCGCGTCGAGGGCACGTCGGGCGACATCGGCGTCGGCTCGGTCGCCTTCACCGTGCCGCCCGCGTCGAGGGGCGCGGCGGCGCAGGCCGGGCGCGCGGAGAACGTGCGGCTCGCGGGCCCGCGCTTCACTTTAGAGCCGGGCGGGCGCTACCGCGCGAGCGCCGATTTGAGTCTGGGCGGCGGCGTGCTCGGCGAGCTGAAGATGGGGCGCGCGCGCGCGGCCGTCGTGGCGACCAACGACCAGATTCAGTTGAACGACTTCGCCGCAGACCTCTTCAACGGCAGCGCGCGCGGCAGCGCGACCATCGCCACCGGCGGCCGCGCCTCTTCGAGCGTGCGCGCCGCCTTCGAGCGCGTGGACGCAGGCGGCCTGATAGCCCTCGCCTCGGGCAACGCCGTCCCGCTCACGGGCGCGGCGACCGGCACGGTAGACCTGCGCTTCCCCGGCACCAACTTTAAACTCGCCTCGGGGCGCGTGGACGCGACCTTCGAGGGCGCGGCCGGCCGCGACGAGTCGGCGCGCACGCCCCTGACCGGGCGTCTGGCGCTCTTGGCCGACCGCGGCACATTCGACATCGAGCGCGCCGACC
>DASWNR010000170.1:0-7545 GCA_036399155.1 Pyrinomonadaceae bacterium
GGCGCGGGCGGCGGCGTGGGCACTTTCGACTACGCCCTCCTGCTCGACGCGCTCCAGCAGGGGAAGCTGGGGCTGACCGCGGGCGGCGTCGCCACGCGCGAGCAGGCCGTCCTGTTCGGCCTCTTCGCCCTCGCCTTCTGCGTCAAGATTCCCCTCTTCCCGCTGCACACCTGGCTGCCCGACGCGCACACAGAGGCCCCAACCGCCGGCTCGGTCATCCTCGCCGGGGTGCTCCTGAAGATGGGCACCTACGGGCTGATGCGCTTCAACTTCGCCTTCTTCCCCGAGGCGACGCGCGAGTTCGCCCCCGTCTTCATCGTGCTCGCCGTCATCGGCATCATCTACGGCGCGCTGGTGGCGATGGTGCAGCCCGACGTGAAGCGGCTCGTCGCATACTCTTCGGTCAGCCACATGGGCTTCGTCGTGCTCGGGATGTTCAGTTTCACCGAGGCGGGGATGCAGGGCGCGCTCTACCAGATGCTCAACCACGGCGTCTCGACCGGCGCGCTCTTCCTGCTGGTCGGGATGATCTACGAGCGGCGGCACACGCGACAGATCTCAGACTTCGGCGGGCTGTCCAAGCCGATGCCGCTGTTCGCCACGTTCCTCGTCTTCACGTCGCTCTCGTCGGTGGGGCTGCCGCTCCTGAACGGGTTCGTGGGCGAGTTTCTCATCATGTTCGGCTTCTGGACTTCCGACCCGGCCGTTCACAACGTGACGCGCTCGTGGGTGGTGACGATGCTGGCGGCGACGGGCGTCATCTGGGCGGCCGTCTACATGCTCTGGATGTTGCAGCGCGTCCTCTTCGGCCGCGTCACGCACCCGGAGAACCGCCGCCTCGCCGACCTGAACTGGCGAGAGATAGGACTCCTCGCGCCGCTGCTCGTGCTGATGCTCTACATGGGCGCTTACCCGCGACCGTTCCTGGCACGCTCGCGCGCGAGCGTCGAGGCCGTGCGCGCGCGCGTCGTCGCGGGCGAGTCGCAGGGCGGCTTCCACGCCGAGGCGCGCGAGGCGAAGTGAGCCGGGGGTTTTCCGATGCGACGAATTAACCTGACCATTCTCGCGCTCGCGTTCCTGCTCGCGGCGCCGCGCGCGCCGGGGCTGGCCCGGCAGCAGACCGGAGCGCCGCCGCCGGCCGCGTCCGACCCCTTCGCGGGCGAAGGCTTCCGTCTGAAGGGGCTCGACGGGAAGTTCTACGACACTTCGGAGATGCGCGGCGACGTGCTCGTCGTAAGTTTCGGCGCGACGTGGTGCGTGCCGTGCACGTGGGAGCTGGTCGCCATCGAGGAGCTGAAGCAGGAGTACGCCGGCAAGCCCGTCCGGTTCCTCTGGGTCAGCATCGAGAACCCGAAGAGCGTCTCGAACAACCTACTCCGCCATTACGCGAAGGAGCGGCGCCTGACGCTGCCCGTGCTGCGAGACCCCGGCGGCGTCGCGCTCGCGCAGTACGAGAAGACCGGGCAGCGCATCCCCGTGCTCGTCCTCTTCGACACCGAGGGGGCGTTGAGCGCGCCCGTCCATCAGGGCATGTCGCAGGACATCGCGCGTTATAAGCAGATGGTGCGCGGGCGCGTGGACGCGCTCCTCGCAAGGCGGGGCGCGGGGACGAGCGCCGCGTCCGCCGCAAAGTAGAATCACACGCCGAACCTTTTCGGAAGGGCTCGGCCGTCAGCGAGTTTGAGAAGATGAACCTTAGCTTCGCCATCAACCCCGTCGCGCCCGACGTGAACTTCACGCTGCTGCTGCCGGAGATAATCGTGACGGTCGCGGGCGTCCTCGTCATGCTCGCGGACGCCTTCACGCGCCGCACCAACCAGCGCTGGCTGACGGGCGGGCTCGCGCTCGCGGGGCTCGCCGCCTCCACGGCCGCGACGCTCTGGCTGTGGTCGGGCGCGGACGGCGCGGCGGTCGGCTCGGCCTGGGGCGGGATGGTCGTCCTCGACCCGCTGCGGCTCTCCTTCACCATCGTCTTCGTCGTCGTCGCGGCGCTCACCGTACTGGTCTCGATGGTCTGGGTCGAGTGGGAGGGGCTGCCGGCGGGCGAGTTCCACACGCTGCTGCTGTTCGCCACGGTCGGGATGATGCTGATGGCCGCCGGCAACGACCTCGTGATGATCTTCCTCGGGCTGGAAATCCTCTCCATCGCGACCTACGTCATGGCCGGCTTCCGGCGCTCCGACCTGCGCTCGAACGAGTCCTCGCTCAAGTACTTCATCCTCGGCTCGTTCTCCTCCGCCTTCCTGCTCTTCGGCATCGCGCTCATCTACGGCGCGACGGCGAAGGCCGTGCCCACGGGGTCTGGGGGGGCGGGCACGGTCTACTCGCTCATGCCCGGCACGACCAACATCAGCGAGATCGCCGAGCGCCTGAACGACAGCCTCTACCCGCCGCTCTTGTTCGCGGGGGCGGCGATGCTGCTCATCGGCTTCGCCTTCAAGGTCGCCCTCGCGCCCTTCCACGTCTGGACGCCCGACGTTTACGAGGGCGCGCCGACGCCCGTCACGGCCTTCATGGCGGCCGGGCCGAAGGCCGCCGGCTTCGCCGGCTTCATGCGCGTCTTCCTCTTCGCCTTCCCGCTCGTGGCGGCCGCCGCGCAGGGCGTGGGAGCGGGCGCGCAGCTCCACTCCGCGTGGCTCGGCGCGCTCTGGCTGCTGGCCATCCTGACGATGAGCGTCGGCAACGTCGTCGCGCTCGTCCAGACGAACGTCAAGCGGATGCTCGCCTACTCGTCCATCGCGCACGCGGGCTACGCGCTCGTCGGGTTCGTCGCGGCGGGCGCGGCCGACGCCGCGCGCCAGCCCGACGCGGTGGCCTCGGTCGTCTTCTACCTGCTCGCCTACGCCGTGATGAACCTCGGCGCGTTCGCCGTCGTCACGCTCATCGCGCGCAGCGGCGACCGCCGCACGGACGTGGAGGACTACCGCGGCATCGGCTTCGGGTCGCCGGGGCTCTCGCTCTCGCTCTCGCTCTTCCTCCTGAGCCTTTTGGGGGTGCCGCTGACGGCCGGCTTCATGGGCAAGGTCGTCGTCTTCAGCGAGGCGCTCACACAGGGGTACCGCTGGCTCGTCATCATCGGCGTGCTAAACACCGCGATTTCTGTATACTATTACCTGCGCCTGATCGTCGTGATGTTCTTCCGCGAGCGCACGACGGAGTGGCGCGCGCCGCGCGTCCCGGCGAGCCTCGCGGTGGCGCTGGTGCTGACCGTCGTCGGGGTGCTCTACCTCGGGCTCTTCCCCGGCCGCGTCATCAACGCCTTCCGCGCCGCGCAGTGGAACGTCGTCTCGTCGCTGCGCTGAAGGCGCGGGGCGGCCGCCCGGGCCTCCCGCCGCGCGGGGGGTTTTGAACGGGCGACAGACCGCCGGAGCCTTTGCGTATGAGAGCCGCGACCGAGAAAGCGCAGGACGACGCCGCGAGCGCAGTGCGCGCGGGCGGGGGTTCCCGCCCCGGCTCGGTCGACGCGCTGGTCGCGGGGCTGAGGGAGGCGCTCGGCGAGGATTGGCCGCCGCGCATCTACCGCGACCGAATCCTCCCGACGCGCACGCGCTCGCACGCCCTGCCCGCCGCGCCGAGGAACGCGGCGGTCGAGGTGCAGCACACGCTCCTCGGCATCGAGTTGAAAGTCGGACGGCGTCGCGTCTCCTGCCCCGACCTGGCGACGGCGCGCTACCTCTCGGTCTTCGCCCGCGCGGGGCTGACGGCGGTGGCGGTGCCCTACGACATCACGAAGATTTCGCGCCTGGCCGACGAGCTGGAATCGGCGTGGCACCGCCTGCTGCTGCTGGCCGACCACGAGACGAGGGGGCGCGCCGAGACTTTCCGAGCGCGAGCGCGCACGGCGGCGCTCAGGGAGGTGAGGCGCGAGATAGAGGAGGCGGGGGCCGGCGCGGCCGTCCCCACGTTTAACCAGAACACCCAACAGCGCCCGCGGCGCATCTAAAGTGACGGACGAGGGGGTTTTAAGTTTTAGCGCTATGACGCCAGAGATAAGCCATCATCAGCCGGAGGAGACGTTCGACTCGCTCCCCTTCCCATACAGCCAGCGCCCCTACTGCCCCTACGAGCCCGTGGAGAGAAGGATCGAGAAGATTCGCGTCCTCGTCGTCAACGACCTTTTGCGCGACGAGTCCGACCTCTCGGACACCGCGCGCCGCGAGTGGGGCGAGTCGGCCGCCGGGAGGCTTGAGCGCGAGCGGTACGTCTCGGGGCTCGCCCTCGACAACATCGTCAACAACATCAAGAGGCTGGTCGTCGCGCCCGAGGTGCGCGTCGCGCACCTGTCGGAGGCGGCCGAGGCCGCCGAAGAGTTTAAGCCCGAGGCCATCGTGCTCTCGGGGACGCTCTCCGACTTCGACTACTACAGCCCCGAGATGCTCCGCCGCTTCGCGGCCTTCGCCGTCAAGACGACGACTCCCATCCTCGGCATCTGCGGCGGCCACCAGCTCATCGGACTCTGCTTCGGCGTGGGCTGCGTCACGCTCGACAACGCCGAGCCGGGCGAGCGGCGCGACGGGCGCAACTTCGAGTACCAGTACCGCTTCATCCGCATGACGGAACCCGCAGACCCCATCTTCGAGGGACTGCACAAGCGCGCGGACGACACCTGGTACGACTACACGGCCGAAGGCAACATCCTCCGCGTGTGGCAGAACCACGGGCTACAGCTCCCGCGCCTGCCCGAGGGCTTCAAGCTGCTGGCGACCTCGTACCTGTGCCGCAACCAGATGATGGTCAAGCGCGCCGACGGGCAGCTCATCTACACCGTGCAGTTCCACCTCGAGAAGTCTTTTCAGGATTTGACCCGGAGCCTCCAGCGCGTCAACCCGAACTCCTCGCCCGAGGAGCGCAAGCGCGTGCTGCGCGAGGAGGCGAGCGCCCGCACGCTCTGGGCGCACCCCAACGAGTCGCGCGACGGCCGCATCCTCTTCGAGAACTTCCTCATCCTCGCGCTCGAACACAACAAGGGCGCCGGCGGCGACCCCCGCGCGGGCGCGTAAGTGTAGAGCGGAGGGGCGCACATCTTCTCCCCCGAAGTGCTGACGACCGCCGTCGTCGTCCTCGCCGTCGCCATCTTCGTCATGGCGGCGCTCTACTCGTCGGTCGGGCACGCGGGCGCTTCGGGCTACCTCGCGGCGATGGCTCTGGCGGGACTCGCCCCCGCCGTGATGAAGCCGACCGCGCTGACGCTCAACATCCTCGTCGCGCTCGTCGCGGCCTCGCGCTTCTACCGCGCCGGCTACTTCTCCTGGCGCATCTTCCTGCCCTTCGCGCTCAGCTCAATCCCCTTCGCCTTCATCGGCGGCGCGCTACAGCTTCCCGGCTCGGTCTACCAGAAGCTGGTGGGGCTCGCGCTCCTCTTCGCGGCCTTCCGGCTATGGACGCACGCGGCCGCGCGCGCGGAGGCCGAGGCGAAGCCCGTCCCGCTGCCGGCGGCGGTCGCGCTCGGCGCGTGTATCGGGCTGCTGTCGGGTATAACGGGCGTGGGCGGCGGGATATTCCTCAGCCCCATCCTGCTCCTCGCCGGCTGGGCCGAGACGCGGCAGGCGTCGGGCGTGGCGGCGGCCTTCATCCTGGTCAACTCGGTCGCGGGGCTGGCCGGCCACATGGCGAGCGTGCGGATGGTGCCGGACTCGATTTACATGTGGGGCGCGGCGGCCGTGGCGGGCGGTCTGGTCGGGACGGAGATGGGCAGACGCCGGCTCGCGACCGTCACGCTGCGCCGCTTACTCGCGGCCGTGCTCGTCATCGCCGGGCTCAAGATGCTGTCCGCTTAGGCGTCAGGCGTAGACGGGCGGGGCGTGTCCCCGCGACCCGCCGTCCGTCCACTCGTCGGGGACGTTTTCAATCGTGAGTTCCATCAGGCGGTCTACGACGGCCTTGAGGTCGCCGGTCTCTGCGAAGACGCGCTTCTGCTCGTCGGCCGAGGTGCCGCGCTCAAGGATGGTGTGGACGTGCTCGACCTCCCTGCGCGAGTCCAGCTCGTCGAGGACGGGGTCGACGAACTCAAGCAGCTCGCGGATGAGGTCGCGGGTGGGGACCTCCTTCTGCTTGCCGAAGTCGATCATATTCCCTTCGAGGCCGTAGCGCACCGCGCGCCACTTGTTCTCCTGGATGAGCATGCGGCGGTAGAGTCGGAATCCGAGGTTCTTGTCTATCAGCTTGTCGAGCCGCGCGACGATGGCCTGGAAGAGCGCGGTGAGGGCGACCGTGTCGTCCACGCGCGTCGGGATGTCGCAGATGCGGAACTCCAGCGTCGGGAAGAACGGGTGCGGCCTCACGTCCCACCAGATCTTCTTCGGGCTGCTGATGGAGTTGGTGTCCGTGAGCAGCTTGATGTAGCGCTGGAACGACGCGTAGGTGTCGAAGTGGTCGGGGATGTCCGTGCGCGGGAACTTCTTGAAGACCTCGCAGCGGTACGACTTGAGCCCCGTGTCGATGCCGAGCCAGAAGGGCGAAGAGGTCGAGAGCGCGAGGACGTGCGGCAGGAAGTAGCGCGCCGCGTTCATGATGTGAATCTGCCGGTCGCGGTCGGGGATGCCGACGTGGACGTGCATCCCGAAGATGAGCAGCGAGCGCGCGACCATCTGCAACTCCTCGATGAGGAGCTTGTAGTGCGGGTCGTCGTAAATCTGCTGCTCCTTCCACTGCGAGATGGGGTGCGTCGAGGCGGCTATGATGCGCAGCCCCTGCTTGCGCGCGAGCCCCGAGACGATGGAGCGCAGCCGGGTGATGTCGCGCCGCGCCTCCGCGATGTTGTTGCAGATGCCGGTGCCGACCTCGATCTGCGCCTGGATCATCTCGGGCTTCACCTGCTCGCCGAGCAGCATCCGCCCCTCGTCGAGCATCTCGGCGACGCTCGAACGCAGCTCGCGCGTCTGCGGGTCTACGATCTGAAACTCCTCCTCGATGCCTAGCGTGTAGTGTTCTGGCGTCATCCCCGTCCTCTCCTGCCCCGCGGCCCGGCCCGCCGGCTCAGCGCACCTTGAGCGCGCCCTCAAGGTGCGCGCGGTCTTCTTCCGAGAGCCCCTGGAAAGTCACGCCGACGCCGCGCCCGGGGTTGCTGTAGACCACCTCGCCGTTGCAGACCACGTCGCGCCCTTCGAGCGGCAGGCGCAGCGTGAGCAGCGAGCCCTCGGGAATCTCCGCCTGCGTGTTCATGTAGAGGCCGCCCGGGCTGATGTCCTTCGTGCTGGCGACGCCGGTCAGGTCGTCGCCGTTGAAGAACACGTCGATGATGAGCCGCGAGCGCTCGTGCCGGCGTCGCTCCTCCTGCGGCTCCTCGCTGTTTACAAAATTCATCGCTCTAGCTCCTCCGCCGTCGGGTAAGTGGGGGGCGACCGAAACGCGCGCCTCAAGACTTCTCGCTGATGATGAAGGTCGGCACCATGCCGCCGCCCGACGAGACGTTGGCCAGTTCGGTCGAGGACAGGCGCGTGAAGGCCGACCCGACCCGCCCGTTAAAGAGCATCGGGTCGAGGTCGACCAACTGCTCGGCGAAGACGACGGAGCCGTCGTCCAACAGCGCCGGGAAGGTCTCGCGCG
>DASWNR010000171.1:0-1865 GCA_036399155.1 Pyrinomonadaceae bacterium
CCCCCCGCCTCTCGCCTTTTTCTCACGCGCCTTCAGCAGCTATAGCACTTCACCTGCGGCCAGAGTTCCCCGAGCGGCACCTTGGGGCGGCGGCAGACGAAGATGGGCAGGTCGTTCTCGTGCGGCAGGACGTACGGGTGCGTGAAGGTCGCGGCCAGCTCGACGTGGTCGAAAGACTTGCGCACGTCCCTCTCGCGCTCGCCGACGGTGATGACGCACTCGCCCGTGTAGTCGCGCGGCCCCCAGAGGAAATAGTTCTGGTGCTTGCCGATGGCCTTCGGGAGCCCGTGGCGCGGGCCGAAGAAGTCTATCGCGCCGGCCTCGCCGTAGTTGCGCGCGAAGACGGCGCAGCGCGCGCGCTCGCCTTCGGGCAGAGAGTTGTAGACGCGCGCCACCTGCCCGGTCATCTCCTCCCAGCCGAACATGTCCGCGTAGTGCTGCGGCAGCTCGCGCAGTCTCAGCTTCTCCATCCGCGGCGGCTCGACGCCGAGCGCACGCTGGTAGCGTATGAACGTCTCGACCGGCAGCACGGGCAGCGCGAGCGGGGCCATGACCGCGCCCCCGGCGGCGAGCAGCGCGAGCGTCGCGGGCTTGAGCCGCGCGCGCCAGCCGGGGCGCGCGAGCCACGCCTCGAACTGCACGCCGCCCGCCGCGAGCAGGATGGGGTAGAAGGGGACGAGGTAGTAAATCTTCGCGCGGAGGACGACCATCAGCGCGAACAGCGCGACGTAGGCCCAGCCGAGCGCGCGGAAGGGGCGGCCCGCCTTCGACGCGAGGTAGAAGTAGAGCCCCGCGCCCCAGACTGGCAGGGTGAGCGGGTGCATGAAGAGCACCTGCCCCTTGACGAACTCCGCGAGCGAGAAGGCGACGTTCTGGTTCTTGTCGGCGTTGTGCAGCACCTCGACGGTCGGCCAGCCGTGTGCGATTTGCCACAGCACGTTCGGCAGGAAGATGAGGAGCGCCGCCGCCCCGCCGAGCCAGAGCCAGCGGCTCAGGAAATACCCGCGCGAGGGCGTCAGGAGCAGCCCCGCGACGAAGGCGAAGCCGAAGGCGAGCGTCGAGTGCTTGTTCAGCAGCCCCAGCCCCGCGACGAAGCCGAACCCGAGCCACAGGCGTTCGCCGCCGCCCTTGACGACGCGCACGAACAGGTACGCGCACGCGACCCAGAAGAGCGGCTCGAACGCGTTCATCGTCAGGATGTTGTTGCCGGCGAGGTAGCTCGGCGCGACGATGAGTGCGAGGCACGAGAGCGCGACACTGAAGCGTGAGCCGCCCATCTCGCGCGCGACGAGCCCCGTCAGGAAGACCATCGCCGCGCCCGCCAGCGCCGGGAGAAAGCGCACGGCGAAGAGCGAGTCGCCGAGCACGGCGCGCTGCGCCCACGCGACGACGGCGATGAGCGGGGCCTGGTCTACGTAGCCCCAGTCGAGGTGCTCGCCGCAGGCGAGGTAGTACAGCTCGTCGCGGAAGTAGCCGTACCGGCCGTTGGTCACGAAGTGCAGGAGCAGCTTGAAGGCCGAGAGGTAGAGCGCGACGGCGAGCGCGCCCGCCGGGTCGAAGTTCTTGAAGGCTCGCATCACTTCTCTTTTCCCTCAGGGCGCGCTTCGGCGCTAGTGGCCGGCCTGCCAAGCCCTCAGCGTCTCCGAGGGGTAGACGAGCAGGAGTATGTTGAGCAGGAGGCTGTCCCTTATCCAGAGGAGGAGCACGGCCTCCGTCAGCAGGAAGACGAGCAGAGTCCTGACCGCCCCGAGGCGTCGCGCGATTAAGAACCCGAGCGCGCAGGCGACGACATCGCCGAGCGAGTTGACGACGGTGTCGCCCGTGTAGCCGAGCGCGGCCGTCGCCTCGCGGTAGCGGTTGACGAC
>DASWNR010000172.1:0-5111 GCA_036399155.1 Pyrinomonadaceae bacterium
CGTCTGGGTCAGACAGGTCGGCGCGGCGTCGAACACGCAGCAGCTCGCCGCCCCGGCCGAGGGGACTTTCTACGGCGCGCTCGTCTTCTCGCCCGACAGCCAGCACGTCTACTACGGCGCGGCGCGCGAGGGCGACACGCCGCCGACGCTCTTCCGCGTCCCCGTGCTCGGCGGCCCGCCCGAGAAGATTCTCGCCGCGCCCTTCGCAGAGGCGGACGGCCCCGTCGCCTTCTCGCCCGACGGCCGCCGGGTCGCGTACGTGCGCGGGCGCATGGGGCAGGAGATGACGCTCGTCGTCTCCGACCTCTCGGGCGAGAACGCGCGCGAGGTGGTCAGGCGCAGCCCGCCCGAGGTCTTCGGCTTGCCCGCGTGGTCGCCCGACGGCGAGTCGTTCGCCTGCTTCTACGGCTCGACCGACAAGCTCGAAGGCGGCAACCTGCTCGCGGGCGTGACGACCTTCCGCCTCTCGGACGGCGCGGAGCGGCGCGTGACCGAGGGGCGCTGGATGGACGTGCGGCAGCTCTCGTGGCTGCCCGACGGCTCGGGCGTCGTCCTGAGCGCGGCCGAACAGGAGCTGAGCCCGGCGCAAATCTGGCAGGTCTCCGCGCAAACGGGCGAGGTCAGGCGCGTCACCAACGACCTCAACACGTACCTCGGCGCGAGCCTGACGGCCGACGGCTCCGCGCTCGTCACGGTGCAGACCGACCGCGCGCCGAACATCTGGGTCGCGCCCTCGGGCGACGCCGCGCGCGCGCGGCAGATCACTACGGGCTCGGGCAAGTTCGACGGCTTCTACGGGTTGTCGTGGACGCCGGACGGGCGCGTCGTCTACGCGTCGATGGCGGGCGGGAACTGGGACATCTGGGTGATGAACGCCGACGGGTCGGGGGCGAGGCAGTTGACCGTCGGCGCGCGCGCCAACTACGGCCCGTCGGTCTCGCCCGACGGCCGCCACGTCGTCTTCGTCTCGAACCGCGCGGGGAGCGCCTTCAACATCTGGCGGATGGACTCGGACGGCGGAAACCCCGTCCGTCTGACTTCGGGGCGCGGCGAGAACTTCCCGCACGTGACGCCGGACGGGCGCTGGGTGATTTACGCGAGCGTGGTCGGGCCGGACGCGGCCGTGTGGAAGGTGCCGGTTGACGGCGGCGAGCCCGTCCGCCTGACGAGCAAGCCCGCGTCGTGGCCCTTCGTCTCGCCGGACGGCAAGTCGTTCGTCTGCACGTACGGCGAGGGGACTTTCTCGACGAGCAAGCTCGCGGTCGTCCCCATCGAGGGCGGCGAGCCGGCGCGTCTCTACGACATCGCGCCGACCTTCCGCGCCAACACAGTCTGGCTCCCAGACAACCGCGGCATCGCCTTCCTCGACGCGCGCGCCGGCACGGCCAACGTCTGGGTGCAGCCGCTATCGGGCGGCAAGCCGGTTCAGCTCACGAACTTCACCTCCGACCCCGTCACCGCCTTCGACTGGTCGCGCGACAACCGACTCGTCGCCACGCGCAGCGTCGAGACCACCGGCGTCGTGCTCATCAGAGACTTCCGCTAAGTGCGTTTCCCGGGGCGGCGCGCGAGCGCGAGGGTGTGCGCGAGGACGGCGGCGATGATGACGCCGCCGCCCGTCATGGCCCAGCCCGAGGGGCGCTCGCCGAGGAAGAGGTAGACCCAGAGCGGGTTCGAGAGCGGCTCGACGTAGCCGACCAGCCCCGCGTCGAGCGAGCGCACGCCGCGCTCGATGCCGCGCGTGAACAGCGTGTAGGCGACCCCGATCTGCACGACGCCCAGGAAGACGATGACGCCGAGGTCGGACGCCGTCACCTTGTGCGCGCCCGCGTAGAAGGCCGGCGCGCAGACGGCCGCGAGCAGGAGGTTGCCGTAGATGATGGACGAGGCGCGGTTGACGCGCCCCGCGCGCGGCAGCCGGATGAGCAGCATGAAGGCCGCGAAGCAGACCCCCGACGCCAGCGCCAGCAGGTTGCCCTGCATCTCCTCGGGCCTCAGCCGGCCGACGAAAAAGAGCGCGATGCCGACGACGCACGCGGCGACGACGAGGAAGTCCGACCGCCGGTACTTCTCCTTGAAGACGAGCGGCTCGAAGACGAGGACGTAGACGGGCGCGGTGTACTGTAGGAAGATGGCGTTGGCGGCGGTCGTCATCTTCGTCGCCATGACGAAGAGCAGCAGCAGCGCCGCGTAGAGCAACGCCGCGACCACCGTCACCGAGTTGACGCGGAAGCCCTCGCGCCGCGTGAAGTAGCCGACGGTCAGCGCCGCCAGAAGCGAGCGCCCGAACGACAGCTCGTAGGCCGAGAGCCCGGGGCTGGCCTTGATGAAGAGGCCGCCCGTGCTCCACAGAAGCGCCGCCGCCAGCACGAAGATGATCGGCGCGACGCCGCCCGGCGCGGCCGGGGGCGTTACCGCCGCCTCACTTCCCTGCCGCGCCGCGCCGCCCCGGCTCACGCGCCCCCCGCGAGCTTCGCCAGCGCGTAGCCGGCGCAGACCATGAGCACGCCGAGCAGGTTCGAGGCGACGACGTTGAGCGCCGCGAGGCCCGGCCTCCCCTCGCGCAGCAGCTCGAAGGTCTGCAACCCGTAAGACGAGAAGGTCGTGAACCCGCCGAGCAGCCCGACGAAGACGGCGGCGCGCGCCGTCTCGGAGAAGGCGTGTCGCTCCTGCACGAGGTGGAAGAGGAGGCCGGCGGCGAAGCAGCCCAGCAGGTTGACGGCGAGCGTGCCGGCGGGGAACGCCTCGCCGTAGCGGCGCGCGAACGCGCCCGAGAGCCAGTAGCGGCAGAGAGTGCCGGCGAGGCCGGCCAGCCCGACGAGCAGGATTTTCAGCACCGGGCAATTTAAGCACTAACGCGCGCGATTTTGGAAGCCGGCCGGCGGGCGCGCGGCCCCACACATTCGGGCGCGATGCAGCGGACGGTTTCGTGGTAGCATCTAACGTGACGGCGCTCGTGAAAGGGGCGCGCGCCGGGAGTTTTTAACCCCCTACGGAAGAGGATTTCAGATGAACGACTTTAACTCTCGTAACCAGCAGCACTACGAACAGCGGGAGCACGGCTGGCAGCCGCAGCAGCCGGGCGCGTGGGGCAGCTACGGCGCGGAGACGGCGGCCGAAGCCTCCGTCGCCGAGCGGATGGGCTTCGTCCGAAAGGTCTACGCGCTCTTCTTCGCGGCGACGCTCTTCGCCATCGGCGGCGTCTTCGCGGGGCTCTCCTACCCGCCGATCATGGTGTGGATCATCCAGCACCCGTGGCTGACCTTCTTCGGGCTCATGGGCGGCGTGATGGGCGCCCAGGCGCTCAGGCTCGTGCCGGGCGTCAACCTCGCCGCGCTCTTCGCCTTCACGACGCTGACGGGCGTCATCATCTCGCCGGCCATCGCCATCTACACGCGGATGAACCCGGCCTCCATCTGGCAGGCGGGGCTGATGACGGTGGGCATCTTCGGCGGCCTGACGGCCTACGTCTTCATCTCGAAGAAGGACTTCAGCTTCATGCGCGGGATGATGATGACGGGGCTCATCGTGGTCTTCCTGGCGGGCGTGCTCAACCTGTTCATCGTGGGCTCCAGCGCCTTCTCGTTCGGCATCTCGTGCGCGGCGCTGCTGCTCTTCTCGGGCTTCGTGCTCTACGACACGTCGAACATCATCCGGCGCTACCCGACGAACGAGTACGTGGCCGGCGCGCTCTCGCTCTACCTCGACGCCTTCAACATCTTCATGGCGCTGCTGCGCATCCTCAACGCCGGCCGCCGCTAATCGGCCCGGGCACGGCTTAAACAAAAAGTGGCGGGGCGCTCGACGATGAGCGCCCCGCCACTTTTTGTTTACACCGACGTCCGCCCTTAGAAGTCGAACTTGACGGCCAGCTGCAACTGGCGCGGGGTGGCGAAGGTGGTCGTGCCCGAGGCGGGCGACGAGAAGGTGCGCGGCGTGCCGAAGGCCGACACGAAGGCCACGGGGTCGAGCCGGCCCGTGGGGACGTTGTTAACCGTCAGCGCCGTGAAGTTGTAGACGGTGTTGTTGACCGTCACCACGTTGGCGCGGTTGAAGAGGTTGAAGGCTTCGAGGATGAGCCGGAGGCGCACCGACTCTGTGAAGTTGATGTTGCGCGTGACGCGCGCGTCGAACTGGTAGACCGCGGGGCTGGTGAACTGGTTGCGTGTGGTGCCGGGCAGGCGGTCGTTGGCGCGGTTGCCGTCGCGGTTCGGGTCGTTGCCGACCAGCGCCGAGTAGGGCGCGCCCGACTGCATCTGCACGATGCCGGAGAGCGTGTAGTCGCTGAAAATCGTCCGCGCTACCCGGTTGTCGCTCCACTTGATCCGCCCGATCTCGTAGACCGGGCTGAAGACGAAGCGGTGGCGCAGGTCGGTGTCCGAGCGCGCGTAGTCCGCGCCGGGGTTGGTCTGGTTCTCGACTATCTTGGCGTCGTCCGCGCCGACGACGACCGTCGTCTGGTCGGGGCGGTCGTCCATCGCCTTCGAGAAGGTGTAGGCGGCGATGAACTGGAAGCCGCGCGCGAAGCGCTGCGTGGCCTGGACGGCCAGCCCGTTGTAGAGCGAGCGCGAGGCGCTCTCGAAGACGGTGATGCGGTTGTAGGACTGCCCCGCGGCGCGCGAGACGGGGCGCGCGAGGGGGAAGCGCAGGAAGGTGAACGTCTGCGTGCCGTCCTGCGTCGGGAAGGTCTGCGCGGCGGGCGCGAAGAGGTTGAGGTCGCGCGCGCGCGTGAGGTGGACGCCCTTGTAGAAGAGGTAGGTCGCCGACACGCTCAGCCCCCGCGCCAGCTCGCGCTCGAAGCCGAGCCGCCCCTGCTCGACGTACGGGCTCTCGTAGTCGGGCGCGAAGAAGAAGAGGCTCGGGTTCGCGCCGCCGATTGCCGGCGGGGCCGTCAGGATGTTCGGGTAGGTCAGCCCGAGCGTGTTCAGTTGCGCGGCCGAGAGCGTGACGCCGGTGACGTTGACGCCGTTCTGCGAGTGCGCGGTGCCGAGCACGATGGCCGGCGTGCGCGCGTAGAAGAGGCCGAAGCCGCCGCGCACGACCGTCTTCTCGTCGAAGGCGTAGGAGAAGCCGGCGCGCGGCGCGAGGTTGTTCTTGTCGCGGGGGCAGTT
>DASWNR010000173.1:0-20957 GCA_036399155.1 Pyrinomonadaceae bacterium
AGTTGAAGTAAAAGATTTGGAGGAGGTTGTAGCCGGATGAGGCGCGCCGGGAGACGGCGGCGTCCCGGCCGACCCCGGGGGCGACACCTAAAGGCCGCGCGTGCGGCGCCGACTCAGATCGTCGGGTTCCAGGAGTTCATCCAGAGCGTGCTGGTCGATTCTTTGCGGCCGACCTTGTAGACGTTGAGGCTCGCGAGCGGCGGCGAGTAGATGTGCAGCGTGACGAGGTCCTGGCCGCTCACGTCCGGGTTGCCGAGCTGGTGTATGTCGGGCACGTCCGCGCCCGTCACGTGCCCGGGCGCCCACTCGCGCGCGGAGCCGTAGCGCAGACCCTCGTCCGCGCCCATCTCGAAGAGCGTCTCCCACATCACGCCGCGCAGCACCTTCACCGCGCCGAACGAGCCGGCGTGGTCGTGGATCGGCGTGCGCTGACCCGGCCGCCAGCAGAGCACGAGCACCTCGGCGTGCTCCCCAAGGTGCACGCGGTGGCGCGCGTACGTGCCCTCCTTGAAAGAGACGTATGGGCGCAGCTCGTCCGCGCCGACCTCGACGCCCGCGAGCATCGCGTTCAGCTCGTCGAACGACGGCCGCTCGCCGGGGCGCGAGATACGCTCGACGAGACCCGCGAGGTCGTAGCCCGTCTCGCGGGGCGCCCCGCCTTGCGTCGCGGCCCGCCCGGGCGCGCGTGGGGTTGTGCTCGTGGACATCTGCTCTCGACTCCTTGAAAGTTTGGAAGCTCAGCCGAGCCGGCGCAAGAACTCCGCGAGGTCTTTGAAGCTCTCCGCGTGGAGGTCGGCCGGGAACTTGCGGCGGACGGCCTCGCCCCGGAAGCCCTCGCCGCCGAGCACGACGCGCGTCCCGCGCGCGCGCGCCGCCGCCTCGAACTGCGTGTAGTCGCGCGCGTTGTGCTCAAGCTCGCGCTGCATCGTCGAGGAGACGCAGACCAGCGCCGGCCGGTACTTCGAGACGTACTCGGCCAGAGCGAAGAAGGGCGTGTGCCCGCCGAGGTTGCGCACGTCCCAGCCCGCGCCTTCGAGAAGCGCCTGCGCGCAGAGGCCGGCGAGCGTGTGCAGCTCGTCCTCGGCGACGCAGCAGACCGCGCGCGGCGCCTGCGCGTCGGCGCGCCTCACGGAGGCCGCCAGCGACTCGACGGCGTGCGAGGCCGTGCTCGTCGCGAGGTGCTCGTCGGCCACAGACATCTCGTCCGCCGCCCAGCGGTCGCCCACGCGCCGCATGGACTCGGCGACCACCTCGTCGAAGATGTGTTCGAGCGCCGCGCCCGTCATGTGCGCTTCGAGCAGGAGCGCGGCGGCCTCGGCCGCGTGCCCCTCCGAGATGGCGTCGAAGAACAGCCGGTCGGTCTCGGGCGCGTCGAACAGCGACGCCTCGCCCGCGTGCCCCCGAGTCGCCACGCCGACGCCGGTGACGACGCCGAGCCCGCGCTCGGTCTGGAAGCGCATCACGTCGGCGACGGGGAAACGCCTGTGGCCGCCGACCGTGCGCCCGGAGGTGAGCTGCCCCGTGTCGGCCCAGCGCTTGATGGTCGCTTCGCTGACGTGCCAGAGCCGCGCCAGTTGCCGCGTCGTCATAAATTTTGCGGGAGCCAGTGTCATGAACGTTTCAAGCGCTTAAAGAGTACGCCTCGGGACTGAGCCGTTTCAAGTCCAAAGCGGAAATTCTCGGACAATTAAAAAGCCCGAACTTTGTTACCAAATCGTGATGAGCGGATTGGCCGTTTCGTGTATCCTGCAAACGTTCTTAAGTCGCTCATGTTTGAAGGGCGGGGCCGCCACCCCGACCGGCACTGTCGAAGTTGTCCGGGCGGCCCCGTCGATGTGTCTTTATGCTCTTTGTGAAGCGGAGCGTGATACGCGCGTCGCCCGAGCGCGTTTTCGACTTCCACGAACTGCCGGACGCTTTGATGCGCCTGACGCCGCCGTGGGAGCCGACGCGCGTTTTGAAGGCCGCGCCCGACCTGCGCGTCGGCTCCGAGGCGCAGGTGGAGACGCGTCTGTTCGGGCTGCTGCCCGTGCGCTGGCTCGCGCGTCACACGGCGTATGATCCGCCGCGCATGTTCGAGGACGTACAGGTCGAAGGGCCTTTCAAGCGGTGGCGTCACCGTCACACAATCGAGCCGCACGAAAAGGGTTCGGTGCTGCGTGACGAAGTTGATTTTGAGACGCCGCTCGGAGTGCTCGGACGGCTCGCGTCGCCGCTGCTGGTCGAGCCGCGTCTGCGCAGGCTTTTCGATTACAGGCACCGAGTCACGCGTGAGTGGTGCGAGGGCGCGGCACGCGAGTAGCAGGAGAGACGGGCATGACGGATAGCGCGAACCGAAACGAGACGAGCGGGTGGGGCGGCTGGGTCGTTGTCGCCGTCTCGCTGGGCGTTTTGTTCGGGATGGTACTGCTCAAGGGCGGGGCCGACTCAGGCGAAGAACTCGACGACTAACTTACAAGCAACGAATCTAGGGAGGGGCATTACATGGCAACATCAGCATCGAAAATGGCGCAGGACACACCCACGATGGGTGGCAATCAAAGCATGACGGCTGGCAAGGACGTGGTCGAGTCCACGCTCCGCACCGTGGACGAGTCGACGAAGTCGGCGGCGGGCATCAGCCTGTTTCACATTCTGACGCTGGCCTCAATCGGCGGCTCGCTCGCGCTCTACTTCGCGGGCAAGAAGTCCGCGGCGATCTTCGTCGGGCTCTGGCCGCCGACCTTCCAGGCGCTCAAGGCCGTGGCCGACACGAACAAAGAGAACCGGAAGTAGGTTCCCGGCCGGGAAAGAACAAGGGGGATGGGCGGGAAGCCGTCTGGGTTTAGACGACCCGGCGGCTTCTCGTCTTTTTGTGCCTGCCCGTCTTTTTAAGACGTTGTCGTCGGGGCCCGTGCTCAATCCATCCTGAGCGCGCGGCCGACCGAGGGGTCGCGGCGCACGCGCCAGATTTTCGAGTCGAGGTGGTAGTGCAGCAGCGCGTAGCCCCAGAGGAAGCCCGAGGCCAACTGCGTGACGAGCGCCTCCGGGTCTGCGGCGTGGTTGACCAGTTGTCGCGGCACCTGATACCAGACGCCGAAGACGACGCCCAGAATAACGTAGTGGACGAGGCGTCGGCTGATGAACTCGGCCGCGCCGTGGCGCCCGCGGGCCTCGCCGTCGCGCGCGTACTTGCGGTTGTGAAACCAGACGAGCCGGTGGTACTGGAAGTTGTGATAGATGGTCAGCATCGCGACGATGGCGATGGGCTTGTGAGGCATCGGCGTCAGCAGCACGACCCAGTGCATCGGCACGGCCGCCGCCAGCAGAAGGTACTTCGGCACGTCGAGCGGCAGCCGCAGGAAGACGCGCTGCGCCTGCCGCCCCGCCCACGCGACCGCCGCCAGGACGGTCAGCGCCAGCAGCGCGCCCTCTAAAATCCCGAGCCAGCCGTGGAGCGTCGCCGGCACGCGCGCCAGCGCCTCGGGGTCGCGCGCGACGAAGGCTACGAACGGGTACGTGAAGGCGAGCAGGAGGAAGGCGCGGTCTAGGAAATTGTCCGCGCGGTCGAGGTCGCCGTTCTTCTTCTTGTAGAGCACCATGAAGCCGTAGTGCTGTTTGACGAGGTGGTAGTAGGCCCACAGCGCCGCGAGGAAGAAGAAGAGGAAGCCCAGGCCCGCAAGGACGGCGAGCGGCCCCGCCGCGAAGAAGAGGAGCGACCACCAGAGGAGCCGGCCCCGTGACCTGCGCTCCTCGCGGTCGAAGTACGTGCGCGAGAAGGTCGCGAAGACGTGCGGCGCGTCCACGAGTATGGCCCACGCCGCGACCATCGGCACCAGCGGGACGAGCCCGCCGACGTAGAGCGCGAACAGCGCGTAGCTCGTCACGACCGACCCGATGAACCAGACGAGGTCGTCGCGTGCGCCGATTATCCAGCGCACCGAGACGGCGCGCGTGCCGGCGGCTTCGTTCAGCGTCGTCGTCGTTGTCGTCGTCGTGGCGGACATGAAACTTTAAGGGGGACGTGCGGGCCCGCGCCTTCTCCGGCGCGTGGACAGTTCAGACCCGCCGCGCACATAATTCCGAGAAACAGACGCGGCCGGGGCGTGCGGGATTTTATCACGCCGCGCGCCGGGCCGGGCAAGCATGGGGAGGAAGGGTATGGGCGCAGACGGGAAGGGGCTCGAACGACTGCTGGCGCTGATGTTTCAGGCGCACCCGTGGCACGGCATCTCGCCGGGCGCGGAATCGCCGCGCGTCGTCAACGCGTACATCGAGATCGTCCCGACCGACGCGGTCAAGTACGAGCTAGACAAGCAGTCGGGGCACCTGAAGGTTGACCGCCCGCAGCGCTTCTCCTCGTTCCCGCCGACGCTCTACGGCTTCATCCCGCAGACCTTCTGCGGCGACCTCGTCGGCGAGTTGTGCCGCGAGACGACGGGGCGCGGCGCGGCCGTGCGCGGCGACGGCGACCCGATGGACGTGTGCGTACTCACGGAGCGCCCTGCCGCGCACGCCGGCTTCCTCGTCCGCGCCGTGCCCGTCGGCGGCCTGCGCATGATCGACGGCAACGAGGCCGACGACAAGATCATCGCCGTCCTTGAGAACGACGTGGCCTACGGCCACATCGAAGACCTCGCGCAGGCCCCCGTCGGACTCATCGACCGGCTCCAACATTACTTCCTCACCTACAAGCAGCTCCCGCAGGAGTCGCCGCGTCGCGTCGAGATCGCCGAGGTGTACGGACGCGACGCCGCGCTCGAAACCATCCGACGCAGCATCGAGGACTACCGCGCCCTCTACGGCTCGCCCGAGGGGCGAGTCACCGAGCTGCGACGGCTGCTCAACACGACCGAGACTTAACGAACGAGACTTGAAATTCGCGCGCGCCGTGGCGCAACGCCTCGTACGAGATGCAGTGCGGGCGGGGCGGCACCTGTCTGAAGATTAAGGGCGGGTGAGACGCGCGGGGCGGTCAGCGCCTGCGCTTGAGGATTTGCACGACGAGCCAGCCCGCGACGCCGACGCAGATAGAGCCGACGCGGAAGTACCACTGCGCGTCGGTTCGAGCCTCGCGCGCGAGGTAGAAGAAGCCCGCGAAGAAGACGAGGAAGGTGAAGAACCACTCGGCGCGTTCGAGCCGCGAAGGCTTGCGACCCGGCGGCAGCTTCATACTCTCCGGAAGCTTGAACACGCGGCCTACCCCTTGAACTCTTCCTCGACGCCGCAGGCGGGGCAGCGCAGGCGCGCGCGCGATTCGTCCGCCCATTGTGCGAGCGCCGCCGCCGAGAGACGCGGCCCGCCCTCCTCGGCTTCGCCCTCGCGGAAGAAGCGCGCGAGCGAGCCGGCCTTCGTCGCCGGCGACTCCGCGCCGCCGCGCTCCTTCGCCCCGGCGCCCGACGCCCCGCGGCAGCGCCTGCACTCCCAGCCGAAACCCTCGTTGACGAAGTGCTCGGTCTCTCTCACGCGAAAAGGCTAGAGGCCGCGGGACTGCGAAGTCAAACGCAGTCCCGCGGCCTCAGCTTTTAAACCTTCAAACGTCGGCCGCCGTCACTCGCGGCGCGTGGCGCCGCCGCGGCCGGGTCGCTCCGGGAGCAGGCGGACGGGGACGGTGGCGCGCTGGCCGCCGCCGCGCACGACCTCGACCTGCACCACGTCGTTGAACTTGTGCTTGTCCATGATGCGGTAGAGGTCGTTCTGGCTCTCGACCTTCTCGCCGTCGACGGCGGCGATGATGTCGCCGACGACGAGGTCGCCCTCGGGCGTCTCGGAGAGCCCGCGCAGGCCGGCGGCGGCGGCCGAGCCGTTCGGGTCGACCTGCAAAATCAGCAGCCCCGACTCGACCGGCAGGCGTATGCCGCGCAGGTCGGTGACGGCGCGCGGGTAGATGCCGAGCTTGGGCCGGACGACGCGGCCGTCGCGGATGAGCTGCGGCACGATGCGCTTGGCGATGCTGACCGGGACGGCGAAGCCGACGCCGACCGAGCCGCCGCCGTCGGGCGAGAGTATCTGCGAGTTGATGCCGATCATGCGCCCCTGCGAGTCGAGCAGCGGCCCGCCCGAGTTGCCCGGGTTGATGGAGGCGTCGGTCTGGATGGCGCCCTCGATGATGCGGCCGTTGCGCGCCTCGATGGGTCGCTGGAGGCCGGAGATGACGCCGGTCGTCAGCGTGCGGTCGAGGCCGAACGGGTTGCCGATGGCCAGAACCTTCTGCCCGACCGAGAGGCGGTCGCTGTCGCCCATCGGGACGACCTTCAGCCCCTCGCGCGCGCCCGTTATCTGGATGACGGCGAGGTCCGTGTCGGGGTCGCTGCCGACGACGCGCGCCGGGTATGTCTTGTCGCCGCCGAGGCTGACCGTGACCACGTCCGCGCCCTCGATGACGTGGTGGTTGGTCAGGACGTGCCCCTGGTCGTCGATGACCGAGCCGGTGCCGCCGCCGCGCCTTCCGGCGTCGAAGTAGCTGCGCGGCTGCCGCGTCGTGTTGACCGAGACGACGCCGGGCGAGATGGCGCGGAAGACTTCGATGTTGTTCTGCTCGTCGGTGGCGACCGAGGGGTCGGTTATCCCCGCGACGCCCGCCGTCGCGGCCGAGTCGTCGGGGTTGAAGGCGGCGGTCGGCCGGTTGAGGTGCGCGCCCCAGCGGTCGAAGCACGCGACGCCGGCCGCGGCGAGCACCGCCGAGAGCAGCGCGATGGACAAAATCTGACGTGCGGAGACTTGGTACATGACTTTGTTCCTTGAAGATTTCATAAAGTACCCGCCGGTAAAAATTCCCAGTTAGGATGCCCCCCGCGACGCGACCGTTGCGCGTTTCGGGCGGGCCCGCCGGCCCGCTCCGGGCATCTTCCGGCGCGGCGGACAATTTTACTACGAAGCGCTGCCCGCGGCGGTTCGCACGCGCGAGACTTCGTCCCCCGCGCGCACCTCCGCCTTGATTCGGCCGGCGGGGCGAAAAAGTTCCGTTGCCTGGGGCGGCGCGGGGTGCGCGCGCGCGTGTCGGGAGTTTAGGAGAAGATGCGGAACACGGAGGCGAGCGCCTCGGGCGGCTGCCAGCCGAGCGCGGCGGCGCCCGTCGCGGCGTGGACGAACATCAGCGCGAGGTAGAGCGCGAGCACGAATTGGAGGCCGCGCCGCGCGAGCGCGAGGTGCGAGAAGCGGTAGAGCGTGTAGGCGACGAGCGCGCCGACCGCGAGCTTGGTCGAGAGGAAGGGCGCGTTGCCGAGGTCGAGCAGGTAGGCCATCAGCCCGTTGCCCTCGGTCGCCACGCCGCCGCGCACCCAGAGGACGGTCAACTGCGCGTCGAGCCAGTTGAGCAGGAAAAGCAGCAGGCTTTTTGAGAAGACGCTCATCGAGGGTCGCTCCCTTGCACGGCCAACTTCGTTTAACTACCGCCCCTGAAACGACCGAACCCCCAGTCCCGAAGGACGTGGGGGTTTCGGCGTCACCGGCGGAGGAAAGAAAAACTACTCTAACCTTACGCCCTCAAGAAACTCCTAATGCGCGCCCGTTTCCAACGCCGGCGCGGCAGAAAGCTCCCTCCCCGAGCCGTCGCTAGTTGGCCGTGCGGCGGTACTCTGTGCTGTTGCGGTTGTTCACGTCCACGGTGCGTATGCCGTCGCTCGTGCGCTCGACCTCGTAAGTCCCCCAGTCGAAACGCAGCCTGCCTTCCGAGTAGGTGCCCCGGAAGCTCTGGTTCTTCGTGAGAGCGCGCGCGGTGGCGGTGCCGTCGGCCCGGATGGTCAACTCGGACTCGCCGGTGTCGGTCGTGCCGCGGAAAGTCCCGCGCATCCAGCGCGGCACGCGGCCGCCGTCGTCGTCGTCGTTGTTGTTCCCATAGCCGCTGCCCGAACCGTTGAGGGTGAGAACTTCCGAGCGCCTGCCCGAAGCCGCGCGGATGCCGCCGTCCACACGGCTCACGTCCCAGGAGTCCGACGCGTTGAAGCGTATCCGGCCGTTGTCGTAGGTGCCCTGCTCGCGCGCGCCATTGTCGTAGACGGCCGTGGCGTCGCCGTCGCGCGTGACCGTCAGTGTGACGCGCCTGCTGCGGTTCGACGCGGAGGGGCTGCGGCCGTAGAAGGTGCCGACGAGCCAGCGCGGGGCGCGACTGTCGTCGCGCCCGCCGCCGCCGCCGGGACGGCCGCCGGCCATGTCGTAGCTCACACTCTCAATCTTCCCGTTGCGGTGATCGACGACGGCCTCGTATGTGAACGGGCGGTCGGGGGTCGCGTCGCCGGGCGCGTGACGCCCCGCGCCTCGCACGCCGGTCTGCCTGTCCGAGACGCGCCACGTCTGCGTGCGCGTCTGGTCGAAGGTGACGCTCTGCCAGCCGCCACCGCGCTCCTGGATGATCTTCCCGCTCACGCCGACCTGCGCGCGCTCGACGGCGTAGCGCGTCTGCCTGTCCTGCGCCGACGACGGCGCGGCGGCCGCGAACAGCAGCAGCGCCAGAAGTCCTGCGCCGCCCGCGAAAGACCGGCGGCTCCGTACGTTGTACATAGAATCTCCTCCTCGGTTGGTGATGTCTGCGGAAGTTTATGGAGAGATGCCTTCGGCGGCGCGAAGGAGCGTGCGCCGCGTCCGAGCATACGATGACGGCCGCCGTCCCGCGGGATGGCCGTCTTAAATTCCCGACGCTTTCAAGAGGCCGCGGCCTCCTCGGGCTGAATCCGCGGGCCGTCACACGTGAAAAATTAGCGCGCGTTGATTCAACTCGATGAAGTCGAACGAATCGAACCCTTCGGCCAGCCTTTCGAGGTTCGACAAGAGCAGGGACTCCAAGTCCGAGTTTCTAATATTACCCGTCGAAACGAGCAGCAGCTTGTACGGTCGCCGGTAGAGGATAAAAGAGTTTACGAAATCGGCGTCCTTCGTGATGACGACAAAGTGTTCTCGGGCCGAGAAGTCGTTGATCAGGGCGTCGGTCGTGCGGTTGCCGAGCGGGAGGTCGAGTGTGTGTATCGACTCATGCCCCGCCCCCCGGAGCAGCCGCGCCAGCCGGCGCGGGAGCTGGGCGTCAACGAGAAATTTCATCCGGCGCGGCCTCGATTCTCTTAACCTGACTGAGCCGGGCCGCGAAAGCCAACGCCGCCAGGACATCCTCCCGTTCGAGGTCTTCGTAGTCGGCCAGAATCTCCTCGGTCGTCATCCCCGAGCTGAGCAGTTCCAGGATCGTCTCGACCGGGTAACGCAGCCCGCGGATGGACGGCTTTCCGTGGCAGATGTCGGGGTCGATGGTGACGCGTTCGGCAAGTTTCATCCGTGCCCTCCTAACGCTTCGACTTCAGGAGGCCGCGGCCTCTTCGGGGGTGATGATGCGGAGGCGCGGCGAGTCCTGGAGGACGCGCGTGCCGGGCGGGACGGAGTGCGTCAGCCAGACGTTGCCGCCGATGACCGAGCCGCGGCCGATGACGGTGTCGCCGCCGAGAATCGTCGCGCCGGCGTAGACGACCACGTCGTCCTCGATGGTCGGGTGGCGCTTGGTGTGGCGGACGAGATGGCCGTCGGCGTCCTTGTCGAAGGAGAAGGCGCCGAGCGTGACGCCCTGGTAGAGCTTGACGTTCGCGCCGATGACGGCCGTGCCGCCGACGACGACGCCGGTGCCGTGGTCGATGAAGAAGCTCGGGCCGATGCGCGTCCCCGGGTGGATGTCGATGCCGGTGCGGCTGTGCGCGTGCTCGGTCATAATGCGCGGGATGAGCGGGACGTTCAGCCCGTGCAGCTCGTGCGCCAGCCTGTAGGTCATGATGGCGTAGAGCCCGGGGTAGCTGAAGATGATCTCGTCGTAGCAGCGCGCGGCCGGGTCGCCGTCGTAGGCGGCGCGCACGTCCGTGGCGAGGACTTCGCGCACGGAGGGGAGGCGCGCGATGAACTCCTCGGCGCACTCGGTCGCCTCCCGGTCGGTGACCGGGCAAGCCTCTTCGAGCAGGTGCCCGTGCCCCGCGGCGCGCGTTATCTGCTCGGTCAGGGTCTCGTAGAGCCACGCCACGCGCGACTCGACGTGAAGACGCAGCGAAGCGCCGGTCAGCCCCTGCGCGCCGGCGTAGCCGGGGAAGAGAAGCTCCTGTAGCGCGTCGAGCGCCGCCACGGCCGCGTCGCGCGACGGCAGCGGCCGGCGGTCGAGGTGATGAATCTTCACCCCCTCGTCCGAGTACGACTCGACGAGCGTGCGCGCGGCGCGGCTGACCCTTTCGTTCATTGTAGAAGTGGAAAGTAGACAGTAGACAGTAGTCGGTAGAAGACCCCGGCGTTAAAAACCTTGGGGTGAATCAGTCGGCGGCCGCGACGCGGTGCGCCTACTGACTACTGACTACCGTCCCACGTCTACTCGATTTCTATCCCGCGCTCTTTGGCGATGCCGCGGGCCTTCATGATGATGTCGTCGTCGGGCGGCTCGGAGCCTTCCATCCAGGCCGCGACCTCTTTGACGGGTCGGCCGAGCACGACGGCGAACTTCTCGTCGTCCGACTCGAAGCCGTTGTCGCGCAGGCGGCGCAGTAGTTCGAGCCCGCCGGCCGCGTCCGTGCCGCGGTCGTCCACGGGGTTGTCGTTGTTCTGCTCTACCGCGTCTGTAATCTGCGAGTTCACTGCCGTCTCTTCAGCCATTGTTGGTCGCCCCCTGCTGCTGCTGGTCTCCCTCGGTCGCGTTGTACCCGATGTCCTGAATCTTCTTGACGAGCGTCTTCTGCTGCACGACGTTCTCGTCGAAGTTGACGACCGCCGTCTTCCCGCCGAAGTTGACCTCGGCGCTGTGGACGCCGGCCGTGTCTTCGAGCGTGTCCTTGATGAGCCCGGCGCACGCGTCGCAGTGCATGCCCTGGATGTGTAATTCGGCCTTCAAGTGTTTTAAGCCTCCCTCCTCGAAATCCGCCGCGCGCGCCCGCGAAAACCCTTCATGGGCTCCGCGCGGCCCGGCGCGTCGGGTGAATTATCGTCTTGCCTCGGTTGCCGCGTATTATAGCCCAGCCCGCGCCGCGCAGGCCACGCGCGGGAGCGCGACTTCGGACGCGCGGGACTTTCGGACGGGGGACGGGGTGAGTTTTGGACGAGCCGCTTGAGGAATTGACGATCGCGGAGGCGCTGCGCGAGGCGGCGACGGCGCTGCGCGTCGCGGGGCTGTCCGAGCCGCGGCGCGAGGCCGGCTCGCTCCTCTCGCACGCGACGGGGCGCGACTCGGCGTTCCTCATCACGCACGCCGACGAGGCGCTGACGCCGGCCGAGCGCGCGACCTTCCGCGACGCGGTCGCGCGCCGCGCCTCGGGCGAGCCGTTCCAGTACATCGCCGGCCGTCAGGAGTTCTACGGGCTGGAATTTGAGGTCACGCCCGACGTGCTCATCCCGCGCCCCGAGACCGAGCTTCTGGTCGAGACGGCGCTCGAACTTTTGAAAGGGGCGGACGCGCCGCTCGTGTGCGACGTCGGCACGGGCTCGGGCTGCATCGCCGTCACGCTGCTCCGCGAGCGCGCGGACGCGCGCGGATTCGCGCTCGACATCTCCGACGGCGCGCTCCGCGTCGCCGGGCGCAACGCCGAGCGCCACGGCGTCGGCGGGCGTCTGCGGCTACTCGTCTCCGACTGTTTCGACGCGCTCGGGGCGGGCGGGCACGAGGGCGTCCGCTTCGACCTCGTCGCGTCGAACCCTCCCTACGTCGCCGAAGTAGACCTCGAAGGTCTGCAACGCGAGGTGCGCGAGCACGAGCCGCGCGTCGCACTGACGCCGGGCGGCGACGGCCTCTCGGTCATCCGCCGCCTGGTCGCGGAGTCGCCGCGCTTCCTCAAGCCGGGGGGCGTGCTCCTCCTGGAGATTGGCTTTAATCAGCACGAGCGGGTCGCCGCGCTCATCGACCCGGCGGTCTGGGCGCTGCTCGACGTACACAAAGACTTGCAGGGCATCCCCCGCACCGTCGCGCTCAGGCTCGTCTGAGCGGCGCGCCGTCGTCGGCATTGTCGGCGGCGGCGTGGCCTGCGGTCGGCGCCGCGTGTTAAAATCCGCGGGTCTAAAACCCGAACAACTTATGGACAAATTCAGAATCACCGGCGGCCGGCCTTTGAGCGGCCGCGTGACCGTAAGCGGGGCGAAGAACTCGGCGCTGCCGTGCCTGGCGGCGGCGATACTGACGCCCGAGACCGTCACGCTCCACAACGTCCCTTACGTCCGCGACTGCATGACGCAGCGCCGCCTGCTCGAAGACCTCGGCGCGACCGTGCTCGTGCCCGACCTGCGGACGCACAAGATAACGGCCGCCAACATCGAGCTGTTCGAGGCCCCGTACGAGCTGGTCAAGACGATGCGCGCCTCCGTGCTCGCGCTCGGGCCGCTCGTCGCGCGCTTCGGCAAGGCGAAGGTCAGTCTTCCGGGCGGCTGCGCCATCGGCACGCGCCCCATCGACCTCCACCTCGAAGCGTTGAAGCTGCTCGGCGCGCAGGTGAGTCTGGAGGCGGGCAACATCGTCGCGCGCGCGCCGAAGGGCGGCCGCCTCGTCGGCTCGGACGTGACCTTCCCCAAAGTGACGGTGACGGGGACGGAGAATCTCCTGATGGCGGCGACGCTCGCGCGCGGCACGACCGTCTTGCGCAACGCGGCGCGCGAGCCGGAGGTCGAAGACCTCGCAGACCTGCTCAACCGCATGGGCGCGCGCGTGCGCGGCGCGGGCACCGACACGATAACGATTGAAGGCGTCGAGGCCCTCGGCGGCGCGGAGCACACCATCATCCCCGACCGCATCGAGACGGGGACGTTCCTCGTCGCCGCCGCCATCACCGGCGGCGAGCTTGAGGTGAAGGACTGTCAGCCGCTCCACCTCGGCGCGGTCGTCGAGCGCCTGCGCGACGCCGGCGTCGAGATAGAAGAGGTCAACCCGACGACCCTGCACGCGCGCCGCTCCGCGAAGGGGCTGGTCGCGCGCGACGTGACGACCGAGCCCTACCCGGACTTCCCGACCGACATGCAGGCGCAGTACATGGCCCTGATGACGCAGGCCGCCGGCGCGTCGCGCGTCACCGAGACCATCTTCGAGAACCGCTTCATGCACGCCTCCGAGATGCAGCGCATGGGCGCGGCGATTCGCGTGGAGAGCAACAGCACGGCGGTCGTCGAAGGCCCGTCGGAGCTTTCGGGCGCGCGCGTGCAGGCTTCCGACCTGCGCGCCTCGGCCTCGCTCGTGCTAGCGGGGCTCGCGGCGCGCGGCGAGACGATCATCGAGCGCGTCTACCACATCGACCGCGGCTACGAGAAGATAGAGGCCAAGCTGCGCGCCGTCGGCGCCGACATCGAGCGTCTGCGCGAGTCGGTCACGGCGCAGCTCCCGCCGGCGGAGACGTTGAGGGCATGACGGCAACTTTGAGTCTGGCGGCCGGGCGGCGCGCGCCGCTCGGCAGGGAGGAGTTGAGGCGGCAGATGCTCGCGCTCGTCCTCACCTTCGTCCTCGTCTGGTACACGCTCGTCGTCCCCGCGAGCGCCGGCGCGCGAAGCCCGAGACGCTTCGAGCCCGACGACGCCCACGACGGCGAGGTGCGCGGCGTCAAAGCCGCGACACCCGCTGCGCCGAAGAATCATTCGCCGGCGGACGACGACCTCGACTGGCCCGAGTACATCTACCCCTAAGACATTTCGCGCGCCGCGACTCTCCCCCTCGGCGTCGCCCCGTCGGCGGACGCGGCGAAACCTCTCTCCCGCCGCCAACGCGCCGGAGGAGCAAACGGGCTTGGGAAACACTTCTCGCAGGAGGGCCGCGCTCTACGCGCTCGTCGCCGCCGCCGCCGTCTACTTCGCGGCGGGCGGCGCGGCGCAGACCGGCGTCGAACACATCGACGGCCGCGAGGCTTTCGCGTCGGCGTCGCGCGGGCTTACCGTCATTGACTTCGGCTCGGCGGCGCCGGCGCGCGGGTTCGGCATGTACCGGGCGGAGGAGGGGCTGTCGTTGGGCGGCGTGAGCTTCCGCGCGAGCGGCGGCGCGAGGTTCGGGCCGGGCCGAATCTACGTCCTGAGCGCGCACTACGGCGCCGGAAACCCGATGCTCAACACGGGGACGCTCCCCGTCCTCGGTTGGGCCGCGCCGAACCGTCCGGGCAACGCCTCGCTCGACGTGACCCTGCCGGCGGGCACGACGGCCGTCGGCTGTGACCTCTGGACGCAGCAGCCCTACGCCGGTGCGGTCGAAGTCACCGCGACGACCGAGGACGGGCGCGCGCACAAGGTCGTCGTCAACACCCTCGACCGCCCGTCTGCCGCGTTTGTCGGCTTCGTCTCGGAGGCGTCAATCGTCTCGGTCAGCTTCCGGCCGCCGCGGGGTCAGACCGGTCTGCTCCTCGACAACTTCGCCTACGGCCGCAGGGCCGAAGGCCGCGCCGTGCGGCGTTCTGTCGCGTCCGCCCCGCAGGGCGGCGCGGCGTCGTCGCCCCCCGCGCAGAAGGGCCGCCCGTCCGCGACTCCCGGGGTCAAGGCTCCCGGCACCGACTGGGTCGCGGCGGCCGCCGCCGCCGCCGCGAAGAAGTCGGAGCCCCTGAATCAGCCTCCCGCTGCAAACCCGCCGCCCGCCACGGACGCCGCCCCGACGCCGACGCAGGCCGCCGCCGGCCCGCCCGTTCAGGCTTCGACTTCGCAGGGTTCGACTCAGCAGGCTTCGACTCCGCAGGGTTCGTCTTCGACCCCGGCGCGCGGAACCATCGCGTACGTGCGCGGCGGGACGGAGATACGTCTCGTCGAAGCGGACGGCTCGAACGACCGCCGGCTCTGGACGCACGAGTACGCGAAGGAAGGCTCGGCCATCCACGACCTCGCGTGGCGGCCCGACGGCAGGGAGCTGGCCTTCTCAAGCAGTCACCTCAACGTCGTCTCGCTCTATCACGCGGACATCTACGCCGTCGGCGCCGACGGCAAGGGCCTGCGCAAGATAACGAACGCGCCCGACCACGGCGAACTCGCGCGCTACCCGAAGGGCGCGGTGAGCGTCACCGTGCGCAACGAGCAGCCCGTCTGGAAGCAGTCGCGCGCGAGCGCGGGCGTCTTCTTCGTCTACGTCGTCGGCGCGGACGAGCCGCAGGCGGTGACGCTGCCGCCGGGCTCTTCGAGGACGCTCCTGTTCAAGTCCGTGGCCGACTTCGGCGACCACGCGCAGCCGGTGGTCGCGATGTACGGGCAGCACCGCTGGTTCATCCCCGGCGTTGACGTGAAGGCCGGGCGGACGATCACCGCGCCCGCCTTCGGCATCAGCGGCGACGGCTACGAACTCTTCGGCGCCTTCCGCCCCGTCTGGCGCGGCGACGGCTCGCGACTGAGCTACCGCAACGGCCTCTGCCTCATCAGCACCGTGCCCGCACAGCCCAGGCCCGGCGAGCTTGTCTTCGATAAGCTCTTCGCGGGCGTGCAGCCGTCGGGCGCGTGCGCGTGGGACTGGGGGCCGACGCCGGCGCTCGCCGACCAGGTCATCTACAGCGCGAACTCCGACGGCGAAGGCACCAGCATCCACCGCGTCAGGGAGGGCGCCGCGCACCCCGGCACCAAACTCCACGCCTTCAGCGAGCTAGACCTCCAGCTCCTCTCGGATTTGCGCTGGCTGCCCGACGGCTCCGGCTTCCTCTACTCGTTCCCCGACCTCGCCTACGAGTTCGGGAACATCTTCCGCTACGATCTGGCGACGAAGCGCGCCGCGCAGTTGACGAAGTACGAGGGCGAGTACGCGCGCGCCTTCGACGTCTCTCCCGACGGCGCGTGGGTCGTCTTCGAGCGCGCCGGGAAGCTGGACGACGACAAGGGCGTTGACCTCTGGGTGATGCGCACGGACGGCACGGACGCGCGGCTGCTCGTGAGAAACGGCCTCGCCCCGTCGTGGCGCTGAGCGCGGGTGCGTGTAGAATTTTTCCGGTTGAGCTATCCCGGCTTCAGGGGGTGATTTTCAGATGGCCGAACAGACCTGCATCTTCTGCAAGATAGTGGCGGGAGCGATTCCCGCGGCGAAGCTCTACGAGGACGAGCGCGCCGTCGCCTTCGGCGACATCAACCCGCAGGCCCCGACGCACGCGCTCGTCATCCCGCGCGCGCACGTCGCGTCTTTGAACGAAGCCTCCGAAGGCGATGAGGCGCTGCTCGGGCACCTCCTCGTCGTCGCGGCGCGCGTCGCGCGCGAGGCGGGTCACGCCGGGGGCGGCTTCCGCACCGTCATCAACACCGGGGCGGACGCGGGGCAGACCGTCTTCCACATACACGTCCACGTCCTCGGCGGCCGCCGCCTCACCTGGCCGCCGGGCTGAGGTCTTCGCGCTCTTCGGCCGCGCGCGCCGCCGTCTCCTCGCTCGCCTGCGCCCGCTCCTCTTTCAGGAGCGAGGTCTCGTACTTGACCTCGCCGACGAGCGTGTCCATCAGCGCCTTGGCGAAGCCGAGGATGGCGGGCCCCAGCACCACGCCGGGGATGCCGAAGGCGTAGACGCCCGTCACCAATCCGACCAGCATCCAGTAGAAGTTGAAGCGCTCGGCGCCGCGGGCGGCGAGCTTCGGCCGGAGCACGAGCGACGAGCCGATTGTCATCGTCACGCCGATGAGCAGGTAGGCGGACGCCGCCCCGGGGTTGTGCGCGAAGACGAGCAGGTAGACGCTGACGGGGATGTAGACGGCCCACTCGCCGAGCAGCGGGAAGAAGCCGATGAGGAAGGTGACGAGCGCGAGCGCCACCGCGAGCGGGACGCCGAAGACGAGGTTCATGACGAGGATGACGACCGCCTTCAACGTCTGGTCTATCATCACGGCGAAGAGCGCGCCCCGCAGCGCGCCGCCGACGTTTAAGACCAGCCGGTCGTAGAAGGGGAGGAAGTCGCCCGGCACCCTCAGCTTGATGTACGCGGCGAGGCGTGCGCGCTGCGTCAGCACGTAGAAGAGCGTGAAGAAGAAGACGGTCGCCGAGACGAGCAGCAGCGCCGTGCGCTTCTTCAAATCGGCGAGCGCCTCGCCCGAGCGGACGAAAGCCTCTGCGAAGGCGTTCTGTAAGACGGCGCGCGTGTTCTCGACCGCGACGTACTCGGAGAGCGACGAGCTGATGCCGGCGATGACCTGCTCGCGCCGCCTCTCGTCCTGCACGGCGGCCGAGTAGCCAGACATCTCGTACCAGCCGTAGCCGACGGTCGCGACGAGCGGGACGACGATGAGCGCGATGGTGACGAGCGCGCTCCCGGCGCGCGCGCGCAGGCGCCGCTCAAGCCACTCCTGGACGGGGAGCAGGTAGACGCCCGCCACCGTCCCGAGCAGCAGCGCCACCGCCACCTCGCCGAGCATCATCGCGAAGAGGTAGAGCGCCACGCCGACCGCCGCCGCGTAGACGGCCGCGCGCTTGGCCTCGCCCACCGTCACGTCGCCCAGACGCTTCGACTCTCCCTCGCCCATAAGTGCCGTACTGTAGCACGCGGACTGTGGCTAGAGTCTGTCTGAGCGGCAACAAATCAGTAGACAGTAGTCGGTAGACAGTAGTCGGTAGAAAAACCCTCGTTAACCGGGTCGCGTACGCGCCGGCGGCGCGGAGCGGCTACCGACTATTGTCTACCGACTGCCGTCTACTGCCCTACGGCGTTTGTCTGCGCGCGCGAAGACGGGTAAACTCTGCGTTTCGGTTGTCATCCTATTTTCCGAAGAGTTTTCACAGAGGAGCCATGAGCAGTAAGAGAGAGACCCCGCTTGAAGTTTTCCTCGACGGGCACGACGACGCGGCGTGGCGCGAGACTTTGACGACGCTCCTGCCGTCAATACACGAGGTCGACAGGAACGCCGCGCAAATCTGGTTTCGCTTCTACCCGCTTGCGCTGCTCCGCGCCTTCGAGGCGGCGGATGACCCGGCCAAACTCGCGCAGGAGCTTTTGATGCAGGGGAGCTGGTACCTCAAAGACCAGCTCGACTCGTCGCACAGGTTCCTCTACGGCCACCGCTTCTGGCCCGAGGTGAAGCGCGCCGTCGTACGTCTGGCCGAAGCCGGTGACGTGCCTTCGGCCGTCACGCTCGCCGAGGTCGTGCGCGGAGTCGCGCGCGAGGTCGCCGCCGGGCGCAAGGTCGAAGAGTCTTTGACGACCGCCGTCTCGGCCGTCGGCCTGATGGCCTTGCAGCAGGTCGGGATCGAAGAGTTCAAGAGGACGCCGGGCGAAGTCCTCATCGACCGCAGGCACCTGAAGCGCACGCCCGACGAGGTCTTGCGCGAGAGGGCGAAGGACGACTCGCAGGGGCTCTTCGGCTTCCTGCGCACGTCCGACAAACAGTGGACGGTCGTCTGGGACGAGAACGCCGACGGCCGCCGCTTCCGCGCCGTCGACACGCAGGAGGTCGCATCGGCCGCCGCCACGGACAAGCGCCCGTGGCACGAGTCCGACCCGCGCTGCACCGTGGACGAAGGCCCCATCCCCGTCCAGTGCCGCTCGGCCTCGTGCGGGACGTGCTGGGTCGGCGTGCTCGGCGGCGCGGAGAAGCTCTCGGAGACCGACTGGCGCGAGCGCAAGATGATGCCGCTCTTCGGCTACGTCGAGACGGACGAGCCGCGCCCGCTCATCAGGCTCTCGTGTCAGGCGCGGGCCGAGGGCGCGGTCTCGGTCGTCATCCCGCCGTGGAACGGCTACTTCGGCAAGTACCTGAAGCGCCGGGGCGAGTCGGCAGGCGTCGAGGCGGGCGAGCCGGTCGCGAGTTCGTGATGTCTCGGACGAAGCCAGACTCGGGGGCCGGCGCGGGCGGGACGCAGGGGCCGCCCGCGCTCCGGCGCGACGCCGAGGGGCGCGTCGAGCCCTCGTCGCTCGCCGGCGTCATCCAGTGGTTCCTCGACTACGACGAGCGCGTCGTGGTCGTGCGCTTCCCGGCGGTCGAGGCGCTCTTCCAGTGGCGTCAGCAGGAGGAGCAGGCGGGGCAGCAGGGCGGGGAAGAGCCGGTCGGCTTTAACCGCGCGGAGGACAGGCTCGCGGTCGGCGTCATGCAGGCGCTCGTCGTGCACGACACCGAGGCGGGGCTTCACGGCTGGATAAAGGAGCTGCTCGGCGCGCTCGAAGACGCGCGGCAGACGAACGAGGCCATCTCCGAGGCTTATGGGCTGAAGCCTTCGGAGGAGACCTCGGTCGTCAACGAGGCGGAGAAGATTCCCTCGCGGCGCGAGCGCGACATCTATCTAAACTGCTGCTGGCTCGAAACGCTCTGCACGGCCGAGGCGCGCGTGCTGGGCTGGGCCTACCAGGGGCTCTACGGCAGGGCTTTTCGTCCGGAAAATTTTTAAAGGCCGCGCCCGGCGCGGGAGGTGATTTTTAAGATGTCCGAAGAGAGACCCACATACACTAACAACTCGCAGACCGTGGTCGTGGACGCCGCCACCTTCGAGTTCGAGACGCTCGAAGACTCGAACGGCCGCGCGACGGTCGTCCGCTTCCGCGTCGAGAACCCGGACGTGCGCGCGGGCGACGTGCTGCTCGTCCTCTCGGGCAGCGAGATACACTTCCACGGCATGATCGGCGTCATCGAGGACGGCCTCGGCGTCGCCACCGACCGCCGCGGCTCGCTCCTCCCCTCCACGGTGCAGTAGTCAGTAGACAGTAGTCAGTAGACAGTAGTCAGTAGAAAAGACATGCGGCGCGTCTCGGCCCGAAGGTCAAGGCGCGCCGTTTTAGTATTCCTACTGACTACTATCTACCGTCTACCGCCTTCACGGCTTACGCGCTGAGACGCGGAAGAGCATCTGGCTGCTGAAGAACTGTCCCTTATGGTCGCGCTCGCGCAAATCTTCCACCCAGCGCTCGACCTGCGCGGCCGTGACGGCCCCGGCGGCGACCGCGCGCTCGGCGAAGACGCGCAGGCAGAGGTCGTAGATCGGCCCGAACTCCGTGATGCAGAGCCCGACGGGCACGACGCTAATGTCGACGAGCCCCAGCTCCCTGCACCACCCGGCGAGTTGTCGCCCGACCCAGCCGTTCGTCTCGAAGTCGCAGGCGTAGTGCAGAACCTTGCGCGTCACCTCGCGGTCGGCCGCGTCTATCGTCCACGCGTCCACGTCCGGCCCGTTGACGACGAGGCGCCCGCCGGGGCGCAGCACGCGCGCCATCTCGGAGAGCGCGTCGCGCGGCTCGCCGATGATCTCGAAGACGCGCAGCGAGTAGGTCGCGTCGAACGAGGCTTCGGGGAAGGGTAGCTGGTGCGCGTCCGCGACCCGGAACTCGACGGGCGCGCACGCCCCGGCGGGGACGGCGGCGGCGGCGGTGCGCGCGCGCGCCTCGGCCACCATCGTCTCGCTCTTGTCGATGCCGACGACGCGCCCGGCTTCGGGGAAGCGCGTCGCCAGAGCCCGGACGCCGCCGCCCGTCCCGCAGCCCACGTCGAGCACCTCGTCGCCGGCCGCGACCCCGAGCGCGTCGAAGACGGAGCGGTACTGCGCCGGGTCGTCCTCCCTCCCGCCGCGGATCATGTCCATGAGGCGCACGTAGTAGTAAGGGTCGGCGTCGCCGTCGACCGACATCCACCCGATCTTGAATCCCCTGTTCGTCATGGTGAGTCGTTCGCCGCGGTGAGAATCACGGCCCGTCCGTGACGGTGAACTTGAAGTCCCCGGCGCTCTCGGCCAGCTTCTGGTCGCCGGCGTTGTACGCCTCCATCTGCCAGCGGTATTCGCCCTTCGGGAGCGGCTTGTCGGCGGCGAACGTCGTCCCCTCGACGCGCTGGTTGATGTAGGGCGAGGTGACGGACGCCTCCGTCGGGTAGAGGCTGAACTTGTAGTAGGCCGCGTCGGGGTACTCCTGCCACTTCAGCTCAAGCCCCTGCGCGCCGACCTTCGAGCCCGCCTTCGGGCTGACCGGCTTGAGGTCGCCCTTGAAGAGGTGAGTGGGGCGCACGAAGAGCGTCCTGTCGGCGGCGACCTCGTACTTGGCGGAGCTGAGCCCCGCGATGCCCGTGGTGGCGAAGACGAAGGAGTCGGTGTCGAAGACGCGCGCCATCAGGCTCTCGTAGGTCTTCGGCTCGACGTTCGTGATGACGTACTCGCC
>DASWNR010000174.1:0-6215 GCA_036399155.1 Pyrinomonadaceae bacterium
AGAGCTTTCTCAAAGCCCGCAGTGGGCACACCTCGACGTGCGCAAGGTCTACGACAAGCTCGTTCAGAAGTACAACGCCCGGCCCACGCTCGCCACGCTGCTCAAGTGGCTCTCGACGGAGCGCGACCCGCACTCGCTGAAAGCCCCGCAAGCCCCGACACCGCAACCGCAGCCGGCGCGGGCTCCGCGCAACCCTGCGTGCCCGCGCTGCGACGGGTCGGGATGGGTGAAGGTCATCAAGCAGGTTCACGCGATGGGCGTTGACGGGGTGGCGCGCACAACCCATGTGACGGGGCGGCTCGTAGATGGCGCGGGGCGGCTCGTGCCGTGCGACCACGGGGGCAACGATTGATGCAGGGGCTTTACGCGCAGTTCGCGGAGACGGCGCAGGCGCGCGCGCACGCCCCGCCGTAAGGGGCGGCCGGACTGTGAACCGTGAACCTGAAACTTGGACGGATTTTGACGGAAAGGCATGCCGATGAAGTACGCGGAAAACACAGAAGTCTCGGCCGATAAGTCGCTCGCCGAGATTAAGCAGACGCTCACGCGCTACGGGGCGACGAAGTTCGCTTTTTTCGAGGAGGAAGAGCGCGCGGCCATCGGCTTCGAGGTCAAGGGCAGGCGGGTGCGTTTCATCGTCCCTCTACCGAGCCGCACGGCCGAAGACATCGTCTACTGGTACCCCGGCAACGGCAAGACGAAAGCGCCGCGGCCCATCGAGAAGCAGCACGAGCGTTGGGAGAAGTCGTGCCGGCAAAGGTGGCGCGCTCTGGCGCTGGCTGTGAAGGCGAAGCTCGAAGTGGTCGAGTCGGGCATCTCGACCTTTGAGGAAGAGTTTCTCGCCTACGTCGTGCTGCCCGACGGGCAGACGGTCGGCGAGTTCCTCCGGCCGCAAATTGAGACGAGCTACCAGACCGGCAAGATGCCGCCGTTGCTGCCGGGAATCGGCGAGACGGGAGGGATTAACTGATGATTGTCGTCGCCTTCATCTTCGCCTTCATCGTCTTCACCGTCGAGGTCATCCGCGACAACGGCGGCTTTCGGCGCAGGGGGCGACGATGAGAAACCGACCGACCGGAGTCATCCGCACGCTGCCCTACTTCGGCGCAGAGACGGCCAGCGATGAGGCGATGAACAAGGCGCACGCGCGTATGCTCGACGCCTTGAAAGCCCTAGAGAGTGGGGAGCGCGACGTGCTCTACATCGCCTTCGCGCAGCGGCCCACCGTCGAGGTGCTGCACTGTTACCTCATCGTCGAGGGCAAGGTCATCGTCAGGGCGAACATCTCGCACTTCGAGGAAGGGGACGGGCGCGCCGTCAAATCGTGGGACGGGCACGACCTCACGCCGAAATGGTGGGCCGTACTTACCGCCCCGGTGAGTTGGCCTGAGGAGCCGGTGAAGCGGCGCGGGTTTCAGGGCTTCCGCTACACAGAAGATTTGTGGTGATGACCTACCCAGGCGGAAAGAACGGCGCGGGCGTCTACCAGCAGCTCATCAACCTGATGCCGCCCCATCACACCTACGTCGAGCCCTTCCTCGGCTCGGGTGCCGTGATGCGCATGAAGCGCCCCGCCCGGTACTCCATCGGCATCGACGCCGATGCTCGAGCGGTCGAAGCCTTCAGGAGTACTTCACCGCCGGAACTGATGATGCCGCCGGCCGCATCGCTGAAGCTGATGGTGGGCGACGGCATCGAGTTCCTGAAGTTCTACCCGTGGCGCGGCGGAGAGCTTCTCTACCTCGACCCGCCCGCCCTACGTGATGTCGTCCCGTAGCTGTCAGCGCAACTACTACCGTCACGAGATGACCCTCAGAGACCACAAGCGCCTGCTGCGCGCCGTCCTGGACTTGCCCGCGGGCGTGATGGTGATGGTCTCCGGCTACACCACGAAGATGTACCGGCTCGCCTTCCGCGACTGGCGCACCGTCTCTTTCGAGGTGACGCTGCGCCGGGGAAAGAAGGCGACCGAGCACGTCTGGATGAACTACCCCGAGCCGTTGGAGCTTCACGATTACCGTTATCTGGGCCGGGACTTCAGGGAGCGCGAGCGCATCAAGAGGAAGAAGCTGCGGTGGAAGGCGATGCTGAAGACGATGCCGGCGCTTGAGAGGTACGCGATTCTTTCGGAGATTGAAGAGTTGCGAGATCTCGTCGACGTGGACGACGGTGCTGCAGCACCGTCACTCCCGGCGATAGGTGCCGGCGCCGCTCGCCAGCCCTGACGATGGAGCACTCCGGAGCCACCGACGGGGCGGCGATGTCGGCCGAGTGAGCTTATGAGTGAGGTGACAGTTAAACTCGAAGCCGAGTTAGAGGAGGCCGAGCGTAAAGCTTGGGACTCTCTCTCTCGGTACAAGTTTCAGATGTTCGGGTATTGGGCTGCTATATGGGTTCACCTGAACCGCCTCGGCGAATTCAAACGCCCCAACCCGTTCAAAGGTTTAGTTACAGAGGCGAGACGGCGGTGAATCCTCCGCGCTCTGAAAGGCGCGCGGCTTCTTTGGTTGATTGATGGGCGACTATCTCACAATTCTGGCAGACCCGCCGTGGAAGCAGACGATGTCCGGTAAGTATCGTTTGCCGAAGCACAAGCGCGCGGAGAGACTGCCGTATCCCACAATGACGCTCGACGCCATCAAGGCTCTCCCTGTCGGAGACCTTGCCGCTGCCGAGTGTCACCTGTGGCTGTGGACGACCAACGAATACCTCGAAGCGGGCTTCTCCGTGATGCGGGCATGGGGCTTCAGCTACCTCGCGCCTATTCACTGGCTCAAGCCTTCCGGCTGCGGCAATTACTTTATTCACCTGACACAGACTCTCTTGTTCGGCTATCGCGGGAAGTGTCGATTCTCGCGAGCGCGGTACGTCCGCAATGTGATTACCGCGAACGCGCGCCGCCACTCGGAAAAGCCGCCTGAGAGTTACGAGTTAATTGAGCGTGTAAGCGCCGCGCCGCGCCTGGAGTTATTTGCCCGCCGCCGCCGTGACGGCTGGCATACGTGGGGCAACGAGGTTTCTTGTGACGTGAGTCTAGCGCCAGTTGAGACGGCGCTGAACAGCGCGCCTCCGGTGGCTGCGCATTCCTCCGTGGGCTGAAGCCCAACGGTCTCCACCGAAATTCTGGTGAATCTCCCGCGCCTTGAAAGGCGGAGGCTTCGTTGGGTGATTGCCTGAAAGGTTGTTATGGCAAAGAAACAAAAACCTGAGTACGTCTTTTTGCTTCGCGGCGTCGTTCGACACGCGGACGGAAAGCGCAAGCCGTTTGAGTTGCATCTTTCCGCGCATTCCGAAGACCACGCCTCCTACGTGTTTTGGAACTCCTGTTTCGCGCCTAGCACGATTTCTGGAAAGGTGCGGACTGTGCGAGTAACCAGTATCCGCAAATTGAACGGCTCCGAGAAGGGCGCTTCCTCCCCGGCCTAAAGGCCGAGGTCTCCGCGCTGGTAATGGGAGGTTTTGGATGAAATTCTGGCGGCTCAGAGACGACCACGGCGACCCGCTCTACATCGACCCCGCCGACATCTCCGCCGTCTACCTCTCCGGCCCTGAGGAGAAGTCCGACGCCCCGGCCGGTCAGGTGCGCGTGGCACTTAAAGGGTCGAGCGGCTATTTCGCCCTCGACGATGCCAGCGGGCTACAGGTGCTCGAACACTTCGAGGGGACGAGCGTCGCGCCGGGTGATTCATAATGCTATCTTGTCGGCAATTTTGGAGGTGTAGGTGATGGCCGAGATTATCTTGAATGGTAACGAGATGCTGGTGAAGCTGGCGCACCCCCGCGCCGGCGAGGGGATAGTCACCGTGAAACTCGAAGACCCGACGGCCTACCCTTTAGGGCACACCCTCCGCATACCACTCGCCGACCCTGTATTCGACGGCGAATATATCAAGCTCATGGTGACGGAAGGGGGCTGGCAGCTATTAGGGATTGAGAGGGTGTGAGAGGTTGCCACTATGTACGCTTTTGCCTAGCCCCTAACCCCGCCCCCGCTTATACTCACCCCCGAGCGTGCGAAGCTGCCACCCCCAAGCAAAGGAGCACGCCCGTGCCTGAACTCACCTTCGCCGAGACGCCCGAGCGGCGCGAGATACTCGACACCCTCGAAAAAGTCGTCACCCTCCTCAAGTCCCGCGCCGCGGTGCACCGCGCCGCCAGGAGCGAGGTGCGCCACCACCGCGCCATGAACCGCGCGCAGACGGCGCAGAACCTCGCGGACATGCTCGCCCTCGACTGGACGCAGGACGACGCCGAGGCCGCCGCCCGTCCGCCGGTGTAGAGCGTCCGCCCGTCCGAAAATCAAACCTTTACCCCCGCTATCATCACCTCATATAGCCGGTGCGCCCGGCGAGCTTTGCCCAAAAGGACAGGTCTGTACCCCCATGCTCCAACCTAAGAACCCCGCCACGACCCGCAAAAAGCCGGCCAGAACCCCCGCCTTGTCCGAGCAGCTCGCCGCGCGCGCGCCGCACTTCACATCCTTCGACCACGTCACGGACCCGAAAGCGCGCCGCGCCAAAGAGGTCGAGCAGTGCCTCATCTTCCTCGCCGAGATCGCGCCCGAGATAGGCCGCGACCTTCAGCCCATCATCAACGACGCGCACGCGCGGGGCGAGGCCGGGCACGTTTCGGTGCGCGACCTCATCCTCGAAGCGATGTCGAAGTCGCTCCCTCCGGGGACGCTCGCCGAGTTCACGGAAGATTTAGAGCTGCCGAAAAACACCATCCGCGAGAACCTGATGAAGCTCGCCGAGTCAGGGCTTGTGCATATCGGGATGCGGCCGCGTGAGGTCGAGCCCGCGGGCAAGCGCGGCGGCGCGCGGAAGCCCGAAGCCGTCTTCACGCTCGCGCACGGGAAACTCTAATATTCAGGTTGGCTCACTGAATTAATCTTGATTGACGGGCTGCGCAGGCGCGCTCGACTTAGGGATGATAGCCACCGCGAACCTTTCGCCTCGTGCAGCCTTAGCGCGCAGGGATTGAACCACTTGTGAGATGAGCATTTCCTGCGCCGTCCCTGAGACGTTCTCGTTTACATCAAAGGTGAATACCTCCGAACGCGATAAATCCCACGCCAGATGCGGTACGAGTATTTCTGCTAGGTGTCTCTTCTCTTCGCTGTTCATGCCTCACTCTTAATCCTGTCCCTTCCGAAAATCAAATCCCAGCAGATGTAACTTGCCGACAGTGAGAGCGGGCGCGCGCGTCCGTGCTGGCGGCAAAGATTCGCAGCCGCGCCTGTCGCGCCCGACTCTCCTCAAATTCTTTACAGGAGAGCGCCCATGTCCAAGCTAATCACCATCCTCGGCGTCATCTACGCCGTCACTCTCGCCATCTCCCCCGACCTGGTCGCCATCAACCCGACGGCCGCGCGCTACGCCATGCTGCTCGGCCTCGCGGCGGCGGCGGCCGGCAAGGCGCTCACGGCGCAGGACGTGCGCGAGGTGCGGGGACTGCTCGGCGGCTTCCCCAAGCGCGGCATGTACGCCTCGCGCAAGACGCTGAAGCTCTTCATCGCCGTCGGGCTGGCCGGGCTGCTCTTCTCTTCGGCCGCGTGCAAGGCCGAGACCGTGCGCGGCGTCAGCGCGGGCGTCGCCGTCGGCGCGGGCGTGCTGCGCGGCGAGGTCGCGGCCGGCGTGCGCGCGGGCGACTTCACCGCCGACGAGGCGGCCTTCCTGAACCCCGTCATCGACGAGACCGAGCGCGCTTCAGCTGACATCGCCGTCCGCGCCGAGGGCTGGGATTCGATGACTACGCGCGAGCGGCGCGCGCTCGCGCTCGAAGCCGTCGAGAAAATCGGCAACTCGGTCGAGCGCCTGTCCGACCGGGGCGTCGGGGTGAAGTCCGAGCGCGGCCGACGCCGGCTCGACAAGTATCTGAGCAAGGCCCGGCTCGCCGTCGGGGCGCTGCGCGTCATCGGGGCCGCGACGGCGCGGAAGGGCGACTAACGTGGGCGCCGCCGTCGAGAAGCAGCACTGGAGTTGGATCGTCTTGCAGTGGGCGGGCCCGCTCGTGCTGTCCGCAATCGTCGGCTACGGCTCAATCCAGTACGGACAGGGCACGCGCGCGGCACAACTCGCGACCGTCGAGCGGGACATCTCCTCGGTCGAGAAGCGGGTCGAGAAGGCGGAGGGCGAGCACAAGAACTTCGTCACGCGCGACGAGTTCCAACTGATGCTCGAAGACCTGAAGGAGATCAAGACGGACTTGCGCGA
>DASWNR010000175.1:0-14012 GCA_036399155.1 Pyrinomonadaceae bacterium
CCCGCCCACGCCCCTCGGCGCGCACTTCAAACTCTGCCCTTACGCGTCGGGGTTGCGGAGGAGGTCGAGGCGTGTGCGTTTGAGTTTGAGCGCGGCGAAGAGGAGGCAGAGGAAGGCGAAGGCGGACTCTACGGCGAGGCCGCGGCCGGCGGCGTCGGCCTTGCGCGAAGGGTACCCGCGCGGCGTGTAGTCGCTCGGCATGACGAACTTCCCCGTGTGGTGTCGGCCGGCCTCGCGGTGCCACTCTAACTGCTGCTCCGTAAAGTACTCGGAGTCGTAGCTGCTGTCCATGTAGTAGTCGCCGCGCGTGACCGCGGCGGCGTACGAGAGCGGGTTGAGGAGCGCGACGGGGTTGTCGCGGCGCCCGTCGAACATCGCGCCGGCCACGCCCGCGAAGGCGTAGACGCCCGCCAGCAGCGCCACGCCCGCCCACCCGCCGATGCGGAAGCGGAACATCGCGCAGAACTGCACGAACGCGACGGTCGCCACCAGCGTCAGCGCGAAGCAGGCGGCTATCGGCAGGAGCTGCGAGAAGAGGCCCAGCCCGCCCCGGCCGCCGCCCGGCTCGACGTGGTAGCTCGCCCACAGCGCGAAGAGCCCCGCCAGCGAGACGCCCCCCGCCACCAGCAGCGTCGCCGCCGAAGCCTTTATCTCAGACCTTTGCAGCAGCGCGAGCGGGTCGCGGTCGGCGCTCCACCACTCGCGCAGGCGGTCGCGCGTCAGAGCCGAGCCGCCCGCCAGCAGCGCGACGGCCGCCCACGCCAGCGCCATGTAGACCTGCAAACGCGCGGCCGGCGTGGCGTCGTCAACGTGCCGCCCCCACAGCAGCCCGGCGAGGACGGCCGCCGAAGTCAGGTAGAAGAGCCACGCGGCGCGCGGCCCCACGGGGATGAGCTGCCAGACCTTCACGCGCCTGACCGCGCCCGCGAAAGCCCACGCGCCCGCGAAGGCGAGCAGCCCGAGCACGACCGCGTAGGCCGGCACACGCGCGCCGTAGAAGTGCCACCAGAAGGACTGGTAGCTCCTGTACTGGTAGTCTGCGAGTCCGCGCGCGGGCGGGTTGGCGAGCCACTCGGCCATCATCTCGTAGTCGGCGGTGAAGAACTGGTTGAGTCCGACGGCGGCGACCGCCCCGGCCACCGCGACGAGCGGCCCCACCAGCAGGCCGCCGCGCATCACCCGCTCGGAAGGCCCCGAAAGCGCCGCCGACGCGTAGAGCCCCACGGCCTGCCACGCGAAGCCGCCGACGAGGAGGAAGAGGTAGAGCCGCGCGACCTTGTGCGGGCTTATCCCCCCGAGCCACGCGGCCGCGAGCGAGCACGGCAGGAGCATCAGCGCGACGAAGTACGCCAGCGCGCCCGCGCCCCAGAACTTCCCCCACGCCATCCTGAGCGGCGAGAGCAGCGTCATCTGCTGGAAGACGGCCGTCCCGCGCAGGCGCTCCTGCACGAACGAGAGCCCCGCCATCGCCGGCCCGAGCATGAAGAGGAGCCCGACGAGCACGACCGTCAGCGCGCCGTAGCCGGTCGCCCCGAAGCTCCGCACCTGCAACGCGTGGGCGTACGCCGGGTCGTCCACTTCAACGTCGTACCAGCGCGGCTCGGAGTTGTTCCAAACGACCCACGCCCCCGCCGCCAGCACCGCCAGCGTCAGCCCCGCGACGAAGAGCGCGCGACGCCTCGGCAGCGTCGTCCGCAACCCCCTCAACAGCTCCGGGTTCAAAACGTCCGCAGGATTCCAGGCCATCGTAAAACCCCCTCCGGGGAGTAGTCAGTAGTCAGTAATGCGAATCAAGAGTTGAACAGCAGCAAGAAACAGCAGACCGTCAGCTTGCCGTAGCAATGCACCAGCAACCCGTCGGTCGAGCGCACCTTGCTCGCGTCCTGGATGCCGGCTCTTTGAATCAACCAGTTGAAGCACGACTCCACGGGCTGGCGCGTCGCCGAGACGAAGCGCGACCAGGGCCCGGGCTGCCACTCCGGTTGGCTGAGCGGGCGCTTCTCCGGTGTGCAGAGCGTGACGCGGCGTGCGGCCAAAGCCTGACGCGTCTGCGCATCGCCGTAGGCTTTATCGCCGAAGAGCGCGCCCGCGGCCGGCCACGCCAAACGCTGCCGGAAGGCCGTCAGGTCGTGCACGGCCGCGCTCGTCAGGACGAGCGTCTCCGGCACGGGCAGGCGTTGGTAGCGTTTGCGCGCCACGAGGTGCAGCTTGACGCCGTGGTAGTAGAGCTTTTTGCTGGCGCAGTAGCCCTTCGCCGCGAGCGGGCGGGCGACTTTAGCCGCGTCGCCGCGCGAGCCCCTGGCCAGCATCACGGGCAGGGAGTCGAGCAGGCGGTCGCTTCCGCCCCCGAGTTCGGCGGCGCCCCGCGCCAGGCAGTCTTGCAAGACGAGGGCGAAGGCGGCGCTCAAGCGGTTGAGGCGGCGGTTGAACGCTTGGTAACTGGGCAAGTGCGGGAACCACTCCCGCCAGTGGCCGGCCACGTAGTCGTGGATGCGCCGCTGGGTGAAGTGACCCTGCCAGTGACCGAAGAGGTAGGCGGTCATCAACTCCTGGTCGGTGAAGCGGGGGCGGTCGTTGTTGCTCATGCGTTGCGCCCTCAAGTCCGGGCAGCTATCGTAGCCCCGGCAGACCCACAGATAGAGTTGGATGAGTTGGTGTTCCACAAACTCAATTCTACAACTCCCTGCGGGTCTGCTTTTCTACTCTTGATTCGCATCAGTAGTTGGTAGTCAGCAGGCTCCGCTTACCGGAAGTTGACGCCGAAACGCGGGCCACTCGATGGGCGAAAGTTTTTCTACTGTCTACTGACTACCGTCCACTCTCCCTTCAAGATACATCGCGGCGGCCGGAGGCGAGGAAGACGTCCTCGACCGTCAGTTGCCGCTCGTAGAACGAGACGACGCCCTCGTGCGCCGTCACCAGCTCGCGGTGCAGCCCCGCCAGCGCATCGCGCGCGCCCGTGTGCGTGAAGTCCACGGCCGCGCCCGCCACTTTAACCCCTTCCACCTCCGCCCGCGCGCCTAAATCTTCGGCGAGCCGCCCGGCGCCCTCGGCCCCGAGCAGCACGACGCGGACGGGGGTGCCGCCCGCAAGCTCCGAGACGAGCGCGTCGATGCGCCCCGAGCGCACGACGCGGCCGCGCTCCATGATGACGACCGAGGTGCTGAAGTCGGCCAGCTCGGTCAGGATGTGCGAGCTGACGACGAGCGTCGTCCCCAGCGCCGCGAGCTGCTTGATGAGGTCGCGCAGCTCCATACGCGCGTGCGGGTCGAGCCCCGAGGCCGGCTCGTCGAGCAGCAGAACCTTCGGCGCGTGGAGCAGTGTCTTGGCGATGACGAGCCGCTGCCGCATCCCGCGCGAGAGCGCGCCGACGCGCGCGTCGCGCTTCGACCCGAGGCTGGTCAGACCCAGCACGGCGTCGATTCGCTTCGAGACGCTTGCGGCCGCCACGCCGCCCGCGCGCGCGAAGTATTCGAGGAACTGCCGGACGGTCAGCTCGTCGTAGAGGCCGAAGGTGTCGGGGACGTAGCCGACCATGCGGTGCAGGCGCTTCGGCTCCGCGCCGACCTCTATGTCGGCGACCTCAATCTTCCCGCTCGAAGGGCGCAGCAGCCCGGCGAGCATCTTGAGGAGCGTCGTCTTCCCCGCCCCGTTCGGCCCCACCAGCGCGCACGTCTCGCCCGCCGGCACGAACAAACTCACGTCGTGAACGGCCGGGTGCGTGTCGTAAAACTTCGTCAGTCCGGAGGTGCTTATCATGAGTTGCAAGTCGCAGGTTCAAAGTTCCAGGTTGAAGGCCGAGGTTCTTAACTTTGAACTTTGAACCCGCAACTTTGAACTTATTCTTAGACACGCCGGGGGGTCTGTTTTGTTCCCGCCCCGCCATTCAACGCCGCTTTCTCGCCGGACGCCCGACTCCGACGATGCGGTCGATCAGCTTCCTGTCGTCGGGCAGAATCCCCGACTTGACGAGGCGCGTGGTGAGCGTGCGCCAGTTCGGGTCGGCGTCGAAGACGCGCCGGAAGAGCGGGAGCGCCTCCTCGACGCGGTTCATGTTGGCGAGCGCGACGGCGTGCCAGTAGACCATCTCGACGTTGTCGGGCACCAGCCTCTCGGCCGCCGCGTACTCGCGCAGCGCCGCCCCGTTGTCCTTGCGCTCGATTGCGGCGTCGCCCGCGTTCATGTGATTGTACGCGCGCTGCAAGCGCACGAGCCGCCGTAGCTCCCTCAGCGGCTCGGGGTGGTCATCCACGCGCAGGTCGAAGAGGCGGTCGGCCCAGGGCTTGCCGCTGGATTCGGCCTTGACGACGACGAGCGCGGCCGACTGACGGCCCCGGATGTCGCCGCCCTGCGCCTCGGCCGCGTCGAGCGCGGCGAGCATGCGGTCGGCCAGATCGCCCCGCGCCGACTCGAAGGCGCGCGCCATCGCCGGCCACACGCGCCCGTTCTCCATCATGTTCGCCTGGACGGAGTAGCCCGCGCCCGCGCGGTCGCCGGCCGCCTCGATGCACTTCGCGCCGGTGTGCGCGGCGACGCGTCCGCGCGCGTCCACCATCGCCACCTGCCGCACGTCGCGCCCCCCGTCCTTCGCCAGAAGGGTCTTCAGAGCGTCCTCGGGCCCGGCGCCGCCGCGCATCAGGTCGAGCCCGTTACGGCCGTACGAAGGGTCTATGAAAGACTGCGTGGCGACCGCGCCGACGCCCGCCTCGGCCCACGCCACCGCCGACCCGACCGAGAACCAGTGCGACTGCACCGCGACGCCCATCTCGCCCGTCGCGGGGTCGCGCGCCACGATGGAGTAGGTGTGGACGGGTCTGAGCGGCCTCGGCGACTTTTCAACAGTCGCGTCGGGCTCCCGCGAGTTCAAAGTCTGCCCGCGCCCCCGCGCCCCCGCCGTCGTCAGCGGCGCCGAAGACGCGAGCGCCGCGATGGTCAGGATCGTCAACATTCGTCTCATCTTTCCGTCCCGCCTGTGTGTGTTTGAAAGACCTTCAGAACGCCCAGTAGCCCTGCGCGAAGCGCGCGGCGAAGAGCGCGAGGAACAGCAGCGACCAGACCGCGACGGCCGCCCCCCACGCGGGGCGCGACGCGCTCAGCCGCGCCAGCAGTATGAACGCGGGGAAGAGCACGAGCGTGTAGCGCGGGACGCTCAGCACGAACTTCGTGCTCGTCCAGAGCAGCCAGTTGCACGTCATCCACACCGCGTAAGACGTCCGCAGCCGCAGCCACGCCCACGCCGTCAGCCCCAGCCCGAGCAGCACGAAGAAGAGTTCCTGCCACCCGACCATCCGCGACTCCGACGGCGCGCGCCCCCAGGTCGCCTCCCAGGCCGCCTGGATGCCGACCCACAGCCACGTTATCGACTTGAACCAGAACGCGCCCTGCGCGTTGAGGAACGCGCGCGGGTCGCCGTGCACCCACCAGTTGATGAAGAGGTAGACGCCGAACCCCGCCAGAGGGCTCAGAGTCCACAGCCACGCCGCGCGCACGCGCCGCCCCGAAGCCCTGTACTCCTCCCACGCCTCGAAGGCGAGCGCCGGGATGAGCAGCAGCCCGTTGACGCGCGTCAGCGCCGCGAGGCACCCGAGCAGCCCGACCACCCGCCAGCGCCGCGAGCGCGCCGCCAGAAACGCTCCCAGCGCGAGCGCGATGAAGAGGCTCTCGGTGTAGCCGATGTGGAGGAAGTACGCGGTCGGGAAGATGAGCATGTAGAAGACGGAGACGCGCGCGACTTCCTCCGACTCGTCCACGCGCGCCAGCCCGTAGAGCAGCAGGCCCGCCGCGATTGACGCCGCGCCCGAGACGAAGAAGGCGCCCAGCAGCTCGTCGCCCAGCACGAACGCCGCCGCGCGCACGAGCCACGGGTAGAGCGGGTAAAAAACTATCCAGCGCGCCTCCACGCCTTCGGAGACGTAGCCCATCCGCGCGATGTCGAGGTAGTGCGGCGCGTCCCAGCGGTTCCAGATGGCGAGCCAGTCGTAGAAGGAGCCGAGCCGCTCGTTCTTCCAGATGACGAACGACTCCGCGCCGTACCACAGGAGCAGCGCCTTGACCGCCAGCACCAGCCCGGCAGATCGCGCGTCGAACCACGCCGGGAGCGACGCCGGCCGGCGCGCCGCCCGCCGCCCGGCCTGCTCCGTATTTTTGGCCGGCTTCTTCTTCATCTACGCGTCGAGAAACTCGCGCTGCCACATCTCAAGCGTGAGCAGTTGGAGGACTTGGAGGCTGAAGTCCTCGCGCCCCGAGAGGTTCGCTTCGACGACGCGGCGCACCTCCTCGGGGCGGAAGAGCCCGCGCGCGCGGACGACCTCCTCGGACAAATGTTCGTCCACCAGCGGCCGCAGAGGCCCCCGCAGCCACGAGCGTATCGGCGCGCCGAAACCCGCCTTCTTTCTCCACACGACCTCGCGCGGCAGCAGGCTCTCGGCCGCGCGCTTGAGGATGTACTTGCGCTTGAGCCCGCGCAGCTTCAGCCGCGGCGGCATCCGCGCCGCCAGCTCGACGAGTTCGTGGTTGAGGAAAGGCACGCGCACTTCGAGCGTCGCCGCCATCGAAGTCCTGTCCGTGTAGTCGAGGTTCAGGCACGGCAGGAAGGTCTTCATGTCGACGTAGAGCAGGCGGTTGAGCGGCGCGGCGCGCGCGCACCGCCCGAAGTAGCGCCGGTGGAGGTAGTACGCGTCCGCGTCGCCCACGCCTGCGCGCGTCTCGTCGGTGTAGAGCCGCCGCTTGGCCTCGTCGGTGAAGTAGGTGCCGAAGCCCATGTAGCGCTCCTCGAAGTCGAGCGCGGCGCTCGTGGCGAACTTCTTCGCGTTGCGGAGCGGCGCCGTCAAGCGACCGGGTCGCCCGCCCGGCAGCGCCGACGCCACCGCGCGCATCGCCGTGCGGCGCAACGCCGCGGGGAAGGGGTCGAGCGCGCCCGCGAGGCTCATCGCCAACTGTCGCGGGTAGCCAGCGAAGACCTCATCGCCGCCCATCCCCGAGAGCATCACCGTCAGCGCCTCGCGCGCCTCGCGTGAGACAAGGTAGCTCGGGATGGCCATGTCGATGACCGGCATCTCAAGGTGTCGGACGAGCATCGGCAACAGCTTCGCCACGTCGGGCCGGAGCATCGTCTCGTGATAGTCTGCGCCGAGGAGTCGCCCGACCTCGCGCGCCCAGGGCACGTCGCTCGGGATGATGTCGAAACGCAGGTCTTCGTCCTCGATGCCGACCGTGTATGTCGAGACGCGGCGTCCGTCTGAACGCCGCTTCATCAAGGCCGCGATGAGCGACGAGTCGACGCCGCCCGAGAGGAAAGAGCCGAGCGGCACGTCCGCCACCATCTCCATCCCGACCACGCGCTCAAGGGTTTCGAGCACGCGCTCGCGCCACCACGCTTCCGTCTTCCCTTCCTCGATTTCGTCGAACGAAACGTCCCACCACTCGCGCACGGAAGTCCGGCCGTCGCGCCACGTGAGGACGTGCGCGGGCGGGAGCCGTTTGATTCCGCGGAAGAGCGTGTGCGGGTCGGGCGTCCAGAGGAAGGTGAGCTGCTGGTTGAGCCCTTCGGCGTCGAGTTCCGCCCTGACCAGCCCCGACGCGAGAATCGCCTTCGCCTCGGAGCCGAAGACGAACGCGCCGCCGCCTTCGCCCCCCGCTTCGGCGTAGAAGAGCGGCTTGATGCCGAGTCGGTCGCGCGCGAGCGTGAGCGTGCGCTCCCGCGCGTCCCAGACGGCGAAGGCGAACATGCCGTTGAGGTGCGGGAGCGAGCCCTCGACGCCCCACACGGCGAAGGCTTCGAGCATGACCTCTGTGTCGGTGTCGGTGCGGAACTCGCGCCCGAGACCTTCGAGCCGGCGGCGCAGCTCGCGGTAGTTGTAAATCTCGCCGTTGAAGGTGACCGAGAAGCGCCCGTCGGCCGACGGCATCGGCTGGTGGCCGGCGCTGCTCGTGTCGATGATCGCCAGACGCCTGTGACCCAGACACGCGCGCCGCCCCCCGCCGTCTAACGGCGCGGAGATCCACACGCCCTCGTCGTCGTACCCGCGGTGCTCGATTGATTTGAGCATCGCGCCGACGCGCCGTTCGGGGTTCACGGAGATGAGTCCGGCGATGCCGCACATAAGTCGAAGAAGTGATAAGTGATGAGTGACAGGTGATAAGAAAGAATCGAGACGGTTTTTCTTATCACCTGTCACTCATCACTTATCACTTGCACGGCTTCTCCCGCGCGCAGCGAGTCGAGGATGCGGAAGGTGGCGCGCGTGGTGTTGGCGAGGTCTGCGAGCGGGATGGGCGCCGGGCCGCCTTCGCGCAGCGCGGCGCAGACGGCGCGCACCTGCTCGCGCTGCCCCTTGTCCTGCGCGCGCAGCCGCGTGCGTGTCTCTCGGCCGCCGGCGTAACTGACGGCCGCGCGGTAGTCTTCGATGACGAAGGAGCGCCCGCCGCCGAAAATCTCGATTCGCTCCTTGGCGAGCGCGCGGTCGCCCTCCGCGAGGTATGCGACGGAGCCGTTCGAGCCGTCCGCGAATTTGAGCGTGACGACGACCGAGTCGTCGTCCACCGACTCGCGGTCGTCGGAGCTGACCGACTCGGCGTAGACGCGCGTGACGCGCGAGCCGGTCACGTACTGCATGAAGTCCACGAAGTGACAGACCTCGCCGCGTATGCGCCCGCCCCCCTCGCGCGCGTCCTGCGTCCAGTGCGAGCGCGGGACGCGCCCCGCGTTGACGCGGTAGAGGATGGAGAGCGGCGCGCGCCTCCCGTCGAAGAACTCGCGCGCCGCGCGCGCGTGCGGCGAGAAGCGCCGGTTGAAGCCGACCGTCAGCCGCGCCGGCGAACCTCCCGCGGCTTCGAGCAGCCCGTCCAGCTCCCCGTCGTTCAAAGCCAGAGGCTTTTCGACGAACACGTCGAGCCCGCGCTCAAGGGCGCGCCGCGCCAGCCCCGCGTGCGTGTCGTGGCGCGTGGCGATGACGACGAGGTTCACGGACTCGTCGGCCAGCACTTCGTCCGCGCCGGAGACGAAGCGCGCGAAGCCGTAGCGCGTCCCCACGTCGCGCGCCGTCACGCCCGAGGCGGTGGCGATTGAGGCGAACTCGACGCCCTCCGCCTTGAGGTTCGGCAGGAGCATCCGCCGCGCGTAGTCGCCCGCGCCCACCACCCCGACGCGCACCCGCGCCCCCGACTTTGAACTTTGAGCTTTGGACCTTGAACTCCGACTCTCGACGTTGCGCTCAAGCTCGCGCGACGTGTCGTAGTTGATGAGGACGGCGAGGTACGGCTCGCCCGCGTCGCCTGAGATGAGACGGTAAGCGAGCGCGCCCTCCTCGACGGGGAAGCGGTGCGTGACGAGCGGCGCGGTCTGCACCGCGCCCGAGGCGACGAGGTCGAGGAAGGCTTCGAGGTTGCGCCCCTCCGTCCACCGCACGTAGGGCAGAGGGTAGTCGTGGCCGCGCTCCTCGTACTCCGGGTCGTAGCGCCCCGGCCCGTAGGACATCGAAACGCGCAGCGTCAGCTCGCGCTGAAAGTAGCTCTGGCGCGGCACGTTCATCCCGACCAGACCGACCGCGACGACGCGACCCCGGAGGCGCGAAATCTCGCCCGCCAGCTCGACGGGCTCGTCCGACTGCGTCGCCGCCGTCAGCAGCACCGCGTCCGCGCCGCGTCCGCGCGACCAACGCAGCACCGCCTCCTTCACACTCGCGCCCGCCACGCACCCGTCGTCCGCGCCGAGCCGCCGCGCAAGCTCGACCTTCGACGCGTCGAGGTCTACGCCGAAGACGCGGCAGCCGTTCGCCTTCAAAAGCTGTGCGGCGAGCTGGCCGATGAGCCCGAGGCCGACGACGACGACCGACTCGCCGAGCGTCGGCTCCGCCAGGCGCACGCCCTGCAACGCGATGGCGCCGACCGTCGCGAAGGCCGCGCTCTCGAAATCGACGCCGTCGGGCAGACGCGCGCACAAATTCTTCGGCACCGACAGCAGCTCGGCGTGCGCCGCGTAGCCCGTCCCAGCGCAGGCCACGCGGTCGCCCGCGCGGAACTCGGTCACGTCCTCGCCCACCTCGACGACCACGCCGGCCGCGCTGTAGCCGAGCGCGTGCGACTCGTCCAGCTTCTCTCGCACCGACTGCAAGGTGCTCAGAAGCCCGTCGCTCTTAACCTTGTCGAAGACCTTGCCGACGAGGTCGGGGCGCTCCTTCGCCTTACCCAGAAGGCTCTTGCGACCCAGCTCGACGAAGGCGCGCTCGGTGCCCGCGCTGACGAGCGACGCGGCGGCGCGCACCAGCACGCGCCCGCGCTGCGCCACGGGGGCCGGCACGTCGGCCACCGCTCCCTCGCCCGTCTTCAGGTTTTGCAGAAGTTGTTTCATCGCGCGGACACGCGCCCCTTTCGCGCCAGCGCCTCTTCGATGAGGCCGCTCACCCACTCGGCGCGCGCGTCCCAAGTGCCGCCCTCGACCGACCTCTGGCGGCGGAGCGCGGCCTGCGGGTCGTCCTCCGCGAGCGCGTCTTCGACCAGCCGGAAGAAGTCTTCGCGCGAGCGTGCGATGCGGAGCACGCCGCGCATCGGCTCGTACTCGGGGAGCGGCGAGATGACGACCGGCTTGCCCGTGGCGAGGTACTCGCGCACCTTGATGGCGGAGCCGTAGCTCGTGAACGCGCGCTCAGTTTCCCACGGCAGCACACACACATCAAACCCGGCGGCGTAGCGCGGCAGCTCGTCGTAAGGGACGGCCGGGAGGAAGTGCGTGTTGGGCAGAGACTCCACCTCCACGCCGCGCGACTTGTTCCCGATGAAGACCCACTGCCACGCGGGGCGCTCGCGCGCGGCGCGCTTTATCAACTCCTGGTCGATGAGCCACGGCTCCACCGCGCCGAAGTACCCGAGCCGCGGGCGCGGGATGCGCGCGACCGCCTCGGCCACCTCCAGCCCGCCGCCGCCGACCCTCGCCCAGTGCTCGAAGTCCACGGCCTGTTCCAGCAGGTGCGAGCGTTCGCGCGCGAGCGCGGCCTCTTCGAGCAGCTTGCGGCCGGAGTAGAAGACGAGGTCGGCGCGTTCCAAGGCGTGCTCGTGCAGCCGCCGGATGGTCTCCGAGTCGGTCGCGTGATCCATCGAGTTCTCGTCGTACTTGTCCGAGACGTGGTAGACGACGAGCGACTCGTCGAGCCGGCCGATCATCTCGGCGGCGGTCGGGATGGCGACCCAGAGGACTGGGCGCACGAGCCCCCGGCTGCGCGCGAGCGCGCCGACCTGCGCCGCGAGCAGGGCGCGGTTGACGGCGCGCGCCGCGCGGCTCCCGAAAAACGGCAGCGCCGCCGGCGAGACGACCGTGATGCCCTCCGAAGTGGTGCGCGCCAGCTTCGCGTACGAGCGGAGCTTCCGCGCGACCCTCGGCAGCAGGTCCTTGTTCCCCAGCCCCGGCAGCCCCATCGAGATCGAGTTCACGAACACGACGCGGTTCCCCGCCCGCGCGAACCGCCGCATCAGGTGGTTCTTCGAGTGCGGGTGGTGATACCACCAGTCCTCGCCGCCGAAGCACACGAAGGATTTGCCTGTGATTATCGCCAAGGTTCGAGCTTTTCCAGCACTTTCCTACGCTTTTCAGCCTCGTTTTGAGCTTCTACACACATAGGAGGTATACAAGAGGTACACAAGAAATCGGATACTAACATGCGATAAATCCAAGCATATAAACCACGCCTTTGCGCGACTTCGTTGCGTTCGCGATGAATGTAACGGGGAGTCTAAGTTGTTTCTTCACTTGGACGAAGGAGTAACATCGATTATGACCTTTCGCGTAACAGTTTTACGTCGTGCTGATACATCGGGCTTGTAGAAGACATCTCACACGTTTTACAAAAGCGAACAGGCGCGTCAGCCACATAGCCGCGCGCCTATTCTTACTGTGACTCACTCTTAGATACTTATGCCAATGAGTCTTCCAGTTCTTTCTATAAGAAAGGATGGTATTCCTATTCCTTACTTCTTTGTCAGATTTTCGTTTTCGGCATTTACCTCAACTAAGGTCTGCTCGGTTAACAATTCATGCTTTTGAGCGGCCCCTTCCTCACGGAGCCTTTTAATTGCTGCTTGGCAGTACTGCTCATTGTTATCAATTAGCAAGCACCGCCTTCCGACAGATAGTGCAGCTAGTCCGGTCGTGCCGCTCCCTCCAAATGGGTCAACGACAAACCCACCGTCAGGACACAAAAGCTTTATAAAGAAAAGAGGTAAGTCAACGGGGAAGACAGCCGGATGCCCTTTATTTTTCCCTACAAGTGCTAGGCTCAGTACATTAGACGGCAAAACAGTTTGCTGCCCGACCCACTTAGATATGTCACGACCGAACCCGCTCGCGTTAGCTGAATTGTGGCGGCTCAGATCGTTCTCGCCCAACTTAGCTAGACGAGATTCCACCCAGTCCCCTATCGGCTTCCGCACAGCGTCCTGATTCATGTAAGGTCGCTTACTTTTAGAAAGGTGGAAGCAGTATTCCCAGCCGTCGCGCAGGCGCGTTGGCCAGTAGCCAGGCATTGGATTAGTCTTGTGCCAGAGGTAATCCTCGATGGAGAACCAGCCGCGCTGACACAATGCCTCGATGGTGTGCCAGACATAGCGGTGGCGCACACCATCAACCACTTTATCTTTTATGTTAATGACGAGGCTGCCGGAAGGCTTTAGGGCATTAAAGAAAGGCTCATGGAATGTCAGGAACCAATCGACAAATTTATCTGGATGAACGCTATCATAATGCTTATGTCGTGCATCAGCATAGGGCGGAGATGTAACGATTAAATCTATCTGTCTATCGTAAGCCTTTAACTCCTCTCGGCTGTCACCACAAATTACCGTGCAAGCAGCATCGGCTTTTTTGACAGTGATTCTACTGGCCGGCAGGTTCATTCATATCCTCCTCGTCAATTAATATTGAAGCTCCCAAAGCAGATGCGCTACTGCTATTAGTAGCCTCAGTCTCGCCTGCACTTCCTTTATATTTAGCACTTGCCTTTTTTAGATTAATGTTGAACGTTTTTGGTTTTGTAGCCCTAGGCTGGCTGATAAATTTCGCGAAAGCGTCTGGGTCAAGGCGCCCTGTTTCCTCATCCACTAAGTCTAAGGCTCGTAACTCATCTGCAAGCAATTTAGAACACTCTTCACGACGTGCCAAGGCATGAAATGCTAGATAGTCGCTCACCACTTCCCTAGCCATCTCATAAATTTCATTCGGCTCCAACCCTGTAAGATATGGAAAGATAAATCCCGGCATCCAAACTTCCGTGTTTGGTGAATACGGTTGCCCTTCTTCAGTCATTCTAATATGTCGAGCTTCATCATACGGCTCTAGCCGACCGCGGGGTGGGGTGGCAACACAGATAACATTAAGGTATGGACCCGTTAGATTCTTGTCTTGCCGTGAAAGCTTTTCCAATCGTTTAATCTGACCCTCGACATCCTGTCCTCCCACCGTATCACCAGATTTTTTTACCGATATAAAGAGTCGCAAACCTGCCTCAAGCCCTGGGGGATGGATTTCCGCTTCGGCATCGCCTTCTTTTTTCCCATCCAATACATTAGCTTCAGGGAAGCGTGCTCTCAAAAGTTCGATAACGAGGAACTGATAAAAATTACCAAGTTTCATCCGATACCTGTGCATTTCATAAGGCACGGCATCAAGCTCAAAGACCTTCTCGACAGGCACTTGGCAATAAAATGAGGGGCTTATGATGGGGTCGCCCCGCTCTCGTAAATGTTTGAGGCAAGATGAGACCAATTCTTTGGGAGTTTGTGGCGGGGGAACTATCTCACCCTGCTTATTCATTAGGCATCGTTCGAATGCTCTAACAATCGCTTTTGCTATGATTTCACGCGCAAGTGGTTCCGCAGGCTTTGGAAACAAAGAATCCTCCGCAAGATAGCCGCCTGTTCTGCGAGGATAGGCTGAGAGTTGAGAGGATTTATTCCTTATAGCCATACAAGAACTAATCGAACAGTATTCCGTTTCAATTTTCTTGCGGGCATTATAGCAGGGAAAA
>DASWNR010000176.1:0-16814 GCA_036399155.1 Pyrinomonadaceae bacterium
TGGATATTTTACGAACAAGATTCTTGAGGTGTCTGTTCAGGAGGTCGACTAAACTGCGTAAAAAAGCGACTTGCACGACACCCGGAGGCCATTACCGTTCGATATAAGCCGTCTCCTCTCGCGATGCCTTCCGTGAAGTACGCCGATGCCGACCTGCTTCGAGATCTATGAGACATACCAGCGTGGCCCGGCCGCAGTCCTCCGTCTCTTCGAAGAGGCACTTGGTACGCGAGCCATCTATGGCCCTCCCGAACCGGACACACAGCAGCGCACCATCGACTCGCTCTCGGAAGATATCGGCCGCCTCAAGCGTCAGATCTCTCGTCTCAAGGCAGCGCTAGGCGAGGCGCGCGGGGAGGTCGACTGGCTCCGCCGGCGTAACACGGAGCTGGAGAAGCTCGTCACGAAGGACTCGCATAACTCCTCGCGCCCGCCTTCGACCGACCCACCCTGGGCAAAACGCACGAAGAGTCTGCGCCGCCCGTCGGGGCGGCGTGTGGGCGGGCAGCCCGGCCACGCCGGTCACACGCTGCGGCTGACGCAGAGGCCCCAGCGTGTTATCACTCACCGCCCGGCGAGGTGCCGCCACTGCTCATGCCCACTCGTGGGGACGCGGGCCGCGGGCGTCGAGCGGCGGCAGGTCGTCGAGCTGGTGCCGGCCAGGCTGAGAGTCACCGAGCACAGGGCGGAGGTGGTGCGCTGCACCTCGTGCGGACGCAGGACGAAAGCCGGCTTCCCTTCAGGCGTGACGGCCACAGTGCAGTACGGCCCATCCATTCTGGCGCGCGCCCTCTACCTGCACGACTATCAGCTACTGCCCTACGCACGCACGGCCGAAGCTATGAAGGAGATGTTCGGCTGCGCGATCTCGGCCGGAACGCTCGCGACGGCCGTCAGGCGGTACGCCGCGGGGCTCATCGAGACGGAGCTGAAGATCAAGCGGGGCTTGCGGCGCTCTCCTATCATTCATGCCGACGAGACGGGGCTGAGGGTCAGGGGGAAGCTCGCCTACGTGCACGTGGCGAGCAACGCCCACCTGACGCACTACGGCGCGGATGTGCGGCGCGGTAAAGCGGCCATCGATGAGATCGACATCCTGCCTGCTTACCGCGGCACGTGCGTCCACGACGGATGGCTCTCTTATACGCATTACTCAAGCTGCAGCTACGCCCTGTGCGGAGCGCACCTGCTGCGTGAGCTCACATACTTCGAGGAGTTGAGTGAAGTGACGAAGGCGTGGGCCGCCCCGCTCAAGGAGCTGCTGCTGGAGATGAAAGGCGTGGCCGAGCGCGAGGGCGCACCTGTGCCGGCGTGGCAGGTTGAGGAACTGACGGCCCGCTATGACAGTCTCGTCGCCGAGGGGCAGGAGGCGCAGCCGCCGCCTGACATTCCGCAGTTGGCGTGCAGGCAAGCGCGCAGCCTGCTGCGGCGACTGGGGAGAAGGAAGGCGGAGGTGCTTCGGTTCCTGAGCGACCCCTCGGTACCCTTCGACAATAACCTGGCTGAGCGCGACCCGCGGATGGTGAAGCTGCGACAGAAGGTCTCGGGGTGCTTCCGCACGGGGGAAGGGGCGCGCCGATTCTGCCGGATCAGGAGCTACATCTCTACCGCGCGGAAGCAGGGGCGCGGGGTGCTGCATGCGCTCGAAGGGGCGTGCCGCCGGGTGCCCGTAAGTGTCAGAAAACTCTACGGATAGCTGAATAGTTACTTTGACTGTGGATTGCGAATGGAAGCATGATTTACCTCGATTTTGCTTGTCAAATCCGCGCTGAGAGGCTCATAGCCTTTGTCTAAGGAGCTTGTATAGAACAGCTTTTCGGTAATGCGGTTCGTTGATCTTGAAACTGCTCATGCTAGGGCAATAAGTGTGTTGCGCGGCCGACGAAACGAGTTACACTACTTCTTCATCCTTGATGTGCTCGCCCGGTGGAATGACGGTCACTCTAATCCCTCTGAAGGGGTGAATTTGGCGAGCCGGATGAGGCAATGGCATCAAAAAGCCCATTCTGTTCTATACAAGCTCCTTTTTTAATTGACAAGATTAACCGAGAGTATTAGCCTTTTGCTGCTTTTGCTAGAGGTTTTAGCCCTCGTTAGAGCCTTCATGCTAACGGGAACTTTCTTCTCGTCGGCCTCATTTCACAGAAACAACCCGTAAATAGTGGCTTAGGTCACTTTAACAGCCACGAGTCATCCTGCATCACCCGTTGGCTTCAGCAGCCTTGTTATACCAAGTTGCAATGAAAAGAGAGGCAGCTCATAGCTCAGGCCACCAGTGGTAACTTGTCCGCGCCGAGACCGCCGCGGCACCGATCTTTTGACAACGTGAACAGACCTTCTGCTCTAATGCGTCGAGGCTCTCGTGCGCCCGGTTGGCGACGCCCTCCTTGACCAGCGGCCAGACCCGCTCCGACGGGTTCAACTCCGGGGTGTAGGCTGGCAGGCTGACTAGAGTGATCCGCTCCGGCACCTGCAAGCTGTTGGCGCGGTGAGCCGGGGCGCCGTCCCACACCAGCACGATGCGCGTGCCGGCGGGCGCGTGCCGGGCGGCGAACTCCACTAGGAAGGCTTGTACACAAGCAGCATCGAGCCGCGGCAAGACGAGCCAGAAGACCCGGCCGGTGCGCGGGTGCGTCGCCGCAAAGAGCCAGAGCCATTCGTAGCGCACGTCCACTTCGGCGACGGGGCGCTCGCCCTCCGGCGACCAGACACGGCGCAGGATGGGCTTGAGCCCGAAGCGAGCCTCGTCCTCGCTCCAGACTTCCACCTCGTCCGCCGGGTGTGCGGCTTGGAGGGCTTGTGTCGCCTCGGCTAACTTTTTTTGAACTCGGCCTGCTCCGCCGCGGAGGCGCGCCGCCGGTTGGCGGGGCGCGGCGTCTGAAGGCTGAAGCCGAGCCGCTTCAAGGTGCGCCACCCCGTCGTCACGTGGACGGCTCGGCCGCTGCGTTGGGTGATCCAAGTGGCGACCTTCGGCCCCGTCCACAAGCCGCCGTCCGGGGCTTCGGAGCGCAGCGCTTTGTCCAGTTCTTTCCCGAGTTCGGCATCCACTGTGGCGCGGTGGCTCGGCTTGCCCGACCGCTGGCGCGCGACGGCCGTGGCGCCGTCACGGTTGTAGCGGCGCGCCAGTGTGGTGATCCACGAACTGGCGCGTCCGACGCGGCGTGCGGCCTCGGCCCCCACGACGCCCGTGGCGATGAGGTAGAGCGCATGCCAGCGCGCCTTCTCCTGCGGCTTCGCGCAAGAGCGAGAGCGCTTGCGTAGCTCAGCGGTGGTCAAGTGTGGCTTGAGTTCGATACGGCCTGCCATAATGGCTTTCTACTCGAACTCTCTTTTTATTGCAACTTGGTATTAGACTGTTTGGGGTCTCCAACCCTTACCATCTGCCGGGTAAAGAGAGTCATGGTTAATCTTGAAGAGTATAAAAATAGATTCTCCGAGAGTGGGCAACGCGTCCTAGAACTAGCGTTCGATAAGGCACGTCAGAAGGGCCAGAACCACATCACGGTCGATCACATACTAAATGCATTGGCCCTTGAAGAGACATTCCTTTTCGATATGACGATGCGTAATTGGTCTCTTGATCCGGGATTGGTTCGCGCGACACTAAAAAGGAGGCTAGACGCGGGCCCACACCACGACGGCGAAGGCGTAAAAGTCGGGCAGGACGCCATTGAGCTTTTTAAGGGCTCAATGGCGCATGCGAAGGAGCAGGGGCGTGACGCGATTGAGGTGATCGATATGTTTGCCACTCTCGCCCAGCATGACAATCTATTCCCGGAGTTGATTTCTGCACCGCAACCGAATCCCCAGGTTGAAAATGTAGAAGCGCCGTTTGGGAGCAGGGAGCCGGATTTCCAGAGGGGGGCATGGCTTCGCGTACTCGCCCTGATGGTTATTCTTTTGGGCGTGATAGACGTAAGTGTCTTCTTGTTGAGAAGGAAATTCCAAGCCATCAACGAGAGCGTCAGGTCTCCCTCTTACTCAACCCAGGCACTTAAACTGCCGGAATTCGACCCGGTGTTAGATGCGATTCATAGGCAGGGCCTATATCACGACTTCAAATATTCCGGGAGGAATTCTTCTTCCGCCGTTCTGGCAGTGAGAAAGAAGGAGTTTAGGGCAAAGGATTTACTCGCAGCTAATGAATACGAGTCACTTTACTGCTTCCTGCACAAAATGCGCATGGAGGGGAGACTGGAAGACGAGTTCGACACTCTGAAATCATGGGTGGAGCGCGCGCCGGCCGAGAAGCCTTTCTCTTGGTGGCAGCAAGGGTATTTTCTTAGCTACATTTACGAGACGTATCTGGAACCTGCTGGGCAGTCCTTGAAGAATTCGCAGTACGGGCGGGCTAGGTGGTTAGCCATTGAAGCCGCTAAAAGGGTGCGAATGGTTAACATGCGTGCGTCCTCAAATCCTGAGCTTCGTAATGGCTATAACCAGGTTCTATTGACGGAGGCCCTGCTCTGGCAGCCGAAGGTGAGTTTTGGCCACCCGCGAGAGATAGGCATTCTGTTCGACATCGTTGACAGTGATTTCGACAAGTCCCACTTCGAAGAGCTGAGCAAATTGGCTGTTGACCCGGACATAGCTCCACTCAGAAGCTACTGGCTCGGCGTATATGAATTCAGAAGTAAGAATCTGCCCGCCGCGCTGGATTATTTCAAAGCCGCGTCCGGCGTTCACGAAAACCCGAAGCTAAAAAACCTTGCCCTTCTCATGCAGGCGCGTTGTCTGTTCTGGATTCAGAATAATACGGATACGAATTCAAACGCGACAGGAGGCACGGTCCCGAATAACCTGAATAGCGCTGCGACAATTCAAAGGCTTGAGGAGTTGATGCCAGGGATCGACGAGACGAGCTACCGTGACGCGGTTCAATACTATATCGAAGAGTTGAAGAGGTCACGGGCATGAAGCAAAAGGTAGGTTTATTCGCGGCAGGCGTCAGCGCTGCCCTCGCGGTAATAGGGGCATTATCGCCCGAAAGGGTCGAAAATCTCAGACTCGATTTTGCCTTGTTTCTGGTGAGGCAACTCAGGTTTGAGATCGGGATCATTCTCATCATCGGCATACTTATAGCCATTCCTAAGACCCTCAAGACAAGAATACTCGCGCGGGTGACAAGGAATTTTCCGACGTTCAAAGGGCGTCCGAGAGAAGATAAGTTCGTTTTTGTAATTATACTTATCCTCGTCTTATTTATCCCGCTAATTAATACCCCTTTCCTGTTGTATGAGGGGCTCAGGGCGACTTTCACCAGGGTTTCTTTTTACAGGGCATGGCTCTACAGCTCCTACAGGCAGGAGTTGTTTCGTGAAGGACTGGCGAGAGAGGGCGCGGGTGACTCCCACAAGGCGCTGTATTACTACCGTCGAATAATTCAATTCTTCCCCGACGACCCAAGAAATTCTTTAGTCCAACATAAAATCGACTATGTGGAGAACCAAATTAAATATGCGGGGACTTACGTCGAGCGCAGTATGAGTTTGGAAAAGCGACAGGGCTTAAGACGCCAGAGTTTCTTCCTGCTGGTCGAGGGCCTGCGCTTAGATCCCACGAACGATTATGTGCGGAACGAGGTTCGCACGCGGATTGCCAAGTTAAGTAACGAGAATACCCCATTAGAATTCTTTAACGCTTACAAATCCAAAGACGAAGCGAAGGCACAGCGCCTCCTGAATGAGTGGGGATGGTATTTATTCGAGGACGATTTTACAAAAGGTATTGGGGTAGGGCAGCCTACCAATAATCCCGTAGATATTTGGAAGGAATATAGCTTCATTGCCGGACTCACAGCGGAAGAATTTCACAGCGCGGTGAAGAAATCATGGGAGTTGGAGAATGCCCGTAAGGTCTTGGAATGGAGTACCAGCCTAGTCGGGCCGAACGGATGAAGTGGTCAGCTTCGTCTGTTCGCTGACGTCGTAATTCGGTGCAACCGGATGTGGTGACAAGACCTACAGCTTCAGCCATCCCGGCAGTGTTATAGAAATTGGTTCTCCGGCTATACTTCACACCTCAGCTGAGTGTGAACTGCTCCTTCACTATACGGCGACACTGAACAGGCTCTCGACGAACCACGCCTGCCCTACCGTGTCCCTGCCGTCCAACTCTTTACCAGCCCACGCAGAGCGCTTTGAAGCCTTTAAGCATGGGGCCAGAAAGGAGCCGCTTGTGAACACTTCGAAGCCAATTGTGGAGCCTTATGAGCCACTGTATCATGCTTTGATTTTACGCTCTGCAGAGCCATCGTGAAAGTAGGAAGGAGCTGCTAAGAAAGGCCGTCGGCCCTGCGGCCCCTTAGTCACGCTCGAGCGGACTCTTCACGCCGCGCCCGCCCCGGTTGAGCACGTGAGTGTAGATCTGCGTCGTCCGCACGTCCGAGTGTCCCAGAAGTTCCTAGATGGTGCGCAGGTCGTAGCCGTTCTCCAGGAGGTGCGTGGCGAAGGAGTGCCGCAGCGTGTGGCAGCCGCCGTGCTTCGTAAGGTTCTGTTGCGGGAACTGCCTCTCAGATATAATCAGCCTCTCACGTTCTTCTAACAAGCCATAGCAGGTTCTTCATGAAGCGCTCATCCTCGCCCTTCAAATGGCGTCACTATGCGCCCGATGTAATCCTACTTTGCGTCCGCAGGTATTGCCGCTACTCTCTCAGCTACCGAGACCTCGAGGAGATGATGCGCGAGCGTGGGCTGACTGTAGACCACGTCACCGTCTTCAGGTGGGTCCAGCGTTACGCGCCGGAGATCAACAGGCGAACGCGTCCCCACCTGAGGATGAGCGGCACGTCTTACCGCCTCGACGAGACGTACGTGAAAGTCGGCAAAGAATGGAAGTACCTTTACCGGGCCATCGACTCCGCCGGGGACACCATCGAGTTTATGCTGAGCACGAAGCGCGACGTTTCCGCGGCGAAACGCTTCTTTAAGAAACTGATGAGGGCTGACCACCGCCGGCTGCCGTTTACGATCGGCACTGATAAGCACGCCTCTTATCCTGAAGCGTTCATCACCTCAATCAAAGAGAAAATTCTGCCGCCTGATTGTAAGCTGAGGCGAGTAAAGTATCTCAATAATGTAATCGAGCAGGACCATCGCGCAGTCCGCAGGAGGTGGAGAGCGATGCAGTGCTTCCGTTCCTTCCACACGGCCGAACGAGCACTCGAAGGCGTCGAAGCTCTACACATGATAAGGAAGGGACAGGTCAAAAGGTTAGACGGCAGGGACGCGATAGGGCAGGCGAAGTTCGTCGCGAGCCTCTTCGGGATAGCTGCTTAGGTGGGAGTCGCTTACGGCTTTACCACGCCACGAAATAATTCTCGCAACAGAACCGTGAAAGGAACTCGCTGCACGGTGTCGGTGTGTCGAGGAATAGCTACGGGAGATAAAATCTCTTGACATCAACCGCCCCTTCACAGAGAGCCGGACGTGTCACATCCAGTTAAGGGGGGAATGGTCCCCGGTAGACAATCTCTCGCACCGTGACGCTCCACGCCTCGCGCCCGGTGATGAGGCTGTAGGCCCGCAGTTTGGCCGGCTCCGGTCGCTCCCCCCTGCGCGTGAAAGGAGTGGTCTCGAAAATTACCAGCGCGCCCCGTACCACAAACGGGCTGAATGCCAGGTGCGTCTGTAGCTCGCCCAAGCGGCGGCCGGTGCGACGCTCGTACACAGTCCACCGATACTTCTCCCAGATTCGGTCGTCGCCGATCCGCTCGCTCGCCAGGACGTGGCGCCCGTCCGCGCTCACGTATTGTGTTGCGGCGGCTGCGGCGGCCACCTTCTCTCCAGCAGAGAGAATCCGCCGGGGCGGCGGCTCGTCTACCTGTAGTCGCAGGAAGGAGTCTTGCGGTGTGGCCTGGTGGGTCACCTGGCCCGTGGTGAGGCTCATGAGGAGCCCGCCAGCGGTGGACGTCTGGGTCTCAAGCTGCTTCAGGAGCCTGCTGTTCCTGAAGGGTTGTGGCTCGCCCTCGGCGGGATTGGTCTCGACCTTCACTACCCTTCGCTCTTCGTCTCTCCCGCGCGCGGTCGCCGGGTCGAAGGCCCACGTCAGGAGCACCGCGTTGGCCGACGGGCGCGCCGTGAGGTCGAACTTGCCGTCGGGCGTCTCGCCCACCGAAATTTTGACGCTGCCGGGAAGGTCGGTGGTGCCGCGCAAAGAGGGCGAGCCGCGCCCCTCGACGTCGAGGCCGACGAGTACGAGAAGGTTCCCGTCGTTACGCGAGTCGGCCTGGCTGATGAGGAGGTTTTTGGCGAGCGTCAGGGGCTTGGCCGCCGCGGTCGAGTCCCACTTCTTGGTGCCGGTCGCGATGTCGATGGCGGCGACGCCCTGCGGCGTCATCACGTATGCCACGTCGAGGGTCGGGTGAATCAGCAGGCCGGGCCGCAGCTCGACGCCCCCCGACGTGTCTTCTTTCTGCGCCGCCGCACGCGCGGGGAAGAGGGGAAGCGCCCCCAGCATCAACCCCAGCGCCACCGCGCAGGCGACCGTCTTCGTGTACCGAGTTCGTTTCATTACTGCCCCCAGTATAAAGCCGTTCGCCCCGCGCCGCATCACGGCGCGAGGCCCCGAGCTTTAGAACGTGAACTTGACGCCGGCCCTGAGGCCCCCGAAGCCGAGGTCGCTTCCGGGGCGGAAGACGTGCGAGTACCCGCCGCCGAAATCCAGCTCCATCCAAGAGTTCAACGGCGCGCTGAGGTCGGCGCCGGCGGTCAGGCCAGGGCGCGCGCCGCCGGGGCGCGACCAGAAGACGCCCGGCCCGGCGGCCCCACTCAGGCGCCAGGAGCCGACTGGCGCGTAACCCTTAAAGAAGACCCTGCCCGACTGTAGCGACCCCGGAGTCCCGAAGTCGTAGCGGCCCCAGCCGCCGCCGAGTGAGAACGACGGGCGGAACTTGTACTCGAAGTCCAGCTCAGTCAGGAGTCCCGCCTTCGCGGCCGGGGCGAAGCCCTTCAGAGGGAAGGCGACGCCCGCGCGGGCGCTGAAGGCGAAGCGCTGCGGCGAGGGGTGTGGCACCGACAGCGGAGGGTCGCCGACGCCGCCGGGGATGCCCGCGAGTGTCCCCTGATAGAGCGGCTGCCCGAAGACGGTCACGGAGAGGTTCGTCGACGCGGGCGGGCGCGTCGTCGTCAGGCGGTACTGGTAACTCCCGTCCAGCATGTCGCGCGGCGCCTCCGCGACGCGCACGCCGTCGACGGTGACGGCGAGTGCGTGCGCGTAGTCGGGGCCGAGGTGGTTGCGGAGTCTGTCCACGGGCAGCACTCTCAGCAGGTAGTCGCCGCCGCGGCCCGCGCCGCCACCGCTCCGCGCCGGGGCCGCGCTCAAGGTCGACGCGTCGGGCGACGGCGCGCCGAAACGCAGCGCGACGGAGCGGCTCTCCGTGCGCTCGTACCTACCCATCCTGTCGTGCCGGCCTTCGACCGTGAAGACGACCGTGTAGGGGCCGCTGACGGAGGTGTCGGGGAGCGCGGCCGAGTAGGTCCCGTCGCCATTGCTGCGCAGTGCGACGGTCGATTCCGACGGCCGCAGCGCCGCGCGGAAGGAGTCCTGCCCGAGCAGGAGTTGGAGCTTGCGCTGCGCTTCGGTGGCGGAAGCCTCGAACTGGAACCCGGGGGGCGCGGCGGGCGCGGGACTCCTTGAGAGCAACGTGGCCGGCGACTGTGTAGGCGCGAGCACGCGCGCCGACACGCGCGCGTCGGTGACAGGCTGGCCCGCGAAGGTGAGCCGCGCGCTCAGCGGCACCGGGTCTCCGGCGGGGCGCATGCCCCCGCCTACTTTGAAGTCGTACCTCAGCCGCTCCTCCTCGACGACGGCCGCTGCCTCGTAGCCCGCCCCGTTCTGTCCGCGGATGTTCATCCGCCACTCGCCGGCCGGCTGGAGCACCCCGGGTTTGTGCGGGGTCGGTAGGTCTATCGTGAAGATGCTGTAGAAGGGGCCGCTTATCACCCGCCCGAACCTCGTCACGTCCGCGCCGTCTTTCTGCACGGAGAAGTCCAGCGCGGGGCCGTGCTGCCAGCTCAGCTTGAGCGCGAGGCGGCGGGTCGAGCCGTCGGTGACGAACCTCTCGGCGGCCGTGCCCCCCGTCAGGGTGCCGTGGCGGTAGCCGACGAGCTGTGTCCCCTGCTGCCTGATCACGTCCACCAACTGCTCGACGTAGAGCCGACGCAGCTCGGCGTCAGGGGCGTTAGTGTAATGTGAGACGCCGTTCGTCTCTGACGAGGTGTTGCCGAGCAGTTCGGCGGCGGACAGGGGCGGGCCGACCCCGACGGCGTTCACCCTGACGCCGAGCGAGCGGTTGAGGCTCGTCGGCGGGCCGGTCGGGCTGACGCCGGAGTCGGGCCGCCCCGGCTCGTTCCCGATTTGGAGGGTCGAGGCGTTCACCATCGGGTTGGCGTTCTGCATCCCGTCGGTGAGGAGAATGACGCTGCGCTGCCGGGACGAGTCCGACAGCCGCCCCAGCGCACGCTGTAGCCCGCCGCCCAGCGCCGTCGTGGCGTCCGCCGCGGTCGTCTGCGACTGCACGTCCGAGATGATGGCGGCGGCGTTGGGCGGCGCGGGCAGGAGGAAGGCGCCGCCGGCCGTAAACTCCCTGACTTGCCTGTGAAAGTAGTTGATGCCGAGGCGGTCTTCGGGGCGCGCGAAGACCGTCCAGAGCTGGACGAATAGCTCGGCGGAGTCTTTGAGCGCTTGGAGCTTCGGCCGGCAGGTCGGGCAGGCGGGCGCGTGCATGCTACCCGAAAGGTCGAGGAGCAGCGCAACGTCGATCGGCGGCCGCTCGTTGAGACTCACGACCCACGCCCCGCGTCCCAGCAGGCCGGCGACGAGGACGTGGTCGGCCGGGTCGTAGTCGAGGTCGTAAACAGGCGCGCGCGGGAGCTCCGCGGCCACCGGCGCCCAGTTGTTGAACTCCGGGCCGCGGGCGATGAAGACGCCGTTGAAGCCGCCCACGATCAGGCTGCCCTCGGCGTTGCTGGTGCTGTAGGCGATGCAGACCAGCTCCCCGGGCTTGAGGGCGCCGAGGTTGCCCGTCAGGTCGTCCCACGTCGCGCCGGCGTTGGTAGTCCAGTAGACGCGCTCCGTGTCCACGACGAACGCCGTCTCGGGGTCGGCCGGGTCCATCACGATGCCGCCGACCTCCCTCCCCGACCTGTTGCCGAGGTAGGCACCGGAGGGCGTGAGCGGCGCGGGCCACGCCGCCGACCTGATGAAGACCTGGTCCCCAGAGCCGACGTAGAGCATGTGCTCGTTGCCCGCCGCGCCGTACGCGACCGGCTCGCGCCCGCCGCCGTTGACCCTGATGCCGGGGCCGACCTCGATGATGTCGTCCCCCTGATTCCTCGACTCGTAGACCGACCGCTCGCCGCCGAGGATGAGGTGCGTTGGGACGACGCCGTTGAGCACGACCGGCGTCGTGAACTGCCACTCAAGCCTCCCCCCGGTGGCGTCGTACAGCCCGGGGTAGAAGGTGTCCGGGACAGGTTTCGACTTGTCGAAAACCCGCCGCCGGAAGTTTTGGAGTTCCTGAGCGCTCGAGTAGCGGACGGACACGCCGGGCGTGCTCCTGTCGTCCACGGCCACGTCCCCGCCGTCGCCGGTGGACACGCTCCCCCACCTGACGTTCGCCGGAGTCTGTTGCTGCGGCACGCCGGTGTCCTGCGCGCCCCCGATGACGACCTTGAACTGGGAGTCCCACGCCACGTCGTGCATCTCCGACACGCTGAGGTCGCCGTTGAGCGAGAACCAGTCGCCCGTGTCGGTGAGCGGCGCCGTCCGCCGGTAAATCCCACCGTCGTCGGTTTCGAGCAGGTCGTTGTTGGCGTCAATCGCCATGTCGCGCGAGTCGGCGTGCGGCGCGCTATTCCCGCGCGTGTTCGAGTGCGTGATGTGCGCCGCTTGGCTGCCGGCGGGCTTCGAGGCGTCAACGCGGAAGAGGCGGCCGGTGTAGTCATCGGCGCCGATGGAGTTCGAGCTCGGTTGATTGACCAAGAAGGCTCCGGGCTGGCGGTCGCCGCCGAGGTAAACGACATTGGCGTTCGTGCGGTCGGCGGCGATGGAGAGGTTCACGTCGCCCTGCCGGCCGGGGTGGAGGCCGTGGGGTACCCCGGCCTCCATCGTTTCCGGCAGGTCGAGCGGCGGCTCCCACGTGTCGCCCCCGTCGCCGGAGCGGAAGAGTCCCGCCAGCCGGCGGGTGCCGTCGACGACGGCGACGTAGACGTTGTTGCTCGTGCCGACCGCGATTTTAACGTTGGTCGTGCCCGCCCCCAGCAGCGACTCCATCCGGCGGTCACTCACCTTTTTCCAGGTCGCGCCCGTATCGTCGCTGCGGTAGATGCCGTAGGCCCCCGCGTTGGTGAAAAGCCGCGCGCTGTTCGAGGGGTCGGCGGCGAGGTCGAAGGACGGGCCGAGGGGCAGCGGGGTGCAGCGTTGGCCCGGGGGCGGCGTGCAGGGCTGGCCGGAGACCGGCGCCCACGTCGTACCCCCATTGTCGCTCCGCCAGATTCCCCGGACGACGGAGCCGGACGCGTCGGAGTTGACCGAGAGCACGAGCGTCCTGCCGCGCGGGACCACGCCCGAGACGTTGAGGCCGGTGAGCGACCCGCCCCCGTCGAGCAGGTTCCAAGTGGCCCCGCCGTCGGCGGTGTGCCACACGCCCACGCGGTCGCCGCCGGGGAAGTCGTTCGAGGGCGTCGGGGTGTAATTGCTGAAGCGCCCGGAGCCGGCCAACAAAGTCCGGTGGGTGGTGTCGGTCTGGTCGAAGGCGATGGCGCCGATGGAGGGGGAGCGGTCGGGGCCGAGCTGCTCGACCCACGTGGGCCTCGCCGCCCGGGCGTTGTTCGTCCGCCAGATGCCCCCGTTCACTGCGCCGACGTAGATGATGTTGGCGTCGGTCGGGTGAGCCGCCACGGTATGCAGGGCGCCGGCCACCTCGCCGTCGGCGATGCCCTCGACCTGCCCCGCGGTGGCCGGCGCCGGACCGTGCTTGACCCAGACTCGCTGCGCGCGCGTGACGCCGGCGAAGGCCGTGAGCAGGGAGAAGGCCGCGAGCGCGGCGACCGCGGCGCGGCGCGGCCGCGCGGCCCTGAAAACGCGACGCCTGACTTTGGTGGACATGGGGCGTGACCCTCGTGGGCTGAAGACCCGCGCGCGTCGAGGCGCGAGCCGCCCGTCGGGCGCGGCGAAAGCTCCGGAGAGCCCGCCGGCGCGGGGCGGGGGCGTCTGTCGCCTGCTGGCCGGGGTTTAAAGTCGCGGGAGTTGCGGGCCGTCCGGCCGCCGCCGTGCTTCGACAGGCATCGGGGCGCGGGTGGCCGGACGGCCCTCTGGCTTAGAACTTGGTAAGGTCGACGGCCTCGGTCCCAGAGGCGCCGATGTTGAACTCGACTCGAATGGCGCGCTCCGGGACCTCATCGCAGCTATCTCTGGCGACGCCCGTCACGTCTTTTTCGGTGAGTATCTTTCTTAGCGCGGCGTCGCACTTGGAGAAGCGGAATTCCAGAGACTGGCCATTCATCGCCCCGTTGCAGGAGAAAACCCATCCGGTCTTCGCGGCCTTCTGTGAGAAGTAGATGTATCCGTTCGCATCCATAATCGTGTCTCCTCTGCGTCTGCGGGCAGGCTTCCCTTAGGGCCTGCCGCCCCTCGGCTCGAGGTCGGGGTTACGCCTCTTGCGTTGGACGGGGGCGGGGAACGGGCGACGCTCGGACGCGGGCGGCTGCGTCCTCGGCGTTAGGTCGGGGTTAGGCTCGGGCGACGGCCTCGGCCGCGCCTGCCGCGCGGAGTCGGCGGGCTGGTCGCCGGCACCGGCGTCGTCCTGTGACACGGCAGGCGGCTCGGGAGGTGCCGGCGTCTGTGTGGGTTCGGACTGCGCCGGCCTCTCGGTCTCGCGCAAGCGGTCGCAGCAGTCGCGCTCGCCCTCCTGGTCGCGGGTGTAGTCGTTGCCGCTCAACAAATCGAAGATGTCGGCGATGGTCGGGTACATCGTAGTCTGCCCGAGCATCAGGCTCTGCTGCGTGACGGCCGCCTTGCCGCCGCGCCTGACGAACCAGCCGAGCAGCGGCAGGTAGGGGCGCACCTTCGGGATGTCGCGGATGATGGGGAGGCCGCCCGAGTACTCGGTCGGGCGGCCGAGGCGCGAGTTGGTGTTGAAGCGGGAGATTTCGCGCAGCTCGAGGTTGTTGAGCTGAACCTCCGTGTTGACGGTGTGCCGCTCGATTCGCGGGAGCTGCGGGTTGATGGAGCCGTCGGGGTCTTTGACGAGGTTCGCCAGCACGTAGTCGAACTGGAAGCGGAGCGCCTGCCCCGTCGGGTCGAAGATGGGCGTCACCTTGAAGACGCTGCCGCTCGTCACGCCGTAAATCTCCGAGGCGTTGCGCTGCGGCGCGGCGCCGCCGAGGGCGTCGAGGCCGCCGAGTAGCCCGCCCGTCTTGGCCGACAGGTAGAGGTTGGCGAGTTGCTGCGCGGCGAGCAGCGCGTCCTGCTCCTCGCCGAGCGCCAGCTGCGCTGAGCTGCGCGCGTCGACCCGCGCCACCAGCCGGTTGGTCGCCAGCGTCGAGGTGCGGCCGATGATGCCGACGCCGATGCCCTTCCTTTTGACCAGCTGTTCGCGCAGGCAGAGCATCATCGGCTGGACGAAGTGGCGGTCGACGTCTTCGTCCACGGCGTCGATAATTTGCTTGAGCATCATGTCGGCGCGCGCCACCTGCGCGTTCGCCGTGCGCAGGATGTTCTGGCGCCGGCTGATATCCCCGAGTTTCTCCGCCGCGTTGAGGTCCTTGGCCTGCTGCGCCGCTTTGCTCACCTGAGTCGAGGGGATGGGGGTCGGGCTGGGACCCGTCGTGGAGCCGGTAGGGGTGGTGGGGCTCGGCGTGGTGGTGGCGGGGCTCGTGGTGGCGTTCGGGTCGGGCGGCTCGTCGAGGCCGACCTCCCGCGGAGAGATGCGCTTCGTGTCCCAGAGGAAGTTGAGGATGGTGACTATCTCGCGCTCGATGTTCCGCTGTTCCGCCCCCGTCGCCCCCTGCAAGAGCCGCTGGAGCCGGGCGAGGCGGTTGATGAGACGCGGGATGAGCGCCAGCGTGATGGCGTTCGTCAGCTCCTTCTGCTGCGAGGTGAAGGCGTAGGTCGCCGGGTAGCGGTTCGCCTGCCGGCCGCGGCCCCCGTCGCGCAGGGTGTCGTCGTTGATTTCGGGGTAGTAGCGGTAAGGCTCGGAGTCCGCGCTGAGGGCGCGCCGCGTCGAGGGGAACCACTGCCCTTCGGCGCCGCGCCCGCGCGCGCTGCACGCCCCACCCTCAAGGTCGAACTCGCCCAGCTTCTCCTCCACGCCCTCGGTGAACCTCTTCATAATCTCGTAGCGCGAGGAGGCGTTGGCGAGGCTAAGCACGATGAGCGACTCGCCGAGCGTGGTCGTGCCGGCCGGGTCGGGCAGCGCGACGTGGTTGATGACGCTCGACTGGTTGACGGAGTTGATCGGGCTCTTCAGCGGGTCGAAGCCGAGGCGGAGCAGGACCTCCTTCTGGTAGAAGTGGAGCCGCGCCCAGCGCAGGTCGTCGGCCCCGTTCGGGGCTAAGTAGGTGTGGCCCCCCACGGGGCGCGGGAAGCTGCGCGCGCGCGCGTCCTCCAGCTCGCGCAGCTTCGTCAGCGCGATGGCGTTGACCTCATCGTTGATGCAGTCGCGAAGGTAGGAGAGGACGGCGGCTATCTGCGAGCGGCCGTTCGACAGCTCGCGCTCGATCATCTCCAGCGACTCGTTGAACTTCCGCATCCCATCGGTGTCGGCCGTGCTGTTCAGCTCCAGCGTCCAGAGCGTAAGCCGGGCCTGCGGGGCGGGGCGGTCGAAGAGGGCGATGATCTCCTTGGCCCTGTCAACGTTCTTCTCCGTCCCGCGGATGTGGATGATTCTGCGCGAGGGGAAAGCGTGCAGGATGACTTGCTTGAGCGGGTCGCGGCTGGTGACGACGTTGGTGGCGTAGATTACCGGCTCGTTGTCGCGCGCGGCGGCGAAGGCTTCGGATTCGAGCTGCACGAGCAGGATCAGCTCGTTGCGCTCAGTGCGCACGCGCTGCTGCGCTTCGAGCAGTTTCGTCCGCGCCTCGGCGATTTGGGTCGGCAGCCCGCTCTTGTCCTCCTGGAGCTTGTTCATCGTCGCCTGGTCGGCGTCGTTCTGCCGCTTCACGTCCGCCTCGCGCTGCTGCGCGCGGAGGATTTCGCCCTCGTCGCGGTCGGGGCGACTCTCCAGTTCCTCGCGCCGGCGGGTCGCGCGAATGAGTCCCAGGGACGACGAGTCGAAGTTCCGCTTGGCCTGCTGCAACTCGCTTTCGAGGTCGCGGACGCGCGTCTGTAGGCCGCCGACGACGGCCTGTGCGTCGGCCAGTTCGAGGTCCGCGCGGTCGACGCTCTGCCGCGCCGCCGCCGCGGCGGCGCGCAGCTCCGACACGTCGCGCAGCGGCTTCGCCTCCGGGTTGAGCACCTTCATCAGGTTCGCCACGTCGGTGAAGTAGTAGAGTTGGACGAAGTCGGCGACGAACTCCTCGAGGTTGCCGGCCAGCCCGTCGCGCACGAGGCCGAGGGAGCGCGGGAAATTCTTAACGGAGACTTCCGTCTGGTCCAGCTCGGAGGTGACCGTGGCGTGCAGCGGGTGCGGCGGGGTCTGCCCCTTGAGCTGTCGGGCGAACTCCCTCCCTGCGGCGATGAAGCCGGCGACCGCGATCTCCTTCTCCTCCGACTCCCCGAGCAGCTTGATGCCCGCGACGGCGTTGGCCGACACGTCCGTGTCCAGCTTCTCGCGCATCGCCAGCAGCGCGTCTTGCGTCGCCTTGACGTCGCCG
>DASWNR010000177.1:0-4943 GCA_036399155.1 Pyrinomonadaceae bacterium
CCCCCCGCCGCCCGCTTTTCATCTACTGACTACTGTCTGCTTCCTTCCCTCTACTTCATGCTGTTTTCCCTTTTCCCCCTGCCCTCCGTATAATCGGAGGGTCATGGAAATCCCCAAAACTTATGACCCCAAGCAGGCCGAGGAGCGCCATTACGAGCGCTGGGAGCGCGAGGGCTGTTTCGCGCCCGAGGTGAACTCCGACCCGTCGGCGCCCGTCTACTCAATCGCCATCCCGCCGCCGAACGTGACCGGCTCGCTGCACATGGGGCACGCGCTCCAGCACACGATCATGGACGTGCTGACGCGCTACCACCGCATGAAGGGCTTCCGCACGCTCTGGCTGCCCGGCACGGACCACGCGGGCATCTCGACGCAGATCATGGTCGAGCGCCAGTTGAAGAAGGACGAGGGGAAGACGCGCCACGACCTCGGGCGCGAGGAGTTCATCCGCCGCGTGTGGGCGTGGAAGGAGCAGTACGGCGGCGAGATTCAGCGACAGATGCGGCGCGAGGGCGTGAGCGTGGACTGGTCGCGCGAGCAGTTCACGATGGACGAGCACCTCTCGCGCGCCGTGCGCGAGTTCTTCGTCCGCTGCTACGACGAGGGGCTCATCTACCGCGGCCCCGGCCTGATCAACTGGTGCCCGAAAGACCAGACGGCGCTCTCGGACCTCGAAGTCGATAAGGAGTCGCAGGCCGGGAAGCTCTACTACCTGCAATACCCGGTCAAGGGTTCAGGCCGCCGCGTGACGGTGGCGACCACGCGCCCCGAGACGATGCTCGGCGACACGGCCGTCGCCGTCAGCCCGAAGGACGAAAGGTACGCCGACCTCGTCGGCCGGACTCTCGTCCTCCCCATCGTCGGCCGCGAGATTCCCGTCGTCGCGGACGAGTTCGTCGACCCCGAGTTCGGCACGGGCGCGGTGAAGGTGACGCCCGCGCACGACCCGAACGACTACGCGATGGGCAAGCGCCACGGCCTGCCGCAGGTCACGGTCATCGACCAGCACGCGCGGATGACCTCCGAAGCGGGCGAGGGGTTCGAGGGGCTCGACCGCTACGAGGCGCGCGAGCGCGTCGTCGAGAAGTTCGAGGGGCTGGGGCTGCTTGAGAAGGTCGTCGATTACGAATTCTCGATTACGAAGTGCGGCCGCTGCCGCACGGTCATCGAGCCACTGATTTCGACGCAGTGGTTTTTGAAGCAGGGCGAGCTCGGGCGCGAGCCGCTGCGGCTCATCAGGGAGGGGCACGAGCCGCGCTTCCACCCCGAGAACCCTTACGAGAAGGTCTACGAGAACTGGCTCGCAGGGCTCTACGACTGGACGCTCTCGCGCCAGCTCTGGTGGGGGCACCGCATCCCCGCGTGGTACGACGCGGCCGGGAACGTCTACGTCGCGCGCAGCGTCGAGGAGGCGCGCGCGCGCGCGGGCACGGGCGAGCTTGAGCAAGACCCAGACGTGCTCGACACGTGGTTCTCGTCGGCGCTGTGGCCCATCTCGACCCTGGGCTGGCCGGACGAGGACTCGCCCGACCTGAAGACGTTCTACCCGACCTCGGTGCTCGTGACGGCGCGCGACATCATTTTCCTGTGGGTCTCGCGCATGATGATGACGGGCATGAAGTTCATGGGCGAGAAGGCGTTCGACGACGTTTACATCACCGGCACCATCTTCGACAAGCACGGGCAGCGGATGTCGAAGACGAAGCAGAACGGCATTGACCCGCTCGGCGTGTTCGACAAGTACGGCGTGGACGCCACGCGCGTCGTGCTCGCCTCCATCGGGAGCACGGACACGCGCTGGAACGACAACCAGGTCGAGTCTTACCGCAACTTCGCCAACAAGATTTGGAACGCCGCGCGCTTCTGCCTGCTGAACTCGGAGGGCGCACAGGTGGGCAAGGGCTTCGAGGGCGACCCGAAGACCTGGGCGCTGCACGACCGCTGGATAGTCTCGCGTTTGAACAAGACGGCGCGCGAGGTGGGGGCGACCGTCGAGGCTTACCAGTTCCACGAAGCGGTCTACGCGCTCTACCACTTCTTCTGGGACGACTTCTGCGACTGGTACATCGAGCTGTCGAAGTCGGACGTGACCGCCGCCGACGCCGGCCCCGAGCGCGACGCCGCGCGCGGCCGCGTCCTGACCGTGCTCGAACAGGCGCTCCGCTTACTTCATCCGTTCATGCCCTTCATCACGGAGGAGCTTTGGCAGCGCTTGCCGGGCGTCGGCAAGGACTCTTTGCACGCGGCCTACCGCGCGGCCGACGTGACGCCGACCGTCATGCTCGCAGGGTTCCCGAGTGCCGACGAGTCGCTGATAGACGAACGCGCCGAGGCCGAGATGCGCTCGGTCATCGAACTGGTTTCGCGCGTGCGCAACATCCGCACGGAGCTGGGCGTGAAGCCTTCGGAGGAGGTGCGGCTCGTCATCGGCACGGCCGGTAACGGGCTCGGCGACCTCTTCACGGCCAGCCTCCCGCAGATCAGGCGGCTCACACGCGCGGGCGAGGTGGCGGTGCGCGACTCGCTGGCGGACGTGCCGCGCGCGTCGGCGCGCGCGGTGCTCGCCGGCGGCGCGGAGGTCGCGGTGCCGCTCGAAGGCTTAATCGACTTCGCGCAGGAGCGCGCGCGCATCACGCGCGAGCGCGAGAAGCAGGGGCGGGAGTTGCAGAAGGTCGAGGGGCAGCTCTCCAACCCTCAGTTCGTCGGGCGCGCGCCGGCGGAGAAGGTCGAAGAGTTGAGACAACGCGAGGCCGACCTCGCCGGACGAATCAAGGCGCTGGGAGAGATGCTGGAGGCTTTAGGCGAATGAGCTGGCTCGACGAGGGGGCGCTGTTCTCGCAGATCGGCGCGTTCCTGAACGAAGACATCGGGCGCGGCGACATCACGACGCAGTCGACCGTGATGCGCAGCCAGAGCGCCAAGGGGCGCTTCATCGCGAAGGAGGCGATGGTCGTCTGCGGGCTCGAAGCCGCCGAGGCCGTCTTCTCCACGCTCGACTCGCAGCAGCAGATAGAAGCCTTCGTCGCCGACGGCGACGAGGTCGAGGCCGGCAAGGTCGTCGCGCGCACCACCGGCTTCGCCGACGTGCTGCTCGCGGGCGAGCGGCTCGCGCTCAACCTGATGCAGCGGCTCTCCGGCATCGCCACGCTCACGCGCCGGTACGTGCAGGCCGTCGAGGGCACGGGGGCGCAGATAGTTGACACGCGCAAGACGACGCCGGGCCTCCGCATGCTTGAGAAGTACGCGGTCGTGACCGGCGGCGGGCGCAACCACCGCTTCGGCTTAGACGACGGCGTGCTCATCAAGGACAACCACATCGCGCTCGCGGGCGGCGTGGCGACCGCCGTCGGGCGCGCGCGCAAGGCGGTCGGGCACCTGCATAAGGTCGAGGTCGAGGTCTCGCGCGAGCGCGACCTGCGCGACGCCGTCGAGGCGGGCGCGGACATCCTTCTGCTGGACAACCAGACGCCCGAGGAGACGCGCCGCCTCGTCGAGATTGCGCGCGGGCTGAAGCCCGACGTGCTGCTCGAATCCTCCGGCGGCATCACGCTGGAGAGCGTCCGCGCCTACGCCGAGGCGGGCGTGGACTTAATCAGCGTCGGCGCGCTCACGCACTCGGCGCGCGCCGTCGACATCAGCTTCAAGATTCAGTCGGCGTGAGCGCGCGGGCGGGGAAGAGGAACTGTGCGCGCCCGCGCGCGTGTAAACCTTCGGCCGGCGGCGGGCATCGGAACTAACGCCCGGCAGTTTTCGAGGAGGAAGGTGATGAAAAACAACTTGGCCCGCGCGGCGTTGGCCCTGCTGGTCGCGGCCTTCGCGTTCATGCCCGACGTTCAGTCGCAGCAGCGCAAGCGCACCTCGCGCCGCGCGACCTCGCGCGTGCGCCCGCAGCCCGTGCCGACGCCCGAGCTTTCCGACGAGCCGAGCGTCGTCAGCACGGCCGGCGACGAGCCGCAGCCGCAGCCGCAGCCGCGCCGCACCAACGCGCGCACGCGGCAGACCCAGAGCGTGCAGGCTGAGAACGACCGGCTGCACGGCACCGTGCGTGACCTCTCGACGCAGGTCGAGCAGCTCTCGGGTCAGCTCAACCAGATGAAGGCCGACCAGCGCGCGATGTACGACCTCGAACGGCTCACACGCGCCGAGCAGCGGGCGGAGGAGCTGCGCCGCCAGTTGCGCGAAATCACCGACAAGGAGTTCCAGCTACAGGAGCGGCTGGCCGAGATAGACTACGAGTCGCAGCCCGACTCGATACAGCGCCGCTCCGCGCTCATCGGCTCGCTCAACCCCGGGGCCGTGCGCGACGCCATAGGGCAGCAGCTTGAGCGCGAGCGCACGCGCATACGCAAGCAGCTTGAGCTTCTGGGCACCAGCCGCGCGCGTCTGGAGACGGCGACCGCGACGGCCGACGCGGAGGTCGAGCGCCTGCGCCAGCGCGTAGACGCGGCCGACCAGGCTCAACAGCAACAGCAGCCGACCACGCCCCCGCTCAGCACGTCCCCCACCGACGCGAACGCGACGGCCACGCCCCAGCCGACCCCGACGCCGGCGCAGCCACCGATGTAGGAAGTGGTGGGTGGTGGGTGATAAGAAAATACAAGACCCGGTTTTCTTTCTTATCACACATCACCCGTCACCCGTCACAAATGTCTTCCGTCACGAGGCTCGAACTCTACAGGCTGCTCGGCGAGGCGGCGGCGCGCGGCGAGCGCGTGGTCGTGGCGACGGTAGCGCACACGCGCGGCTCGACCCCGCAGCGGCGCGGTGCCAAGATGCTCTTCTTCGAGGGCGGCCGAACGGCCGGCACCGTCGGCGGCGGCTGCGTCGAGGCCGAAGTCTGGGCCGAGGCGCGCGAGGCGCTGCGGACGGGTCGCGCGGCCCTCCACCGCTTCACCCTCACCGCCGACGAGGCCAGCGAAGAGGGCATGGTCTGCGGCGGCACG
>DASWNR010000178.1:0-5898 GCA_036399155.1 Pyrinomonadaceae bacterium
TTCAGGTATCCGCGCGCGAGGCAGACGCCGCCGACGTGCAGCTCGCCCGTGACGCCCGCGGGCACGAGGTTGAGGCGCGCGTCGAGGACGTAGGCGCGTACGTTGGCGATGGGCCTGCCGATGGGCACGGCCGCGGCTTCCGCGTCGCGGCGGCAGGCCCAGTAGGTCACGTCGACGGCCGCCTCGGTCGGCCCGTAAAGGTTGTGAAGCTCCGCGCCGGAGCGCGCGAAGAAGCGCCGCTCCAGCGCGTGGGGCAGGGCCTCGCCGCTTGAGATGACTCGCCGCAGGCTCGCGCACGCGGGCACGCGCGGCTCTTCGAGAAAGACTTGCAGCATCGAGGGGACGAAGTGCAGCGTCGTCACGCGCTCGCGCCGGATCACGTCCACGAGGTAGCCGGGGTCGCGGTGCCCGCCCGGCTCCGCGACGACGAGCGTGGCCCCCGTCATCAGCGGCCAGAAGAACTCCCACACGCTCACGTCGAAGCTGAAAGGCGTCTTCTGCAACACCCTGTCCTCGGCGCTGAGCCCGTAGCACTCCTGCATCCACAGCAGCCGGTTGCAGATGGCGCGGTGCGTGTTCATCGCGCCCTTCGGCCGGCCCGTCGAGCCCGACGTGTAGATGACGTAAGCCAGATTTTCGGGCGTCGCGGAGGGCGCCAGGTCTTCGGCGGACTCTCCGTCAAAGGCCGACGTGTCGTCTACGCAGACCACCCGGCCGGGCCGCGCCGGGAATCGGTCGCTCAGACGCGCCTGCGTCAACAGTACGGGGCAGTCGGCGTCTTCGAGCATGAATGTGAGTCGCTCGCTCGGGTAGTCTGGGTCGAGCGGGACGTAGGCCCCGCCGGCCTTGAGGACGGCGAGCAGCGCGACGACCATCTCCGCCGAACGCTCCATCAGCACGCCCGCGCGCGTGTCCGCGCCGACGCCGAGCGCGCGCAGTCGCCGGGCCAGACGGTTCGCCGAGGCGTTCAGCTCCGAGTAGGTCACGCGTTCGTCTTTGAAGACGAGCGCCGCCGCCTCGGGAGTCCGGCGAACCTGTTCCTCGAACAACTCGTGCAGGAGCTTTTCAGTCGGGTACTCGCGCGCCGTGTCGTTCCACTCGAACAGCATGCGCCGGCGCTCGCCCGCGGTCAGCAGAGGCAGGTCCGAGACGCGCGCCTCCGGGTCGGCCACGACGGCCCGGAGCAGGACGCGGTAGTGCTCAAGCATGAGCCGGACGCGCGGCGCGTCGAAGAGGTCGGTGCTGTAGCGCATCGAGAGGCTGAGCCCGTCGCGCGTCTCCCTCGCCGACAGCCGAAGGTCGAGCTTCGCCGTGCCGGTCTCGGCGTCCATCTCCTCGATGTCCACCCCGGCCAGCTCAAGCTCGTCGGCCGAGGCGTTCTGCAAGGCGAACATGACCTGGAAGAGCGGGGCGTGGCTCGTGTCGCGGTGCGGCCGCAGCTCGTCCACCACCCTCTCGAACGGCAGCTCCTGATGCGCGAAGGCACCGACCGTCGTCTCGCGCACGCCGCGCAGGCACTCGCGGAAGCTCGCCCGGCCGTCAACACGAGTGCGAAGTGCGAGCGTGTTGACGAAAAGGCCGATGAGGTTCTCGACCTCGCGGCGGTTGCGGCCGGCGGTGGGGGTGCCGACGACGATGTCGGCGCGGCCTGTGTAGCGGTAAAGCAGCACGTCGAAGGCGGCGAGCAGGACCATGAAGAGCGTCGCCCCGCTCTCCCGCCCGAGCGCGCGCAACGACTCGGCGTGTGCCGTGTCAACCTCAAGCAACTCCTCCGCGCCGCGCCAGGAGCGGACGGGCGGGCGCGTGCGGTCTGCCGGTAGTTCGAGCGCCGTCAGCTCGCCGCCCAACTGTGTGCGCCAGTAGCGCAACTGCTCTTCCAACACATCGCCCGCAAGATATTCCCTCTGCCACACCGCGTAGTCCGCGTACTGCACGGGCAGCTCCTCAAGGCCGGACTCCGCGCCCCGCTTGAAGGCCGCGTAGAGTTCCGTCAGCTCGCGCGAGAGCACGCCCAGCGACCAGCCGTCCGAGACGATGTGGTGCATGACGAGCAGCAGGACGTGCTCTCTCGCGCCGAGGCGGAGCAGGCTCGCGCGGAAGAGCGGCCCGCGCGCGAGGTCGAAGGGGCGTCGAATCTCCTCTTCGAGTAGGCGTTGCGCCTCAGCCTCGCGCCCGGCGTCCGGCAGGCCCGAAAGGTCAACGAGGGGCAGGCGCGCGTGCCGCGCGTCGGCGATGATCTGCCGCGGTCGGCCGTCGACGATTCGGAACGTGGTGCGCAGCGATTCGTGGCGGCGCACTATCTCGTTGAGGCCGCGTTCGAGCGCGTCGGCGTCCAGCGCGTCGTGCAGGCGGAGCGCGGTCGGCAGGTTGTAGGCCGGGCTCTCCGGCTCCAACTGTTGGAGGAACCAGAGGCGCTGCTGCTCGAACGAGAGCGGGGGCGGCCCGGCGTCGCGCCGCCGGGGCATGATGACGGCGCGCGCCGCCTCGACGGGCTCGCGCTTGAGCAGCCGTTCGAGCAGCTCTCGCTTGGCGGGCGACAAGTCCCCGATGCGTTTGTTGATGTCGCTCATCGTCCCGTCTCGCCCGAGGCGGGCGGCCCGCCGGAGGCCGATTCAAGAAGCGCGAGCGCCTCCTCCTCCGAAAGCTGTTCCAGCCTGTCGAGCATGCTGCTCAGGCGCCCCACCTCGTCGCGCGCGCGCCCGGCCGTGCGGACGTGGAGCGCCAGCCCCTCGACGGTCGGCGACTCGAACATCGCGCGCAGCGGAAGCTCGACGCCGCACCTCTCGCGCACGTGACTGACCACGCGCGTCGCCAGAAGCGAGTGGCCGCCGAGGTCGAAGAAGTCGTCGCGGACGCCGACCGGCTCAACTTTGAGCACCTCCTCCCAGACGCCCGCGAGCTGTCGCTCCAACTCATCGCGGGGCGGGACGAAACTTTCCTGCCGCGTCGGGGCTTCGGGCGGCGGGAGTGCCGAGAGCGCGCGGCGGTCGGTCTTGCCGTTCGCCGTGAGCGGCAGTTCGTCGAGCAGCACGAAGCTCGAAGGAATCATGTGCTCGGGCAGCTTCACTCTGAGGAAGGCGCGCAACGCGGCGGGCTCAAGCGCCGCCCCCGGCCGATTCACGACGTAGGCCACGAGGCGTTTGCCGCCCGGCCCGTCGTCGCGCGCGATGACGGCCGCCGCGCGCACAGACGCGTGCGCGCCGAGCGCGGCCTCGATTTCGCCCGGCTCGATGCGGAAGCCGCGAATCTTCACCTGCTGGTCGACTCGGCCGAGAAACTCAATCTCGCCCGAAGGGAGCCAGCGCGCGAGGTCGCCTGTGCGGTAGAGGCGCGCGCCCGGCTCCGACGAGAACGGGTGCGGGACGAATCGTTCGGCGGTGGCGCCGGGGCGGTTCAGGTAGCCGCGTGCGAGCCCACTGCCTGCGAGATGCAGCTCGCCCGCGACGCCGACGGGGACGGGCCGGAGGCGCGCGTCGAGAAGGTAGACCTCGGTGTTGGAAACGGGGCGGCCGATGGACGGCTCGCGCCCGGCGCCGCGTTCAACCGGGGAGCAGGTCGAGTAGGTCGTGTCCTCCGAAGGCCCGTAGAGGTTGAAGACCTGGCGGACGCGCCCGCAGCGGTAGACCTCCTCGGCGAGCGAAGACTTGAGCGGCTCGCCCGCGAGGTTGACGACGCGGACGGAGTCGGGCAGTCCGCACGACCTGACCAACTCGGCCATCGCCGAGGGCACCGTGTTGACGAGCGTGACTTCGCGCGCCGCGGGCAGCGACGGGAGCGCCAGCGCATTCTCCGCCAGCACCACCGAGCCGCCGCGACTCAAGGGCGCGAACAGCTCGAAAATCGAAAGGTCGAAGCAGACCGAAGTCGAGGCCAGCGTGCCGGAAAGCTCCGCCGCGTCGAAGCGACCCGCGGCCCAGTGTAGGAAGGCGACGGCGTTGCGGTGAGTGATGGCGACGCCCTTGGGCCTCCCCGTCGAGCCGGACGTGTAGATGACGTAGGCGAGGTTGCAGGGAGCGGGCGCTGCCGCCGGACTCCCGTCGGCCTCAACGTCGGACGCGTCGTCGGGGAAGAGGACGCGCGCGCCACCCGTAGGCGGGGCCGCGGACAAGTGTCTTTGGGTGAGCAGGACGGGCGCGGCCGTGTCCGCCAGCATGAAGGCGAGGCGCTCACGCGGATACTGCGGGTCGAGCGGGACGTATGCGCCGCCCGCCTTCAAGACCGCGAGCAGCCCCGCCAGCATCTCCGGCGAACGCTCCATCATGACGCCGACCAGCACTTCGGGGCCGACGCCTTCCGCGCGCAGCCTGCGCGCCAGACGGTCGGCCGAGGCGTTCAACTCGGCGTAAGTCACGCGCTCGCGTCCGAAGACGAGGGCCGTCGCGTCGGGCGTGCGCGCGGCCTGCGCCTCGAACAGTTCGTGCACGCACGCTTCGCGCGGGTATTCGCCCCGCGTGTCGTTCCACCCGAAGAGGATGCAGCGGCGCTCGTCTTCGGTCAGCAGCGGAAGCTCGGAGATGCGCGCGCCGGGGTCGGCCGCGACGCCTTCGAGCAGGCGTACGAAGTGCGTTTGGAGCCGCGCGAGGGTCGCCTCTTCAAAGAGGTCTGTGCTGTAGATGACGGCCCCGGCGAGCGAGTCGCCGTCCTCCCAGAGGTGGAACTCAAGGTCGAACCTGGACGAGCCGCTGCCCACGTCGAGCGGCGTCATCGTCAGGCCGCGCAGCGCGAAGTCCTGCGCGGGCGCGTTCTGCAAACCGAACGCGATTTGGAAGAGCGGGTTGCGGCTCATGTCGCGCTGCGGGTGCAGCTCCTCGACCAGCTTCTCGAAGGGCAACTCCTGGTTAGCCTGCGCGCCGAGCGCCGCGTCGCGCACGCGCCCGAGCAACTCCCTGAAAGTCGGGTCGCCGGAGAGGTCCGCGCGCAGGACGAGCGTGTTGATGAAGAAGCCGATGAGGTTCTCGACCTCGCGGCGGTTGCGGCCGGCGGTGGGGGTGCCGACGACGATGTCGGTGCGGCCTGTGTAGCGGTAAAGCAGCACGTCGAAGGCGGCGAGCAGGGCCATGAAGAGCGTCGCCCCGCTCTCCCGCCCGAGCGCGTTCAGGCGAGCGCCGAGCTTTTCGGGGAACTCAAGATGATAGTAAGCGCCGCGGTACGACGGCACGGGCGGGCGCGTGCGGTCTGCCGGGAGTTCGAGCGCCGGCAGCTCTCCGCCCAACTGTGTGCGCCAGTAGCGCAACTGCTCCTCCAGCGTCTCGCCCGCGAGATACTCCCGCTGCCACACCGCGTAGTCCGCGTACTGCACGGGCAGCGCGGGAAGCGCGGGCGCGCGCCCCTCGCCGAAGGCTTCGTAGAACTCCATCAGCTCGCCGACGAGCACGCCCCTCGACCAGCCGTCGCTGGCGATGTGGTGCGTGGACATCAGGAGCACGTGCCGGTCTTCGCCGAGGCGGAGCAGCCGCGCGCGCAGCAAAGGGTCTCGGCTCAGGTCGAAGAGACGCCTCGCCTCCTCTTCGGCGAGCCGCAGCGCCTCGGCCTCGCGCTCGTCGGCGTCAAGGCTCGTCAGATCGACGACCGGCAGGCGGAAGGGCGTCGGCTCGTTGACGAGTTGTCGCGGCTCGCCGCCGGCGGTGACGAACGTCGTGCGCAGCGTCTCGTGCCGGCGCACGAGCGCGTCGAAACTCCTTTCGAGCACGGCGGCGTCGAGCCGGCCGTCGAGCCGGTACGCGTCGGGCACGTTGTAGAAGGGGCTGTCGGGCTGCAACTGGTTGAGGAACCAGAGTCGCTGCTGCGCGAACGAGAGAGGGAACGAGACGGCTCCCGCCGGGCGCGGCCTTATCTGCCTGCGCGCGGCGGCGGCGCCGCCCTGCCCCTTCAGACGCCGCAGCAGCAACGCCTGCTTCT
>DASWNR010000179.1:0-13208 GCA_036399155.1 Pyrinomonadaceae bacterium
CGGGCGATGGCGTCGTCCACCTCCTTGCCCGAGGCGGTGAGGCCGAGGCGGCGCGCCTCCTGCACGGAGATGCGGCTGTTGATGGCCTGGTCGAGGATGCGGTCGCTCGTCATCCCGATCTGCGCGAGCGAGAAGTTGCCGCCGAACTGGTTCTCGATCTTCTTCCTGAGGAGCGAGAAGTCGGCGACCGTCACCTCGTCGCCGCCGACGCGCGCGAGCACTTCTTTGTTCTTGAAGGGGTTGGCGACGGCCGCGCCCGAGCCGTTGTAGACGCCGGCGATGAGCATGCCGAGGACGACGATGACGGCGAAAAAGATGATGACGAGGTTACGCGTCTTCTCCAGCCGGCTGAAAAACTTGAGCATTTCCCGATTACCTTCCCGTAAACAGAGGAGTCTAGGAGTTCTGGCGGCGTGCGCGCCCTCTAGGACGCGGGCAAAGCGTCTCCCGCAAAAGGCGAATTGTAGCCGACGCCCCACGCGCCGCGCAAACGGGGGAAAGCGGTAGCCAGTAGACGGTAGTCGGTAGAAAAGCCCGCTCGCCGCTTCGGGCCGCCGAAACCTCATCCCGAGACCGTCCGAACCCCTACTGGCTACTGGCTACCGGCCACCGTCTGCTGCTATCCTCCCGCATCATGGACTTTCCAATCTGGGCGTGGGTGGGTTTCGGGGTCTTCATCCTGTTGATGCTGGCGCTCGACCTGGGCGTGCTCAACCGCAAGGCGCACGCGGTGACGTACCGCGAGGCGGCCACGTGGAGCGTGGTGTGGGTCACGCTGGCGCTGTGCTTCGCGGGGATCGTCTTCTGGAAGACCGACCGGCAGACGGGGCTCGAATTCCTCACCGGCTACGTCATCGAGCTGTCGCTCTCGGTCGATAACCTCTTCGTCTTCCTGCTCATCTTCTCCTACTTCAAGGTGCCGGCGAAGTACCAGCACCGCGTCCTCTTCTGGGGCGTGATGGGCGCGCTCGTCATGCGCATGACGATGATCGGCATCGGCGCCACGCTCGTCGAGCGCTTCCACTGGGTTCTCTACATCTTCGGCGCGTTCCTCATCTACACAGGCTTCAAGATGCTCCGGCAGGACGAGGGGCACGCGAACCCCGAGGACAACCCGATAGTCCGCTTCGTCACGAAGCTCATCCCGATCACGCGCCACTACGAGGGCGAGAAGTTCTTCACGGTCGTCGACGGCAGGAAGATGGGGACGCTGCTGCTGCTCGTGCTGGTCATCGTCGAGGTCTCCGACCTCGTCTTCGCGGTGGACTCCATCCCGGCCATCTTCGGCATCACGACCAACCCGTTCATCGTCTACACGTCGAACGTCTTCGCCATCCTCGGCCTTCGCTCGCTCTACTTCCTGCTCGCCGGCGTGGTCGAGAAGTTCCACTACCTGAAGGTCGGGCTCGCCATCGTGCTGATGTTCGTCGGCGTCAAGATGCTCTCGGAGGGCTACATCCACGACCGCTTCGGCGTGAGCAAGGAGACGGTCATCCTCGTCTCGCTCGGCTTCGTCTTCATCGTGCTCGCCTCCTCGGTCGTCTTCTCGCTGCTCCGCCCCGTCCAGCCCTCCGACCAAATCGAGGTCGAACTGCCCCCCGGCTTCGACTCGCCCTTCGACGACGACCAGGGACGCCTCGGCGGCGACGAACAGGGACTGCCCGAAAAGCGGTAGACGGTAGTAAAGCCTGCGGCCGAAGGGCTCCGCCGGGGAACGTCAAAGACGACCCGGCGGGGCCCTTCCGACTTCTGACTACTGTCTACCGCCCACTGTTTTTAAAAGGTGCTTGCCTTTTACCTTTCCCGTTTGTTAAGTTCGTTATAGGGCGATTCGCCGCAGCGCGCCGCCCACGGGAACGGTTCTCATGCCCTCCGCTCCCGCGCCGCCGGGCTCCCAGAATCCGCACGCCCCGCGGTTTTCCGAGACAAAAAGACGAAAGTCACAGCAAATGGTCACCAGAGTCAGCCGTTTCGACGCCGACTGGTGGATCGTCCAGAAGCGATTCATCTACGTCGCCGTCATCGTCGCCTCGCTCGCCGTCGTCGCAGGCGGGGCCGGGCTCTACGTCTGGGTCTACGGCAACCCCTTCAAGGGGGCGGCCGAGGCCGAGGGCGCGCCCACGGGCGCGCGCTTCGTCTCGCTCGAAGGCGGGGTGAAGGTCGTGCGCGCCAACACGCGCGAGACTTTGCAGGCGCGCGCCGACACGCGCCTCTTCCCCGGCGACCTCGTCCAGACCCAGGAGGACGGCCGCGCCCGCGTCACGCTCGCCGACGGCTCCACCCTCTTCGTCAAGCCCAACTCGGTCGTCACCATCGCCGAGAACACCTCGGCCGACGGCGGGAAGTCTACGAAGGTGCGCGTCGCGGTCGAGAGCGGCCAGGTCAACGTCCGCACAGAGCAGCAGACCGAGGGCGCGCAGAACATCGTCGGCACGCACCTGACCGAGAGCCGACTCGACTCGCAGACGGACGCCAGCTTCCACGTCCGCGAAGACAAGACGGAGGCCATCCGCGTCGGCACGGGCGCGGTCGAGACCAGCACGACGGGCGGCGACACGACGACCCTGCGCGCGGGCGACTACGCCGCGGTCAACCAGCAGGGCGCCATCGCGCAGAAGGAGAAGCTGCTCGCCGCGCCGCTCCCCGTCGCGCCCAGGAACCTCGAACGCCTCGCCGGTCGCAAAGGCGGCGCGACCGCCGTCGCGCTCAAGTGGCAGAAGCCGCAGACCGGCGCGCCCGCGCACTACCGCGTCGAGGTCGCCACCTCGCCCTTCTTCGTCCCCTCCGGCAAGCTCATCGAGCGCGACCGGCTCCAGGCCACCGAGTTCCCCGTCGGCGACCTCCGCCAGGGCAACTACTTCTGGCGCGTGCTGGCGGTCGCGCAGTCGGGTCAGGCTTCGGACTGGAGCGAGCCGCAGAAGTTCGTCGTCGTCGACGAGGGCGGCACGGGCGACGAGCTGAGCGTTGCGGACGTGCAGATCGAGTACGTCGCCGGCCAGATTTACCTCCTCCGCGGGCGCACGCAGGCGGGCAACACCGTCCGCTGCACGGGTCGCGAGACGCTCGCGGCGCGCGACGGCTTCTTCCAGCTCCAGATCAACGCCCCGCGCGGCGCGCGCGAAGTCCAGGTCGAGACCGCCGACACACAGGGCAACCGCAACTCCTTCAAATTCCAGCTCCCGCCGGGAGGGTGAGAAGAAGTGCTGAGGACTGAGGACTGAATGATGAGTTAAAAGCAGGCTTGTTTTCACTCATCGCTCAGTCCTCAGTCCTCAGTCCTCAGTACTTTTCTTATGCACTACGTCATCCTCCTCAGCGGTGTGGAGACCGAGCCGGGGCGCGAGCTGTTCGAGGCTTTGCGCCACGGGGGCGTCTGCGTGGTCGTCATAGCCCCGGGCAAGGGGGACGAAGAGGAGGAGGCCGCCCGCGCGCGCGCCGGCTGGGGCGCCGAGCCTCTGGCCGTGCTACTCGACCTTGAGGCCGGGGCCGAGCTGGCCGACCTGCGCGACCGCGCCGCCCACGCCGCCGAAGTCTGGCCGGGCGTCCCCGTCGTCGCGTGCCGCCGCGCCGCAGGGCCGGCCGGGCCTGCCGGACAGGCGAGGCCCGCACACACGCTCACGGAGGCGACGCTCAAGCGGCTGGGCTTTCACGCCGTCGCCGCCGGGCCGGCGCAGATTTCCGCCCTGCTGCGCGAGGTCGAGGAGCGCGGCGCGGAGGACGGGCGCGGCGACGACGGAGCGCCGCCGGACGACTTCGCGCCCGCGAGTCTGCTCCTGCCCGAGCGCCTGAACGTCGAGCGTCTGCGCGCGGCCTTCGAGGTCGTCGCCTCGCTCCACTTCGCCGCCGACCAGAGGGGCGCCGCCGCCGCCGCGCTCGCCGGCCTCGCGGCGCTCGTCCCCGCCGACCGCTGGACTATCTACCTCGTCGCGGACTCGGGCGCGCTCGGCCAGCCGCCCTTCGAGCCGCTGGCGGTGCGCGGCCTGACCGAGAGCGAGCGCGCGGTGCCCGATGGCGACTGGCGGCGCGCGCTGATGGGCGACGCCCTCGCGCTCGCCGGGGCCGAGTCGAGGGCCTCGCGCGAGGCCGCCTCGTCGGCCGAGACCGTCCGCCGCAGCGAGGGCGGGCGGCGGACGCTGGCCGTCCCGCTCGTCTCGGGCGAGAGGGTCGTCGGCGTGCTCGAAGCCGTGCGCGAGGGCGCGGCGGCGCGGCGCTTCCCCGCGCGCGACGCGTCGCTCCTGTCCGCGCTCGCGCTCCCGCTAGCGGCCGCGCTCTCGAACTCGGCGCGCGTGGCCGAGGCCGAGCGGCTGTCGCAGACCGACGACCTGACCAAGCTCCACAACGCGCGCTACCTGCGCCAGTACCTCGTCAACGAGCTGAAGCGCGCACGCCGCTACGGGTCGCAGGTGACGGCCTTCTTCCTCGACCTCGACGACTTCAAGCAGGTCAACGACAGCCACGGCCACCTCGTCGGCTCGCACGTCCTGATGGAGATGGCCGGCGTCATCCTCTCGTCCGTGCGCGACACGGACGTGGTGTCGCGCTACGGCGGCGACGAGTTCGTCGTCGTCCTCCCCGAGACGGACCTCGACATGGGCCTGCGCGTGGCCGAGCGCGTCCGCGAGCGCATCGGCGGCCACCAGTTCAACGGCGGCCGGGGACTGCGTATGCGGCTCACGGCCTCCTTCGGCGTCGCCTCGTTCCCGGAGCACGCGCAGTCGCCGCAGCAGCTCGTCGCGCGCGCCGACGCCGCCATGTACGAGGCCAAAGCCTCGCGCAAGAACTGCGTCCGCCACGCCGCCGAGGCCGCGCAGGACGCGTAACCGAGCACACCCGTTAACCCGTCAAAAGGCGCAGCCCGCCCGCCGGCGGGCGCGCTCAAGACCCCGCACGGAATCCTTCGCAGCCCGCCAAACTCCCGCCGTTAAAAAAGTTGTAGACAATTTCCCCCGCATGCTGTAAAGCATACTTAGGTTAACTGACCGGAAAGCAAAACCCCCCGCTCGAAGGACAACTCAACCAGAGAGTCTAAGCTTTTCCCAGGCCAACCCGTTGGTTTCGCGGTTCGCGTTCTTGCCCCGTTCGTTGTATCTTTGTTTTTTCGTCCCGCGCCGCGTGGCGAAGACAAAGGGAGCAGGGACGCCCGAGGTGCATCCGGAGGGCGGGCGGGGCGACTGTTTAACGCGCCGCGACCCGTTCGTCCGAAGTCCCGGGCGCTTCAACCAGAAGTCAGAGGTGCGTAAACAGTAACGAATGGCATTCAAGTCACTCTTCAGCCTTTTCTCCAGCGACCTCGCCATCGACCTCGGCACGGCCAACACGCTCGTCTACGCCAAGGGGCGCGGCATCGTCGTCTCGGAGCCCTCCATCGTCGCCATCAACAAGGTCACCAACACGCCCGAGGCCGTCGGCAAGGAGGCCAAGGAGATGCTGGGCAGAACGCCCGGCAACATCGTCGCCATCCGGCCGATGAAGGACGGCGTCATCGCCAACTTCGAGGTCACGGAGAAGATGCTCCAGCACTTCATCCGCAAGGCTCACAACGGCAAGACCTGGGTCAGCCCCCGCGTCGTCATCGGGATACCCAGCGAGATCACGCAGGTCGAGCGCCGGGCGGTCGAGGACTCGGCCTACCGCGCCAAAGCCTCCGAGGTCTACCTCGTCGAGGAGGCCATGTGCGCGGCCATCGGCGCGGGGCTCCCCATCACGGAGCCGCACGGCAACATGATCGTGGACATCGGCGGCGGCACGACCGACATCGCCGTCATCAGCCTGTCCGGCATCGTCTACTCGCGCGCCGTCCGCGTCGCCGGCAACGAGATGGACGAGGCCATCACGCAGTACATCAAGCGCAAGTACAACCTCCTCATCGGCGAGCGCACGGCCGAGGCCATCAAGATTCAGCTGGGCTCCGCCTTCCCGCTCGACGAGCCGCTCTCGATGGACGTGCGCGGCCGCAACCTCATCGAGGGCATCCCCAAGACCATCACCATCACCGACGAGGAGGTGCGCGAGGCGCTAGCCGACTCGGTGGCGACCATCGTCAACGCCGTGCGCGTGGCGCTCGAACGCACCCCGCCCGAACTCTCCGCCGACATCGTCGAGCGCGGCATCGTGCTCACGGGCGGCGGGGCGCTCCTCAAGAACCTCGACAAGCGGCTCTCCATCGAGACGGGGCTCCCGGTCTCCATCGCCGACGACCCGCTCTCCTCCGTCGTGCTCGGCGCCGGCAAGATGCTCTCGGACTTCGACCTCCTGAAGCGCGTCCGCTGGGACAACAACCTGACGGGCGGGATGTAAAAGGACTGAGTGCTGAGGACTGAGGACTGAGTTGAAGGCAAGACGGTTCTTAACACTCAGTCCTCAGTCCTCAGCACTCAGCACTCAGTAAAGATGGTTCGGAGCACGCAGAAGGAGATCAGACAGCGGGCGCCGCTCTGGCTGCTCGTCCTGCTCGCCCTCAACTTCGGGCTGATGACCTGGAACGCGAAGGACTCGGAGACGGGTCAGCCGGTCGTCAAGACGTGGGCGCAGTCGGTCTTCTCGCCCGTCCAGCGCGCGACGACGGGCGTGGGCGGCGCCGGCGTCGGCTTCTTTCAGGGACTCGCCGACATGCGCACCGCGCAGGCCGAGAACGAGTCCTTACGCCGCCGGCTGGCCGAGGCCGAGAACGAGCTGCGCGAGGGGCGGCAGGCGCGCGACGAGAACGAGCGGCTCAAAAAGCTGCTCGACTTCACGAAAGACCTCGAATACCAGTCCATCCCGGCGCGCGTCGTCGCGCGCGACCCCTCGGTCTGGTTCAACTCCCTCATCATCAACCGCGGGACGGCGTCGGGCGTAGACCTCGACATGCCCGTGGTGACGCCCGAAGGCATCGTCGGGCGCGTCGTCGGGGTCGGCCCCGTCTCGGCGCAGGTGATGCTCATCACGGACGAGCGCTCGGCGGCCGGCGCGGTCGTCGGGCAGTTGGGGCAGTCGAACGCGGTCGGCTCGGTGCGCGGCTACGGCAAGAACGGGCTGCTTGAGATGCGCTACGTCTCGGGGCTGGAGACGGTTAACGTCGGCGATTACGTGGTCACCACGGGGCAGGACCGCATCTACCCACAGGGACTGAGCGTCGGGAAGGTGGTAGAAGTGGTGCCGGGGTCGGCCACCACGCCGCACACGATCAGGGTCAAGCCGGGCGCGCGGCTCGACTCGCTCCAGGAGGTCGCCGTGCTCAACTACCGCGCGCCGCAGCGCGCCGCCCCCGAGCGGACGCTGCCGAACGTCGAAAAACGAAAGCAGTGACGTGTGACGACGGGACTTCGTCCCGACCCGCCACACGTCGCCCTTCACCCGTCAACGTTTTAGCATGAAGTGGAAAATCGCGGTCTGCGTGGTGTTGGCCGCCGTCCTCCAGTCGAGCCTGAGGACGGTCTGGACGCCGTTCGTCTACGCAGACCTGCCGCTGGTCGTCGCCGTCTACTTCGCGCTCCAGCGCGACGCCGTGCAGGCGGTGGTCATCGGGACGGCGGCGGGGCTGCTGACCGACGTGCTCTCGGGGGGCCTGCTCGGCGCGCGCGGCTTCTCGATGACGCTGACGGCCTACCTCGTGGCGGCGATTGTCACGCGCGTGATGCTCGACAACCCGCTGCTGCGCATCCCCGTCATGGCGGGCGCGGCCGGCTTCAACACGCTCGTCTACCTGCTCATGCACCAACTGCTCGGCCAGCCGCCGGGGAGCCCGCTGGCCGGCACCATCTCCGAGACCGTCGCCTTCTCCGTCATCTGGACGACCGTCGCCGGCACCGCCGTCGCCTTCGTCCTCGACCTCTTCTTCAACGAGTCGACGCGCGTCCGGCAGCGCCGCGCCTTCGCCTTCCGCCGCCGCATCGCGCGCCGCGGCCTCGGCAGGAGAAAATAGTGTGGGGGCGGTCGCCGGCCGGCGGAAAAACATCTCCCGCGGGCGGCCGGCGGCATCCCTTCGAGTAACCGCGGCGTCAAAAACTACCGACGACTGACAACTGTCTACTTCAAAGCCATGAAATTCGAGGACGAGACACAGAACTTGAAGGTGCGCGTGGCGGTCATCCACGGGCTGGTCATCGCCATCCTCGTCGTGCTGGGCGCGCGGCTCTACTTCCTACAGGTCGTCAGCGGCGACTACTACTCCGAGCGCGCCGAGAATCAGCGCATACGCCGCCTCCGCATCCCCGCGCCGCGCGGCGCCATCTTCGACCGCAACGGCAAGCTCCTCGTCGACTCGCGCTCGACCTACAACATCGTCCTCGCCGCCGAGGACATGAAGGGCAAGAACAAGGACTGGAACTCGCAGGTCGAGCCGCTCGTCGAGCCGCTCTCCGACGGGCTCGGGCTCGACCCGGCGCTGCTGCGCGAGCGCTTCGAGGTGGCCAACCGGCAGGCCGCCTTCGAGGAGGTGACCATCAAGGAGGGCGCGACCTCGGCCGACATCGCATGGGTCGAGGCGCACACGCTCGAACTCCCGATGCTCATCGTCCGCGAGCAGCCGCAGCGGCGCTACCCCGACGACGGCGTGCTCGCTCACGTCCTCGGCTACGTCGGCGAGATCAGCCCCGAGCAGCTCAAGCAGCCGCGCTTCATCGACCCGCAGGTCAACCCCTTCGTCAGGGACAACCCCTACCGCGCCGGCGACATCATCGGGCAGGAGGGGCTGGAGTCCACCTACGACCGCTACCTCCGGGGGCGCGACGGCTACCGCGAGGTCGAGGTGGACAGCCGCGGCCGCATCCAGCGCGAGCTGTCGGTCGCCCTGCCGCAGCCCGGCCAGGACATCGTCACGACCATCGACTTCGAGATGCAGCAGGCCGCCGAGCAGTACCTGCGCAACACCCCCTCGAAGCGCGGCGTCATCGTCTCGGTGGACCCGAACAGCGGCGAGATATTCTCGCTGGCCTCGTACCCGACCTTCGACCCGAACCTCTTCTCGCAGCGCATCGGGACGCCCGAGGGGCGCAAGGAGGCCAACGCGCTCCTGCGCGACCCGCTGACCCCGCTCTTCAACCGCGCCATACGCGGCCGCTACCCGCCCGGCTCGACCTGGAAGATCCCGATGGCGATGGCGGGTCTTGAGCAGGGCGCCATCACCCAGAAGAACTCGAACGTCGCCTGCGGCGGCGGCATCACCATCGGCAACAAGTTCACGCGCTGCATGGGGAGCCACGGCTCGCCCGACGTGAAGTACGCCATCCGCGTCTCGTGCGACGGCTACTTCTACCGCCTCGGGCTCAAGATGGAGCTCGAAGGCATCATGAAGATGGTGGACGACTACGACCTCAACAAGAAGACCGGCGTCGACCTCCCGCACGAGCTGGTGAGCTGGACGCCCTCGCGCGAGTTCAAGAAGCGTTTCACGCCCAAGGGCGGCGACCCGACCTGGAAGGACATCGACACGGTCTACGCCTCGTTCGGCCAGGTCTACGACTTCGTGACGCCGCTGGCGATGCTCAAGACCGTCGCCGGCATCGGCGCGGGCGGGCGCTTCTACACGCCGCACCTGCTGAAGGAGGCGCGCGCCGTGGCGGCCGTCGGCCCGTTCCCCGAGCGGCCCGCGCGCGGCTTCGACCGCCCCGAGCCCAAGGTCGTCCCGCTCTCGGCCGAGAACCACAAGCTCGTGATGGAGGGCATGTGGGAGGTGGTCAACGCCGGCGGCACCGGCGGGCGCATCAAGCTCGACGGCTTCGACATCGCCGGCAAGACCGGCACGGCGCAGGTCGTGAGTCTCGGTAAGGACACGGGCAAGAACAAGGACCACGCGTGGTTCGTCTCGGTCGCCCCGGCCTGGAAGCCCGAGGTCGCGGCCATCGCGCTCATCGAGAACGTCGGCTTCGGCGGCACCTACGCGGCGCCGGCCGTGCGCGCCGTCTACGACGTTTACGTCGGCAAGAAGCACCCCGCGCTGGCCCCGCGCCCCCAACAGCTGGCGAAGAAGGAAGCGCCCGTAGACTAGCCTCAGACTAGCCTCTCGAAACTCGAACAATGGCTGCGATTTTGGAAAAGCGTAAACTCCGCGACTTCGACTGGGTGCTGACACTGCTGGCGATGGCCATCGCCCTGTTCGGGACGTGGATGATCTACCAGGCGCAGCCCGAGATGGGCTACTGGAAGAAGCAGCTCCTCGGCATCGGCGTCTCGACCGTGGTGATGCTGGCGGTGGCCTTCACGGACTACCGCAAGCTCGTCCACTTCGCGCCGGCCTTCTACGCCTTCGGCCTCTTCCTCCTCGTCATCGTGCTCATCCCCGGCATCGGCCTGAAGATCAACGGCCAGCGGTGCTGGATCGGCGTCCCGGGCCTGGGTCAGTTCCAGCCCTCCGAGTTCATGAAGGTGCCGACGGTGCTGATGCTCGCGCGCCACTTCGGGCGGCACCGGGGCGGGGCGCTCACCTTCAAGGAGATGCTCGTGGGCGCGGGGATTCTCGCGCTCCCCGTCGGGCTCATCCTGCTCGAACCAGACCCGGGGCAGGTGCTCACGTACTTCCCGCTGCTCTTCGTCATCCTCTTCCTCTCCTCGATACGGATGTGGATGGTGCTGGCGGCCGTCGTGCTGAGCGTCGTGCTCGTCCCGGCCGCGTGGGTCGTCGGCGTCAAGACCGGCAAGATCAAGTCGTACCAGCAGGAGCGCGTCAACGTCATCCTCGACCCCGAGAACGCCGACCGGCGCGGCTACGGCTACCACACGTGGCAGTCCATCCTCACCGTCGGCAAGGGCGGGCTGTGGGGCTCCGAGACCAAGGGCGCCGCGTCGCAGAGCCAGCTCAAGTTTCTGCCCGAGCCGCACACCGACTTCATCTTCGCGGTCACGGCCGAGAACACCGGCTTCGTCGGGTGCGTGCTGCTGCTTTTGGCCTACGCGGTGCTGCTGACGAAGCTCATGCACGGGGCGCGGCGTGCGCCCGACCGCACGGGGATGCTCGTCATCATGGCCATCGTCGGCGGGCTCGCCTTCCAGATTTTCATCAACGTCGGGATGGCGGTCGGGATGCTGCCGGTCATCGGCGTCCCGCTCCCGCTGATGTCGGCGGGGCTCTCCGCAATCCTCGCCACCTCGGTCGCCATCGGCTTCGCCATCAGCATCCGACTCCGCCGCTTCGTCAACTGAAACGGGGGTTGAAGTGACGGCCGCCGCCGCCGATTAAATTCCCGAGTTTTCCCGCCGAACCCTTCTTCGCTCGCCTTTTCGCGGGGCGGTCGTTTATACTGAGGCCGCCTGTCCTGATTGCCAGAACCTAAAACTTTCCGGCACGGCGCGCACGCACGAGGGATTATCTGCGGACGGGCGCGCCTTTCGAGTAGACAGGCTCGAAGAATTTTTGCGGGGCCGACCCGTAGCGCCGCGCAGGTAGCGCGAGCGTCCGGTGACGGCTTCGGTTTGAAAGGTTTTACGCGAGCCGCCGGACGGCGGGATGCGGGAGGCGCGACTTGCAAAGGTCGCGCGCCGCGTCCGCCGGGCTGCGAAGGCCGGGAGCCTCGGTCGCCCGAAAGGGCGGCGGGAGGCCGCCGGCCCGACGCGCCGCGGGCGGCTAAAGGCGGACGGGGTTTCCAGGTGAACAGTTCGGAACGCTTCCGCGCGCGGGGGGCTGCGGCCTTCCCGCACGCGCGGCGGGTGCGGCGACCCGGCCGGTGCTTCTTGCGCACGGCCGGCGTTCGCGCGCGCCGCGGCGTCGCCGACGCCGCGAGCCAAGGGCTTGACGCACGGACTCCCTCCGACCGCCCTCTCACGCGCCCGCCGTCGCGGGCTCCACACCACAACAGTCCCGCGCGGCGCGACGCGGCCGCCACGGCCCGGCGCGCGGCACCACACGCCTTCCAGGAGACGGTTTCACACAGATGCCGAAAGAGATGATTGTCAGCGTCAACGGCCGCGAGAAGAAGATCGCGGTCATCGAGAACGGGCGCGTCACCGAGTTCTACATCGAGCGCGGCGAGAGCGGCCAGGGGATTGTAGGGAACATCTACAAGGGGCGCGTCATGCGCGTTCTGCCCGGCATGCAGTCGGCCTTCGTCGACATCGGGCTCGAACGCGACGCCTTCCTCTACGTCTCGGACTTCTTCGACGAGGAGGAGGAGTTCGAGCGCATCGTCGTGGACAAGAAGAAGTCCGAGGGCGCCGACGACGAGGCCGCGCAGCGCGCCGCCTCCGAGCGCATCGAGCGTTCGCGCGTCGAGCGCGAGCGCGCCGCCGAGCAGGCGCAGGCCGAGGCCGAGCCCGGCGGCGAAGAGGCGGAGGCGGACGAGGGCGACGACGCCCGGGAGCAGCCCGCCGTCCCGACCGCCATCTCGTCCGTCGCCGACGCTTACGAGCTGGCCGAAGAGGAGGCCCTACCCGCGGCCGCGGCGCGGGCCGAGCAGCCGCGCGACGAAGACGATTCCACGCCGGCCGGCCGCAAGCGCCGCCGCGACCGCCGCCGCCGGGGCGAGCGCGGCGAGGAGGCGGGCGTGCCCGCCTCGGCCGCGGGCGAAGTCCCGCCGGGCGTCTCGCTCCCCGAAGAAGGGGGCGGGGGCTTCGGGCTCGAAGACGTTTCGACGCCGTTCGTCGCGGGCGCCGACTCGTTCGAGCGCGTCGTGGACGAGGAAGAGTCGGCCGCCGAGTTCGGCTCGGCCTTCAAGGACGCGCGGCTCCAGGAGCGTCTGACCGACCAGACGCGCGCCGTCGAGTTCGACATGGAGCCGACGGACGCGGCCGAGGTCGGCTCGCTGCTCGGCGGCGTCAGCGGCGGGGGCTTCGAGCGCATAGCCGACGACGACGACGCGGAGGAGACGAACACGCGCCTGCACGCCGTCCAGCCCGAGGTGGCCGCCACGGTCGCCTCGTTCGTGGACGAAGAGGACGGCGGCGCGGGCGCCTTCGCCGCCGGCGCGCGGTCGTTCGAGCGCATAGCCGACGACGACGACGCGGCGGCCGCGCCCGCCTCGTCGAAGAAGGCTTCTTCGACGAAGGGCGCTGCGAAGGCCGCGTCGAAGAAGGCTTCCAAGAAGGGCGCGACCCCCGCGGCCGAAGCGGGCGAAGCCGAGGAGGCCGAAGCGCCCTCCTCGTCGAAGAAGGGCTCGAAGAAGGCCGCGTCGAAGAAGTCTGCCGCGAAGGGCGCTTCCAAGTCGGCGTCGAAGGGCTCGTCGAAGCGCGGGAGCAAGAAGGCCGCCTCCGAGGGCGGCGACGAGGGTGACGCGGAGGCGAGCGTGACGCAGCGCCCG
>DASWNR010000180.1:0-17057 GCA_036399155.1 Pyrinomonadaceae bacterium
AAAGTGATGAGTGAAAAGTGATGAGAAAAAGAACCGGCCCTCGCCGTTCCTCTCATCACTCATCACTCATCACTTTTCACTTTTCATCTATGAAGGCTCTCAGGTTCGAGAACGGTCAGCTCGGTCTGTCGGACGTTGACGCGCCCGCGCGCGCGGGCGAGGCGCTGGTGCGCGTGACGCTCGCGGGCGTGTGCAACACCGACCTGGAGATCGCGCGCGGCTACGCGGGGTTCGAGGGGACTCTGGGGCACGAGTTCGTCGGCGTGGTCGAGCGCGCGCCGGGAGCGCCGGAGTTGGAAGGCCGTCGCGTCGTCGGCGAGATTAACGCGGGCTGCGGGCGCTGCCATTTGTGCCGCGCGGGCGACGCGCGCCACTGCCCCGAACGCACTGTGCTCGGCATCGTCGGCCGCGACGGCGCGTTCGCCGAGTACCTGCAACTGCCCTCCACGAACCTCGTGCCCGTGCCCGACGGGGTGCCGGACGAGCGCGCCGTCTTCACAGAGCCGCTGGCCGCCGCGTGCGCCGTCGCCGAGCGCGTTCGGATAGAGCCGGAGACGCGCGTCGCCGTCGTCGGCGACGGCAAGCTGGGGCTGCTCTGCGCGCAGGCTTTGAAGGCGACGACGGGCGCGGGCGTCACGCTCGTCGGCCGGCACGACTCGAAGCTTGAGATCGCCCGGGGCCGCGGCGTGCGCGCGCTCAGGACGGAAGAGCTGCCCGCCTCCTACGCGCGCGCCTTCGACGTGGCGGTCGAGGCGTCGGGCTCGCCCGCGGGGCTTGAGACCGCGCTCAAACTTCTGCGGCCGCGCGGCGCGCTCGTCCTCAAGTCGACGTTCCACGGCACGACCGAGCTGAACGCCGCGCCCGTCGTCGTCGACGAGATCAGCATCGTCGGCTCGCGCTGCGGCCGCTTCCCGCCCGCGCTCGAACTGCTCCGGCGCGACGCGGTCGAGGTGGACGCGCTCGTCCATTCGGAGTTCCCGCTCTCCGAAGGCGTCCGCGCCTTCGAGCGCGCCGCCGAGCCCGGCGTCCTCAAAGTCCTCCTGCGCGTGTGAGCCGTGGCTCGCCGCCCCTCGTTCATCGCCCCCCGGTCAAGTAGATGAGACTGAAGACGAACCTCGCCGCCGACGGCGCGATACTTTTGACGACGCTCATCTGGGGCTCGACCTTCGCCGTCTCGCGCGGGGTGCTCGACCACTGGCCGCCGCTCACGTACCTCGCGGTGCGGATGCCGCTCGCCGTGCTCCTCTTCGCCGCGCTCTTTCCCCGACAGGTCTTCAAAGCCTCGCGCGAGGCGTGGCGCGCGGGCGCGACCCTCGGCGTGCTCATGGGGCTCGGCTTCGTCGGGCAGACAATCGGGCTGCTCTACACGACGCCGGCCAAGTCGGCCTTCATCACGGGCATCACGACGCCGCTCGTGCCCGTCGTCGGCTATCTGGTCTGGCGCGCGCGCCCGAGCCGCGAGAACCTCGCCGGCATCGTGCTCGCTTCCGTGGGCGGCGCCCTCATCCTCGCGCCCTCGAACGCCGGGGGAGTCAACGCGGGCGACCTCTTCACGCTCTCGACCACCCTGCTCTTCGCCGCGCACATCACGCTGATGAGCCTCTACACGCGGCGCTTCGACCACCGCCAGTTGAGCGCCTTGCAGGTGACGACGGCGGCCGCGCTCGTCCTCGCGGCGTGGCTCGCGATTCGCGGCTTCGCGGCGCTGGCGGGGGTCGAATCGCTCCCGGCGGGGCTCGCGCGCGAGGTCGCGCCGCCGGCGTGGAGCCCGGCCGTCTTCTGGCAGCTCGTTTACCTGTCGGTGGTCGCGACGGTCGTGAGCTTCCTGCTCTGGACGTGGGGGCAGGCGCGTATGTCTGCCACGCACGCGGCGGTCATCTTCAGCCTTGAGCCGGTCTTCGCCACCGCCTTCGCGGTGCTGCTGCGCGGCTCGGCCGAGTGGACGGGCGGGCGCGCGACGCTCGGCGCGCTCCTCGTCGTCACGGGCGTCGTCGTCTCGGAGCTGCACTGGGGAGGGGAAGGGCGGCGCGCCGACCGGCGCCGGGCCGACGCGGGGGAGGCGAAGGCTCCGGGGGACGAGGCGGAAGGGGATGCGCGCGGCGCGGTCGAGGGCTGAGGCTTGCGGCGCGGCTTAGTCTTTGCGGCGCGTGGCGGCATTGGTTATACTCGGGACTCGCCACTGTGACTTTTTAAGTCTCCTCGTTCCGGCGCACAGATTGAGGCGGCCCCGCCGCTCGGCGGAGGGCGGCGACCGCGCGACCCTCCAGGCTCCTTTTGAAATTTAGAAGGTGAAGAGTTTTTATGCTGCAAATCCCCAAGGGCCAGACGACTGAAGCGGAGCGCGCCATCCTGCGCCACCTGCGCGTGTGGATCGCGGCGCTGGCGGTTGGTTGCCTCCTCGTGGGCGTCGGCGTCGGCGCCATGCTCAACCGCACCAGCGTCCTCGCCGGCGCGGACCAGCCGGCGGCCACGGCGGCCGCCATCGCGAAGGCGCCCGAGGCGCTCTCGGCCTCGTTCGCGGAGATCGCGCGCCGCGTCGAGCCGGCCGTCGTCAACATCGACACCGTCTCGGCCGCGCCCGCCGTGGCCGACAAGGACGGCGGCGACGACAACGACGAGGCCGAGGACGGGCCCGACAACCCGCTCCTCGACATGCTGCGCCGCCACGCGCGCCGGCCTTCGCGCGGCGTCGGCTCGGGCTTCGTCGTCGACCCGAAGGGCATCATCCTCACCAACTACCACGTCGTCGAGAACATGACCGGCATCATGGTCAAGCTCCAGACGGGCGAGCAGTTGCGCGGCACCATGATCGCCTCGGACGAGGAGACCGACATCGCCGTCATCAAGGTCAACGCCGGCCGCGACCTGCCCGCGGTCAACTTCGGCAACTCCGACGACATGCAGGTCGGCGACTGGGTGCTCGCCATCGGCTCGCCGTTCGGCCTTGAGCAGACGGTGACGGCCGGCATCATCTCGACCAAGGAGCGGCAGACCGACCCGGGCGCCAGCTTCCGCCGCTTCATCCAGACCGACGCCGCGATCAACCGCGGCAACTCGGGCGGCCCCCTCGTCAACATGCGCGGCGAGGTCATCGGCATCAACTCGCAGATCGCGACCTCGACCGGCGACTACAACGGCATCGGCTTCGCGCTCCCGACCAACATCGCCTCGTCGGTCTACAAGCAGTTGATGACGACGGGCAAGGTCAGGCGCGGCTACCTCGGCGTCTTCCTCGACTCCGTCAAGCCCGAGTTCGCGCGCGTCTACAACCTCCCGTCCGCCAAGGGCGCCATCATCCGCGACGTGGCCGACGCCAAGGGCCCGGCGGCGACGGCCGGCATCCAGACCAACGACGTGGTCGTCGAGTTCAACAACCAGGCCGTAGACAGCGCGCAAGACCTCATCAACAAGGTCGCCTCGACGCCGGTGGGCACAAGCGTCCCCGTCATCTACCTGCGCGAGTCGGCCGACAAGCTCGAACGCCGCTCGACCAACGTCACGGTCGGCGAGCGGCCGCCGCCGCGCAACGGCGGCGCGGCGGGCCCGGAGGCCGAGCGCGACAGCGGCGGCGGCGCGAAGATCATCAAGCCGAAGGCCGAAGAAGAGGCGCCGCCCAAGAGCGACCGCCCGACGCTCGGGCTCAAGCTGAGCGAGCTGACGCCGCAGATAGCCAACGAGCGCAACCTTAAGGGCGTGCGCGGACTCTTCGTGCAGGACGTTGACCAGGCCGGCATCGCCTTCGACGCCGGCGTCCAGAAGTTCATGGTCATCCAGCGCGTCAACCGCCAGGGCGTCTCGACCATCGAGGACTTCGAGCGCGTCATCAACGCGCTCAAGGCGGGCGACCCCATCGTCCTTCACGTCTCGTCCTTCAACGGCGAGCGCGTCACACAGTCGATAGTCCAGTTCACTTATCAGTAAGAATCGTGAACCGTAAACCGCGAACCGTGACAGGAGGAAAGCAAATTCTTCCCGTCACGGTTCGCGGTTTGTGCTTCACGGCGCTTTACTGTTTCCGGCTCACGGTTTACGATTCAAGACACAATGGCACAGGCGAAAAAGGCGCTCGGCAAGGGCGGGAAGAACGGCGGCGCGGCGCGCGCCGCGACGAAGAAGTATCCGAACTACATCGGCGGCGAGTGGGTTCCCTCCGCTTCCGGAGAGTGGTTCGAGAACGAGAACCCGGCGGACGTGCGCGAAATCGTCGGCCGCTTCCCCGTCTCGGACGAGGAGGACGTTCAAGCGGCGGTCGCGGCGGCCAAAGGGGCAGCGGATCGCTGGCGCAGGCTGCCGGCGCCGCGCCGCGCCGAAATCCTCTTCCGCCTCGGCGAAATCCTCATCCGCCACAAAGACCGCTTCGCGCGCGAGATGACGCGCGAGATGGGCAAGGTCTTGAAGGAGGCGGGCGGCGACGTGCAGGAGGCCATCGACTGCACCTACTACACCGCCGGCGAGGGACGGCGCCTCCACGGCTTCACGACGCCGGCCGAGATGCCCGACAAGTTCGCCATGTGCGTCCGCCAGCCCGTGGGCATCTGCGGGCTCGTCACGCCCTGGAACTTCCCGATGGCAATCCCCTCGTGGAAGCTCATCCCGGCGCTCGTGTGCGGCAACACCGTCGTCATCAAGCCGGCCGAGGACACGCCGCTCTCGACCTACAATCTGGTGAAGGCTTGCGAGGAGGCGGGCGTCCCGGCGGGCGTCGTCAACCTCGTCACGGGCTACGGCGAGACGGCGGGCGCGGCGCTCGTCGGGCACAGGGACGTGCGCCTCGTCTCCTTCACCGGCTCGACCGAGGTCGGGCGCATCGTCGCCGGCGCGTGCGCCGAGCGCAACGCCGTCTGCTCGCTTGAGATGGGCGGCAAGAACGTCATCATGGTGATGGAGGACGCCGACCTCGACCTGGCGGTCGAGGGCGCGGTCTGGGGCGCGTTCGGCACGTCGGGTCAGCGCTGCACGGCCTCGTCGCGCATCGTCGTCCACAAGAAGGTCTACAAGAAGTTCACGCAGATGCTCGTCGAGCGCGCGAAGGGCCTGCGCGTCGGCGACGGGCTGGACGAGAAGACGGACGTGGGCCCCGTCATCAACGCCGACGCGCTCTACCGCATCCTCGGCTACATCGAGGTCGGGCAGAAGGAGGACGGCGCGCGGCTCGCCTGCGGCGGCGGTCGTCTGGACAAGGGCGCGCACGCCAACGGCTTCTTCGTCGAGCCGGCGGTCTTCGCGGACGCCGCGCCCGACATGCGCATCTCGCAGGAAGAGATCTTCGGCCCCGTCACGACCGTCATCCCGGCCGGCTCGCTCGAAGAGGCGGTCGAGATAGGCAACGGCGTGCGCTACGGGCTCTCGGCGTCCATCTACACGGCGGACGTGAACCGCGCCTTCCGCGCGATGCAGGAGATGTACACGGGCATCTTCTACGTCAACTCCTCGACCATCGGCGCGGAAGTCCACCTCCCCTTCGGCGGCACAAAGGCGACCGGCAACGGCCACCGCGAGGCCGGCACGCAGGTGCTCGACATCTTCACCGAGTGGAAGTCGGTCTACGTGGACTACAGCGGCAAGCTCCAGCGCGCGCAGATCGACGAGGTGAACTTCGAGTAGCCGGGGCGCGCCCCTTCAAGTTTTCGGCGGTTCCAGAACCGACGAGATGAGAGCATCGTTCACTGAAGTCACCTTGCCCTCGTCCCAAAACTAAAAGATTGGAGACAAACAACAGTGATCGTCGGACTCCCCAAGGAGATTAAGGACAACGAGTACCGCGTCGGCCTGACGCCGGCCGGCGCGCGCGCACTGACCGACGCCGGGCACAGGGTCGTCGTCGAGCGGAGCGCGGGCGAGGGCTCGGGCTTCGAGGACTCGCTCTACGAGAAGGCGGGCGCGACGCTCATCGACTCGGCCGACGACGTGTGGGCCGAGGCCGAGATGATCGTCAAGGTCAAGGAGCCCATCGAGCCCGAGTACCCGAGGATGAAGGAGGGGCTGCTCCTCTTCACCTACCTCCACCTCGCCCCCGACCCGAAGCAGACGCAGGCGCTCCTGGAGCACAAGGTCACAGGCATCGCCTACGAGACCATCACCGACCGGCGCGGGACGCTGCCGCTCCTCACCCCGATGTCGGAGGTGGCGGGGCGCATGGCCGTGCAGGTCGGCGCGCAGTACCTTGAGAAGATGAACGGCGGGCGCGGCGTGCTTTTGGGCGGCGTGCCGGGCGTGCCGGCGGCGCGCGTCGTCATCATCGGCGGCGGGGTCGTCGGCACCAACGCCGCGAAGATGGCCGTCGGGCTGGGCGCGCAGGTGACGATAGTCGACAAGAACCTCGACCGCCTGCGCGAGCTGGACGACATCTTCCTGTCGAAGATTTCGACGCTCGCCTCTTCGGCCTACGCCATCCACGGCGCCATCTCGGAGGCCGACCTCATCATCGGCGCGGTGCTCGTGCCGGGCGCGGCCGCGCCGCGGCTCGTCACGCGCGAGATGCTGAGGGACGTGCCGAACGGCGCGGTCATCGTGGACGTGGCCGTCGATCAGGGCGGCTGCATCGAGACGACGCGGCCGACGACGCACTCGAACCCGACCTTCTACGAGGAGGGCGTCCTGCACTACTGCGTGGCGAACATGCCGGGCGCGGTGCCGCGCACCTCGACCTTCGCGCTGACGAACGCGACGCTGCCTTACGCGCTGCGCTTGGCCAACCGCGGATTCCTCGAAGCGATTTCCGGCGACCCGGGGCTGAAGGAGGGCGTCAACACGTACGCCGGCAAGATGACCTACAAGGCCGTCGCCGACGACCAGGGGCTCGAATACACGTCGCTCGACGAGATACTCGGGCTGACGCCGCAGACCAGCTCGACGGCCGGCGGCGCGGTCTGAAGGCTCTTAAAGCCTCGCGGAAAGTCCGACAGAGAACAGAAAGGCCGCCCCGATTAGGGGCGGCCTTTCTGTTCTCTGTCGAAAACTCCGGCCCTCAGGCGAGCAGGCGCGCGAGGTTGGCGGCGAGTTCTTCGGCCGGGACGGGCTTCGAGAGGTACACGTCGGCGCCCGCTTCGGGGCCGTCGGGGTGCGAGTCGGCGCCGCTCAGCAGGACGACGGGGAGGCTTCTGAGCTTCGGGTGGTTGCGCAGGAAGCGGCACAGCTCGTGTCCGGAGAGGTGCGGCATCACGGCGTCGGTGACGACCGCGTCCACTTTGTTCGAGAGCAGCGCCTTCATGGCTTCGAGCCCGTCGGCCGCCGCCAGCACTTCGTAGCCGGCGCGGCGGAGCACGACCTCAAGGTAACGCCGCAGCGAGCGGTCGTCTTCGGCGAGCAGGACGGTGTGGCGCGCGGGCGCGGCCTCCGTTTGGACAGGCTGTGCGGCCATCTGTTCGAGCCCTTGAGGCGTGGTGCTCATCGGTGTGATTGAAAAACCTTTCCGGGGCGTTTGCCGGCCGGAGCCGGGCGGGGAGAGCGGACGCCCAACGGGACTTTAGCAACCCCCGTGCCTGCCGCGCGCGCCCGACGGCGCGCCGACCCGGCGCACACCGCGCCGGGCTCGGGTACTTTAAGAGTCGCGCCCCGAAGCGTCAAGTCACGCCGTCGAAACGGTTTCCGCCGGCCTTTTCGTTCGGCGGGCGGCGGCGGCGCGCGCCGGCGGCGGTACAGGGGCGGGGGCGCACGTCGGTCGGGCGCGTTCTTTCTGACCCGCTAGACGGTCACTTTGCCACGGCGAAAAGCCGCGCCGGCGCGATTCCCGCGCGGCAAACCGGCCTGAGCCCGCGCACATCTATCCTCTTTCGCCGAAACCGCCCGCCCGGCCGCGCTTGAAGTGGCGCACGCCTTCGGCCATACTCGCCGGTCGGGTTCCGGCGCGGAAACTCGCCCGTGTGATTTAGCCGTCAGCGGCAGGGTCTTTAGCAGGGTCGTTCGAGATGTACGAGTTCGCAGTCACGCCAGCCGTCACGCAGATACGCCGCCGCGGCGTGACCATCACCGAGGTCGAGCCGGGGGGCTTGGGCGCGGAGCTTGAGCTTGAGCCCGGCGACCGCGTCGTCAAGGTCAACGGCCGGACGGTGCGCGACTACCTCGACTTCCGCTTCCACACCGGCGGCGAGACCGAGATGACGCTCGACGTGCTCAAGCGCGGCGGCGAGGAGTGGGAGGTCGAGGTCGAGCGCGCCGAGGGCGAGGACTTCGGCCTCCAGTTCGAGAACATCGCCCCGCGCCAGTGCGCTAACGAGTGCCTCTTCTGCTTCTGCAAGGGCAACCCGCCCGACGCGCGCCCCGCGCTCTTCTTCCGCGACGAGGACGTGCGCCTCTCCTTCCTCTACGGCAACTACACGACGCTGACCTCGATCACCGAAGACGAGATGACGCGCGTCGTCGAGCAGCGCCTGACCCCGCAGTACGTCTCCGTCCACGCGACCGACTTGAAGGTTCGAGCGCACCTCCTCGGCGTTGACGAAAGCCGCGCGGACATCTCCGACAAGATGCGCCGGATGATGGACGCCGGCGTCGAGATTCACGCGCAGGTCGTGCTCTGCCCCGACATCAACGACGGCGAAATCCTGCGCAAGACAATCGAGGATTTGGCCGCCGAGTACCCGCGCGTCCGAAGCGTCGCCGTAGTCCCGCTGGGGCTCACGCGCTACAACACGGACGAGCGCCTGACGCCGGTCACGCCCGGGTGGTGCCGCGAGGTCATCCGCGAGGTCGGCCGGATGCAGAAGTCCCTGCGCGCGCGTCTGGGGACGAACTTCGCGTTCCTCGGCGACGAAATCTACCTGCGCGCGGGGCTCGACGTGCCCGGCCGACGCCACTACGGCGACTACCCGCAGATCGAGGACGGCGTCGGCATGGTGCGCTCGTTCCGGGAGGAGTTCGGCAGGCTGCTCCGCCGCGTCGAGAAGACGCCGCCCGCGGACGCCGCGCGGCTCCACGGCACCGTCCTGACGGGCTCGCTCTTCGCGCCCGTGCTCGAAGAGCTGGTCGGGCGTCTGAACGAGCGCGCGGGGACGCGGCTGAAGGTCGTCGCCGTCGAGAACAGTTATTTCGGGTCGGAGATAGTCGTCGCCGGACTCATGACGGGTCAGTGCGTGCTTGAGGCGCGCGGTCGTTTCGAGGGCGACTTCGTCATCCTCCCCTCGACCGCGCACAAGTCGGACGAGCCCGTCATGCTCGACGGCACGCGGCTCGAAGACCTCTCGGCTCGGCTCGGGCTCCCCGTCCGCGCCCTCGACCTCGCCGCTTTCGGTCGTCTGATCGCCGGCGGGGCGGCCTGAACGGCACCCGCCCGCCCCGACCCGCCGCCTCCAAAAACCCCCCGAACCGTCTACCAAGCAACTTACTTTTCAGAAAATTGAACTTGTTTCCAATTCGCGTGTGCGTTTTACCGCCGGCGCAAAAAAAAGGGCCGGCGCCGCGCGGAGGCGGCGCCGGCCGAAAGGTTGTCGGCGGGAGCACCTTTTACAAGGAGCCCTTCGCCCGTGCCCGCTTTAGAAGTAGTAGCGGGCGCCGAAGATGAAGCCGCGGCCGGCCACGTTCGTCCTGCCGTAGTTCAGGAAGAGCGTCGGGTCGGACGTCGCGCTCAGCACGCGGCTCGGGATGACGGTGAAGTTCCGGTGGTTGAAGAGGTTGAAAATCTCCGCGCGGAGCTGAAGCCGCTGGGTCTCGCCGACCGTGCGGATGTTCTTCGAGACCGCGAGGTCGGTGTTGATCGTCCCGCCCGTGCGGAGCGTGTTGGCGCCGAGCGTGTTGCCGAGCCCGGAGTTCGTCGGGTAGACGATGTAGTAGGCGTTCGGGTTGGACAGCACGCCCGCCGCGTTGGCGGTGGTGAACGTGCCGGGCGTGCCGCCCGGGTTGACGCCGACGCGCTGCGTGGTCTGCACGGTCGAGAGCACGGCCGACGGGATAATCCCGAGCGTGTTCGGCGAGCTGATGACCGAGAACGGGGTGCCGTCGGCCAGCGTGGTGATGCCCGAGAGCTGCCAGCCGCTCAGCACGCGGTTCAGGACCCAGCTGCCCTTGAAGACCTCGGGCGAGTTCCAGACGTAGCTGGCGACGAAGCGCCTCGGCTGGTCGAAGCCCGAGCGCGCGTAGTCGCAGTCGCCGATGCAGCGCGGGTCGGACGGGACGGTGCGGTTCAGGCCGTTGCCGCCGCCCAGCACGTCGTCGCCCGTCGAGAGGAACGCCGAGTAGGTGAAGTTGGCGTTGAACTGGAGACCGCCGAGGGGCTTGTCCATGAAGCTCAGGTTGGTGAAGCGCTTCTCGAACGTCACCTGCCCCGAGTGGTAGATCGACTCGAAGATGCCGTCGCCGATGATGGTCGAGCCGCGCGTCGGGTCCTGCCGCCCGCGGTTGTTGCAGAACGGGTCGGCGGCGAGCTCCGCGTTGGTGCAGGGCGCGAATTTCCCGATGGGCGTGAAGAAGCCGGGGTTCGACTCGTACTCGCCGACGAGGTTCTTGCCCTTCGTGCCGATGTACTCGACCTTGAGGACGTAGTCGCGGCCGAGCTGGTACTGCCCGCTCAACGTCCACTGGTAGGACATCGGCTGGCTGACGCGCTTGTTCGGCGAGAAGAGGCGGTACTCCAGCTTGTTCGGGTCGAGCCCGGCCGCGACCGCCTGGTCGGGCGTCTGGTTGGCGATGGCCGGCAGCCCGGCGTAGGGGCGCGCGCCCGAAATCTGCGCGCCGAACGAGTAGCCGAGCGGGAAGTTGCGCGAGACGTTGAGCAGGATGTTCTGGAAGATCTGGTCGTAGCTGATGCCGAAGCCGGCGCGGCCGACGAAGCGGCCGTCGAGGAAGCCCTTCGGGTTCCAGGCGAAGCCGGCGCGCGGGCCGAAGTTGTTAAGGTCGGACTTGGCGTTCGAGAAGAACCCGAAGGGGGTCGTGACGTACTCGTAGCGCAGCCCGAGGTTGAAGGTCAGGTCGGCGTTGTAGCGCCAGTCGTCCTGGACGAAGTAGCTCTGCTCCCAGGTGAGCGGGGTGATCTCGCCCGCGCCGTTGAACTTCGAGATCTGGGCGCTGCGGTCGCCGAGGAACGAGTTGAAGTCGGGGTAGGTGACCGACCCGCGCAGGTTGGGCGCGAAGAAGTTGTTGAGCTTGTAGCGGAGGACGTTGACGCCCCACTTCAGGTTGTGATTACCCGTCGTGTAGGACATGTTCTCGGTGAACTCCATCACCTTGTCGTCGCGCCCCTGCGGGTAGTTGATGCTGCCGAGCGTGAAGGCGGTGGAGGCCGGCGCGCCGCCGACGTCGAAGGCCATGCCGAAGTTCTCGGGGAAGGCCAGCTTCTTGAGGCTGTAGGTGAACCGCGCCTCGTTGATCCAGACCGGCGTGATGGCGTACACGTCGTTGATGGTGAACGTGTGGTTGCGGCCGAGCTGCCCCAACTCCTGCCCCTCGAAGTTGGCCGGAGAGCCCGGGTTGACCGAGTCGTCGAAGATGTAGCGGAAGGAGAGCTGATCCTTGTCGTTAATCTTCGTGTTGATCTTGGGGATGTAGCGCTGGAAGTCGGTCCCGTAAGGGATGCCGCCCTGGCCCAGGAACCGGTTGTAGGTCTGGAACGGGAGCGTGAACAGCGTTGGGCAGGACGTGATGGTCGTCTGGCAGGCGCCGGCCGCGCTCACGTCGCGCACCACGATCGAGCCCTGAGAGGTCGGGTCGTTGGCGATGGGGTAGGTGTTCGCGATGTAGTCCACGACGCCCGGGGCGAACCGCGCGGAGTTGGCGCGAAGCTGGTCGAGCCCGGCCTGCGTGATGGCCGGGCGCGTGGCCGCGCCGACCGTCTGGCGGAAGTCGTTCCAGTCGGCGCTGAAGAAGAAGAACGTGTGGTTCTTCACGACGGGGCCGCCGACGACGAAGCCGTAGGTGCTGTCGTTGGTCACGCTGCGCACGCGGCGCAGAAGCTCCGTGTCGCTCACGTTGGAGTTGGCCGGGTTGCTGCGCTGCGAGTTGAAGTTGAACTGCTGGGTGGAGGTCAGCGAGTCCGCGCCGTTGCCCGCCCAGGAGTAGTGGCCGATGCCGTGGAACTCGTTGGTGCCCGACTTGGTGATCTGGTTGACGTAGGAGCCGGCGTTGCGGCCGAACTCCGCCGAGGGCGTGTTGGTGATGATCTGGAACTCGCCGATGGCCTCGGGCGGCAGGTTCTGGCGCGGTATGGAGAGCGACTGGTCGTTGTTGTTCGCGCCGTCGATGGTGAAATTGTTCGAGCGGGTGCGGTTGCCGTTGACGGCGAAGCCCGAGCCGGGTCGGCCGTTCTGGTTGGGCAGCACGCCGGGGTTGAGCAGCGCGAGGCCGTTCAGGCTGTTGCGGCCGGGCAGTTCGAGGATGCGCGTCTGGTCGACGGTCTTGGCCACCTGGCTCTGCGTCGTGTCGAGCATCGCGCCCGTGGAGACGACCGTCACCTGCTCGGTGACGCCGCCCGCCCTGAGGGTGAAGTCGGCCTTCGAGTCCACGCCGACGCTGATGCCGACCGTGGTGGAGGTGGCGCCGAAGCCGCCCTTCTCGGTCTTGACCGTGTACTCGCCGACCGGAAGGCCGGAGATGCGGTAAAGGCCCTCGTCGTTGGTCGTCGCGGTGCGGCTCGCGCCGGTGCCGACGTTGGTGGCGGTGACGATGACTCCGGGCACCGCCGCGCCCTGCTCGTCGAGGATGGTCCCGACGACGTTGCCGTTGATCGTTTGCGCCGCTGCGGCCGTCGCGAAAACGCAGACGAACGCCAACAGCACGGCTAAAGAAGTTAGCCTGTTGCTCTTCTGTATGTTCACGTACACTTCTCCCTCCAAGAACTATTGTGTTGGGGCTACCGTTGGGTAAGACTTCGACCTGCTGGCTTGTAGAACGGAAGGTGAACCTGACGGCACCAGAACTTTACGGATGTGGACGGGTGCCGGCGAGTTTGATGGACGGCAACAGTCGTGCCGCTGGCGGGCGGGGTGGGAGGTGCAAAAATTACTAAGGTTTATGCACGGCCGTGTATCCGAACGGCGTCGAGCTTTTCCAAATTCTCGGATAAATCCAAGAGTTCAGTTTTTCCGACGCCACGTCGTCCGCGGCCCCGGCGTCAGTTCTTGGAGCGCAGCTCCTTGACGGTCGAGCGGACGCGCGCGGCCTCGGGCGCGTCGGGCGCGAGGCGGAGGTAGGTCTCCAGCTCGTCGGCCGCGCGCTTGTACTCCTGCCGCCCCCAGTAGATGCCGCCCAGGTAGTAGTGCGCTATGGCGAGCTGGTCGCCGCCCGTGGCGAGCGCCGCGCGCAGCTCCTTCTCGGCCTCGTCCGTCTCGCGCCGCTTGAGAAGGATGACGCCGAGGTAGAAGTGCACCGTCGGCGACGAGCCGTTACGCTGCGCGGCCTTGCGGAACTGCGCCTCGGCCTCGGCGAACTCCTTCCGGTCGTAGAGCGCGATGCCGTAGTTGAGGAGCGTGGGGAAGTCTTCGGGCGCGAGCTTGAGCGCGGCGCGGAGCGGCTCGGCGGCCTTCTCGGGCTGCTTCAACACGAGGTAGAGTGCCCCGAGGTCGCTGAGGGCCAGGCGGAAGTTCGGGTGGAACTCAAGCGCGCCCTTGAGCAGCTCGACCGCGCGCCGGTGATCCTTCCTGCGCGCCGCCTCCAGAGCCTTCTGGTAGAGGTCTACGGCGGCCTTCGGCGCGTCGGCCAGCGACGCGTCCAACACGCCGGGCGGGCGCGTCTCGCCCGAGTTGGCCGCGCGCTTGGGGCGCAGGTTGAGGAAGACGGTCGCGACGCGCGGGGCCTCCCTGACGGTGCGCCCCGAGGTCTGGTCGAGGTAGACCGACTCGCGCGCGCCCTCGTACTGCTCCGTGCCTTCGACGACCACCGTGTAGGAGCCGGCCATGAGCGAGGTGAAGCGGAAGGCGCCGTTCGGGTCGGTCAGAATCGAGAGCGTGCTCGAATGTGTGCTCTCCAGGAGCACGCGCATGCGCGCGTCCGAGATGCGCCCAGAGGGGAGGAAGACGCGCCCCTGTATGACGTGGTTGCCGCCCGTGCCCGTGGTGTCGACGCCGCCGCCGGACTGCGCGAGGGCGGACGCCGCGGCGAGGCAGACGAGCCACGCCGCGAGAGCGAAGCGTCGCGCCCGCTGGGGAAGGTTGTGATTGTTTGAAGACATTCCGGCTCCTTCAGGGCGGCCTGACGGGGACTCGGCCTGCGTCGGGTGAACGGGGAACGGAGTTGACAGGATACCAAAAAAAATTAGGAGGGGCGCAAGAGTTTTACGCCCCTCCCCGCGAAACTCGACGGCCCCCCGCCCGGGGGGCCGTCGGCGGAACAAACTAGAACGAGAACTTCGCGCCGAGCCGGATGGCCGACGGGAACTGGAAGATGCGGCCCGAGCCGAAGAACGGGTTCGGGACGTCGTCGACGCCGGTGACGCCGCTGGTGATCGAGAACGTCTCGTCCAGGCGGATGGCGCGCTGGTTGTTGGTGACGTTGAACCAGTCGAGCTGGAACCTGAGCTGGCGGTTCTCGCCGAAGTTAATCGGGTAGTAGGCGCCGAGGTCGAGGTTCCAGGTCGTCGGCGTGCGGGTGCTGCCGATGCTGTCAACGATGTTCGGGAAGCCGGACGGCGACGGCGCGGTCGCGGGGACGATGGCGGTGCCGCGCGGCACGCCGAAGCCCTCGTTGTCGCCGTAGTCCACGTCCGGGACCAGACGGTTGAAGGGGATGCCGGACTGCGCGCGGAACGAGCCGCTGATCATCAGCTTGAACGGCGTGCGGTAGCTGCCGTCAAACTTGAACTGATGCGGGCGGTCGTTCGGCAGGCGGCCGTAGAGCCCGTTGAGCAGGCTGACCAGGTCGAACAGCGAGGTGATGTTCGGGTCGCTCTGACCGTTGTCGTTGCGGAACAGACCCTCGTAGTTGCCGATCAGGCTGGAGTAGACGTAGGAAGCGATGAACTGGTAGTTGTTCGTGAAACGCTTCTGCGCCGTGAACTCGAGCCCGCGGTAGTAGCGGCGCGCCGGGCCGAAGCAGGCGTTGAACTGGACGCAGGCCAAATCCTCGGTCGTCACGTCCTGGCTGACGCGGCGGCCCGGGTTGAAGAGGAAGTAGTCGACGCCCTGGTTGAACGAGCCGTCCTCGATGACGTTGTCCTGGCGGCGGTAGACGCCGCGGAAGCCGAGCGCGAGGTCCTTGATGGGCTCGTACTCGATGCCGGCCGTGTAGTCCTCGACCGTCTGCGGGCTCAGACCCGGGTCAATCGGGGTCGGGTGCGCGCCGAGGTTGGCGATGGTGCGGCCCGGAACGATGAGCGAGTCGGCGTTGGCGCCCGCGTAGCGGCTGACGTTGAAGTTCTTGTCGGTCTGGCTGTTCTCGGAGCCCGCGCGGACGTTGATGTCGAGCGGGATCGGCGCCTCGACGAAGCGCGCGAAGTTGGCGAAGATCTTGCCGCGGCCGGTGCCGGTGAAGTCCCAGCTGATGCCGAGGCGCGGCTGGAGGTTGGCGATGAAGTCGTTGAGCTTCAGGTAGGAGACGTCGTCCTGGCCGTACGCCTGCTGGTAGTCCCAGCGCAGGCCGAACGTGAGCTGGAGGTTACGCGTCGCCTTGTACTCGTCCTGGACGTAGAAGCTCTCGACGTCGGTGTAGGTGTCGGCGACGTTCTTGAAGTCGCGGATGCGGGTCGAGAGCAGGACGAGGAACGGGTTGTTCTGCGCCTCGGCCAGCGTCAGCGTGCCCGTCTCGGCGCCGGTGTAGCCGGCCGTGCCCGCGATGAGCGCCGCGCGGTTCGTCGCCGCCGCGTTCGGGCAGACGATCTGCGAGCCGCGGGTCGTGCAGACGCCGAAGCTGTTGGTCACGCGGTAGCCGCTCACCTGGTTGGTGTCGGTGAAGCCGCCCGCGAAGGTCAGATTCTGCGAGTTGGGGAAGGTGCGGCTGGGGCCGGTCGAGCGCGTGTCGATCACGTACATGTTCCGGTTGAACTCGAAACCGTACTTGAGCGTGTGCTTGCCGAAGATGTTCTGGAGCCGCGCGAGCGCCTCGAAGCGGTTGCGATCCTGCGTCGTGAAGAGCCCGAAGCCCTGCTGGATGAACTGGCGCTCCAGCGAGCCGCCCGGCGAGTTGACGTAGCTGACGAAGCCGTAGCTGCGGTTGACGCAGGGCGTCGCCGGGTTGCTGTCAACGTCGTCGCAGCGGATGTCCGCTATGTTGGTGTTCGTGACCGGGGCCGTGCCGGAGCCGGCCAGGATGGCGAAGTTGTCGGTGACGAGCGGCTCGACCGGGTCCTCGGGGATGATGTTCAGCCGCTGGAGGTGGAGCCCGACGGCGAACTCGCCGATGAAGTTCGGCGAGAAGACCGAGTTCAGGCGGCCCGTGTAGTTGTGGCCGCCGCGCTGAATCTCGCCGCGGAAGCTCGCCGGGTCGTTGCCGAAGCCCGAGACGCCGAGGTTGGCGCTGCCGTAGAGGAAGCCCTTCTCGGTCGAGAAGTCGCCGAAGGTCGAGAAGGTCATCGTGTGGTTCTGGTTGATGCCCCACGTCACCTTGCCCGAGTAGAAGGGCGTCGTGACCTTGTTCTCGACCTCGTCGCGGAAGGTCTGGGTCAGGAAGAAGTTCTTGCGCTGCTGCGGGTTGAACGCGCCGAAGAACCAGAGCTTGTTCTTGATGATGGGTCCGCCGACGTCGACGCCGGCGTCGATCTCGGAGAAGCCGCTCGGGGCCGAGCCGGTGAATGAGAACTGCTCGACCTCACGCACCATGCCCTTCGACGTCACGTAGCCGAAGACGTCGCCGCGGAACTCGTTGCCGCCCGACTTCGTGATGACGTTGAAGATGCCGCCCGTCGACTTGCCGTACTCGGCGCTGAACGCGCCGGTCTTGATCTCGACCTCCTGGACGAACTCGAACGGGAGGTTGGCGCCCGAGCCGCCGAAGGCCGGGTCGCTGACGGTGATGCCGTCGAGGATGTAGTTGTTCTCGGGGCCCGACGAGCCGGCGACCGACGGGTCGCGGTCGCGGCCCGAGGAGTCGCGCAGGCCGGAGCGCGAGACCGTCGGCGCGATGGTGTAGAGCGACTGGACGGTGCGCTGCGTCGGGAAGTTCGAGAACTGCTCGGTGGTGACGTTCGTCCCCGTCGTGTT
>DASWNR010000181.1:0-43868 GCA_036399155.1 Pyrinomonadaceae bacterium
GACAACGGCGTGACGCGCAACTTCATGCCGCACCTCTGGATGTTCCTCCTCCAGGCGCTGACCCCGCCCGGCCACGAGGTCATCCTCATCGACGGCAACGCCCGCGCCATGACCGAGGACGAGCTGGTCGCCTACGCCCGCTCCGAAGGCGTCGGCCTGGTCGGAATCGGCGCCATGACCCGCATGATCGCTCGCGCCTACCGCTTCGCCGACGCGCTGCGCGCCGCGGGCGTCCCCGTCGTCATGGGCGGCCCCCACGTCACCGAGTGCCCCGACGAGGCGCTGGGTCGCGATGGCGGCCGGCGCCACGCCGACGCCGTCGCGCTCGGCGAGGCCGACGACACCTGGCCGCTCATCGTCGAGGACGCCGCCCGCGGCGAGTTGAAGGAGGTCTACGAGCCGGGGCGCGACGCCAAGGGTAACGACCTCAAGCCTTCCTTGCAGCCCTACCCCCGCATCCCCTGGGAGAGTTTAGAGCTCGACCAGTTCAACCTCGTCCCGAAGCTCGCCCGCCCGCTGCTGAGGCGCCTGGGCGGCGGCTGGGGGCAGTTCCACGTCGTGCCGCTGGAGACGGGGCGGGGCTGCCCCTACGGGTGCGAGTTCTGCACCGTGACGGGATTCTTCGGCGACTCCATCCGCTTCCGCACCAACGCGTCGGTCGTGGAGGAGCTGCTGCGCCTGAAGGAGCGCGCCAGGAGGGAGCGGGGGCAGACGGCCGTCTTCTTCATCGACGACAACCTTGCGATCAACGTCAAGCGGACGAAGCAGCTCCTGAGGGACATCATCGAGGCCGGCGCGCAGATGCCGTGGGTGGCGCAGATCAGCGCCAACCTGCTGCGGGACGAGGAGCTGGTGGACCTGATCGCGGCGTCTGGCGGGAAGTGGGTCTTCATCGGGATGGAGTCGATAGACCCTCAGAACATGGCGGACGTGAACAAGAACTTCTCGAAGCCCGGGGAGTACGGGGCGGTGCTGGAGCGGCTGGCGCGGCGGAACATCTTCGCCATCACGAGTTTCATCTTCGGGATGGACAACGACACGGTGGGGGTGGCGGACCGCACGGTCGGGGAGATCGAGTCGTGGCCTCCGGGGCTGCCCGTGTTCGGGCAGCTGACGCCGTTCCCGGCCACCCCGCTCTACGAGAGGCTGGAGAAGGCCGGGAGGCTGGCGCGCCCGAAGCACTGGCTGGAGTTCGCGCCGTTCGTGATGGCGCACGCGCCGCTTAAGATGACGATCGAGGAGGCGCGCCGGGAGACGAGGAGGGCGTGGGAGAAGTCCTACAGCCCCGAGAGGAACGCCCAGGCCGTCCAGGCCATCGCCGACAAGGCGTTTCAGTATCGCGCCGGCATGCTGGTCTCCCGCCTCTTCTTCCGCGGCATCTACTTCCCGCAGATGAACAGGCGCGCGTGGCTCAGACTCGTCTACGAGAACCGCCGCGTAATTTACGGGCTCGTGAAGGAGGCGGCCGGCAAGTGGCGCAAAGCGGCGGGAGAGGGCGCCGACGCTTCGGTAGAGGCGCGCGCGTCATGAATCAACGTGCGCGCCACGCGCCGTTCATTCCGCACTACGGCCGCCGGCGCCGGGCTCCTCGGCGGACAGACGCGCCGAGGACTCAAGAAAATCATAAACGGTGACGATGCCGACGAGGCGGCCGCCCTCGACCACCGGGAGCGAGCCGACCCGCCGGCTTCGCATCAGCTCGACCGCTTCCGAGACAAGCGTCGTGGGCGCGACCGAGATGGGGTCGGGGTTCATTATCTGGCGCACCGCGACCAGTTCCCCTTCGCCCGGGGGACTCTCGGCCCGCATCCGCAGCAGGCTGCGGTGCGAGACGATGCCGACCAGCCGCCCCTCTTCGTCCTCGACCGGCACGTGCCGCACGTCCCGCCACTCCATCACGCGCGCGACCATCTCGACGAGGTCATCGGGCCTGACGGTGAACAGGTCGGTCGACATGAGATGTCCCACGGTGTGAGTTATCTGCCGCCACCCTTCCGAGCCGTAAGCTTTGATTACCTCCCACTGATGGACGGGCTCCGCGCCCTGCTGCCGTTCGAGCATGGCGGCGGCGAGCTTCCGCTGACGCAGGTCTGACGTGGCCTCTTCGCCCATCGACTCAAGTGATTGCAGCATCCACTGCGCGCCCGTCTGGCCGCTCCGCACGCGCTCTTCCAGCGTGCCCAGGTAGCGTTCGACGTCGGCCTCCTCGACCCCCGACTGCCTGAGCCCCTCGCGCGCCAGAGGCAGAAGCCGGTCGAGGATGAGCGCCGCCGCGATGTAGCGCTTCCCGTCCATCCACGTCAGCTGCGCCCTCAAGCCGTACCGCGCGGCGGCGAAAAAATTCGCCCTGGCGTCGTCGAAAGCCATGCGCTCGCTGACCTCGCCGTACTCGCCGGGCGGCGCCGTCATCAGCCCCGTGAAGAAGGCCGCGTTCGCCACCTCGTCGAGGACGGTGGGGCCGCCCGGCAGCGCGCGGTTCTCGATGCGCAGGTGCGGGCGCCCCTCGGAGATGCCGTAGCAGGCGCGGTTCCACGGCCAGATGGTGCCGTTATGCAGACGCAGCGCCGAGAGGCTCGGGGCCTCGCCGCGCGCCAGCACCGCGAGCGGGTCTTCGTCGGGGCTGTTCGTCATGATGACGCGGAAGCGCGCGATCTGCTCGCGGAAGAGTTCGATGACGGAGTCCTTGAGCCATCCCTCGCCGAAGCCGACGCGCGTCGGCTGGCTCCGCGACTGCTCGGCGCTCGTGCGCGAGTCGTTGGAGTGCTGGAAGAGCGCGACGCGCGTCTCCTGCCACAGGCGTCGGCCGAACAGGAGCGGCGAGTTGACGGCCGCCGCGAGCAAGGGGGCCGTAATCGCCTGCGCGAGGTTGTACTGGGCGGCGAACTCCCGCGGGTTGACTTGCAGGTGTATCTGAAAACTCGCGTTGCACGAGGCGAGGAGGATGTTGTCGTGCTTGATGTGCAGCTCGTCGCGCCCCTTGATGTAGGCCGAGAAGGTGCCGCCGCGCAGCTCGCCGATGACCCGGTTCAGCTCGTGATAACGAGGGCGCGGGGTCATGTTCTCCGCACGCAGGTCGGACATGGCGAGCGTCGGCAGGATGCCGCCGAGCAGCACGTCCACCCCGCACGCGTGCGCGCCCTCGCGCGCCAGACGGAGCACTTCCGACAGCTCCTCCTCCATCCGGCTGAAGCAGCGCCCGCCGAGCAGGTGCGGCGTGAGGTTGGCTTCGAGGTTGAAACGCCCTATCTCGGTGACGAACCGTTCGTCGTCCAAGCGCGCCAGGACTTCCTCGGCGACCGGCGCGGGGCCGAGGTTGGAATCGACGAGGAACATCTCCTGCTCGGAGCCGATGCGGCGGACGCCGCTCTCCAGCGTGTCGCCTTCGAGCATCAGCTCCAGCGCGCGCAGGTCGTCGAGAAGGGCCTTCATGTATGCCCTCTGTTGAAGCTCGTCCGAGGCCTGCTTAACGTCCTGCTCGCCCATAGTCGAAGTCCCGGCGTGAGCCGTCAGCGACTCAGCCCATCCTCTCCTCTTTCTCGAAGGCTTCGACCTCCTTGAGGTAGACCAGCTCCCGCCCTTCAATCTCGACCGAGCGGAAGCGCCGGCGGCGCACGAGGTCGTGAATCGCCGCCCGCGTCATGCCGCACATCTCCGCCGCCTTGGCCTGGCTGATGAGCGCCATGCCGTCCGCGACCGGCTGCCCCTCCTGCTTCTTTCTCATAAATGACCTTTCATCCGTTTATAAAACTGGCAGACGCGCCACGGGGAGTGTGCCGCCGCCTTGAGCCGTCGGGTTCAGGTCTGGTGAATTCCAGAAGGACTGAAATGGGGGTTGGCTTAATTCCGTCAGACTCAATTCCGTTAGACTCATCCTGCGCCCGGGCGCGGCCGCTGTCAAACCCTTATGCGAAGAATGTCATTACTGGCCGAGCCTCGTGTAACGCCCCGGCCGCGCGCCGCCTGTGAGTGTTGACGCACAGACGCGAACCCCCCGGCGGTGGGATACTTGTCTTAACTGTTCGCTGCGAGAAGTGGGCGAGACCGAGGCTCCGGTTTACGTGAAACTGAATGAGGGGTAACCGAATGTATATTTACATGACGCAGGCCATGCCGGGCTGCAAAGCGCGGTTTGACGGCGACACGTCGGTCAAATACCAGGTTAGAAGAAGGCAGACCGCCGCGTCGTCCAGGGACAAAGCCAGCACCGCCGTTATTAGAACCGACATGGGTTACACGGAGGCGACGGCGCTCGTCAAGATATTTAATGATAAAGAGCTGGAATCGCGCGCCATCAGGCGCAGGGCGGCCTCCGGCCTCGCGCAGAACGCCTGACGCGCCGCCCACCCCTCCCGCACCGGGCGGCTGAAAATTTACCGCCGCCGCCATCCCGCCGCCCGAACCCCGAAGAAACCCGGCGCCGTCCGGCACGGATTCTTGTCAACGTTCGCGTCCGCGGGGTCGGCGACGCCCCGCGCCCCGGGCCGGAAGGAATTTAATCCGTAGTGTGTTAACTTCGGTCGGCAGACGAGCCGAACGGACTGTCGGGCGTTCGCCCGCGTCCGCTCCGTAGTCAGCCGAAGCGGAGACGAACGTGTCTCAAGCTTGAGCAGAGAACCCAAGCCTTGAGGATTTCATAGCCCTGCGCCTGAGTCACCTATTCCGCCGCCCCGCCGCCGACGGCGACGAGCCGGCCGTCCGCGAAGAGCTGTTCAGCGGCGAGCGCCTGGAGCAGTACGCCGCGACGCTCGCCGCCGAGCACGAGGTGTCGGACGGGCCGCGACGCGGCCGCCCCCTCCTGCCCCGCCTCGAAGAGAACGCACGCCAGCTCCTCACGGCCTACCGCACGCTCGCCGAGGCGATTCGCAGGGAGCGCGCCATCTCGCCCGCGGCCGAGTGGTTCGTCGACAACTTCCACATCGTCGAAGACCAACTGCGCGAGATACGCGAAGACCTGCCCGTCGGCTACTACCGTGAGCTGCCGAAGCTCGTGCGCGGGGAGCTGGCGGACTACCCGCGCGTCTACGCGCTGGCGCTGACCTTCGTCGCGCACACCGACAGCCGGCTCGACGCCGAAACGCTGCGGCGCTTCCTCCGGACATACCAGCAGCACCGGCCGCTCACCATCGGCGAGCTGTGGGCCGTCGCCATCAGCCTGAGGCTGGCGCTGGTGGAGAATTTGCGCCGCCTCGCGACGCGCATCGTGGCGGCGCGCGCGGCGCGCGAAGAGGCGGACGCGCTCGCCGACGAGCTGCTCGAACTCGCGGGCCGCCAGCCGGAAAGGCTGACCGAGCCGCTGGCCGGGCGGCTCGGCGGCGGCGAGGAACTCGACCGCGCCTTCGTCGTGCAGTTGACCCGTCGCCTGCGCGACCAGGACCCGGCGGTCGCGCCGGTCTTCGACTGGCTCGAAAGACGCCTGCAAAGGCGCGGGCAGACGACCGAGCAGATCGTCCACCTCGAACACCAGCGGCAGGCCGCCGCGCAGTTCACGGTCGGCAACATCATCAACAGCATGCGCCTGCTCTCGACGCTCGACTGGCGCGTCTTCTTCGAGAGCGTGAGCCTCATCGACCCCGTGCTCGGCGAAGACCCGGCGGGCGTCTACGCGGTGATGGACTTCGCCACGCGCGACCGCTACCGCCACGTCGTCGAGCGCGTCAGTAAGCGCACGCGGAGGCCGGAGCGGGACGTGGCCGGCGCCGCCGTCCGGCTCGCCGCCGAGGCGGCCCAGGCGTCACAGTCGGCACAGTCGGCACAGCCGGCCGGGCCGGCCGAGCCGGGCGCGGCCGACAACGAGCGCGCGCACGTCGGCTACTACCTCATAGGCGCGGGCGCGTCGGAGCTTGAGCGTGAGTTCGCCTACCGCCCGAAGGCGCGCGAGCGCCGGCTCCGCGCGCTGCTCGCACACCCGACCGGCTTCTACCTCGGCGCGCTCGCGCTGCTGACCGCGCTCGCCGTCGGCGCGCTCGTCTTCGGCGCGTACCTCGCGGGCGCGGGCTGGGGCGTGCTCGCGGCCTTCGCGCTGCTCTCGCTCGTCCCCGCGAGCGAGCTGGCCGTCGGCGTGCTCAACTGGGACGTGACGCACCTGCTGCCGCCGCGCGTGCTGCCGAAGCTCGACACGTCCGAGGGCATCCCCGCTGAGGCGCGCACGATGGTCGTCATCCCGGCCATCCTCTCGGGCGAGCCGGCGGTGGACGAGCTGCTCGCCAACCTTGAGATTCACCACCTCGCCAACCGCGACGGGCACATCTACTTCGCGCTGCTCGGCGACTTCGCCGACGCCGAGACGGAAGTGGACGAGACGGACGCGGCCATCCTCGAACGCGCGCTCGCGGGCGTCGGGCAACTCAACGCGCGTTACGGCGGCGAAGGCCCCGCGCGGTTCCACCTGTTCGTGCGTCGCCGGCTCCGGAACGAGGGCGAAGGCAGGTGGATGGGTTGGGAACGCAAGCGCGGCAAGCTGCAAGAGTTCAACCGGCTGCTGCGCGGCGCGCGCGACACGAGCTACGCCGTGGCGACCGCCGACGCGGAGCTGCTGGCGGGCGTCCGCTACGTCATCACGCTCGACGCCGACACGCGGCTGCCGCGCGACGCGGCTCGCCGGCTCGTCGGGGTGGCGCTGCACCCCCTGAACCGCCCGCGCCACGACCGCGCCACGGGGCGCGTCACGCGCGGCTACGGCATCCTGCAGCCGCGCGTCAGCATCTCGCTCGAAGGCGCGTCGCGCTCGCGCTTCGCGCGCGTCTTCGCCGGGAGCGCGGGGCTCGACCCGTACACGACCGCGGCGTCGGACGTTTATCAAGACCTCTTCGGCGAGGGCAGCTTCACAGGCAAGGGCCTCTACGACGTGGACGCCTTCGAGACCGCGCTCGAAGGCCGCATCCCCGACAACTCCATCCTCAGCCACGACCTCTTCGAGGGGCTCCACGCGCGCTGCGCGCTGGTGACGGACGTGGAGCTGTTCGACGACTCCCCGGCGCAGTACGACAGCTACGCGCGGCGCGGGTACCGCTGGGTGCGCGGCGACTGGCAGATCGCGCGCTGGCTGTTCGCGCGCGTGCCCGGCGCGGACGGCCGCCGCGTGCGGAACCCACTGCCCGTCATCTCGCGCTGGAAGATTTTCGACAACATGCGGCGCAGCCTGGTCGCGCCGTCCGTGCTCGTGTGGCTCGCGGCCGTGTGGACGTTCGTGCCGGGCACTCCCGCGTGGTGGACGCTCTTCGTCGTCGTCACGCTGGCCTTCCCCGTCTACGCGAACTTCGCCGCCGGCGTCTGGCCGCGCGCGCGCGGCATCCCGTGGGCGACGCACCTCCGGGGCGTGTGGGGCGACGCGAAGAAGAATACGGCGCAACTCCTCGTCGTCCTCACGAGCCTCGCGCATCAGGCTTACCTGAACGCCGACGCCGTCGCGCGGACGCTCTACCGCACGCTCGTCTCGCGCCGCCGCCTGCTCGAATGGATGACGGCGGCGCAGGCCGAGCAGGGGCGCGCGCGCACCCTCTTCGACATGGTGCGCTTCATGTGGCCCGCGGTCGCGCTCGCGCTGGAAGTCACCGCGCTCGTCTACACCCTGCGCCCTTCGGCGTTCGTCGTGGCCGCGCCGTTCCTCGTGGCGTGGGCGTGCGCGCCTTACGTCATGCACCGCCTGAGCCGGCGGCCGGGGGCGGGGCCGCAAGAGCTGTCGGCGGCGGACGCGCGCGACGCGCGCCTGCTGGCGCGGCGGACGTGGCGCTTCTTCGAGGAGTTCGTCGGCGCGGAGGATAACTGGCTCCCGCCCGACAACTTTCAGGAAGACCCGAAGCCCGTCGTCGCGCACCGCACCTCGCCGACCAACGTCGGGCTGTCCCTGCTCGCCACGGTCGCCGCGCACGACCTCGGTTACGTGGGGACGCTCGAACTCGTCGAGCGCCTTGAGCTGACCCTCGACACGCTCCAGCGGCTTCCGAAGTTCCGCGGCCACCTCTTCAACTGGTACGACACGCGCACGCTTGAGCCGCTGGAGCCCCAGTACGTTTCGACGGTCGACAGCGGCAACCTCGCCGGGCACCTGCTCGCGCTCAGGCAGGCGTGCGTCGAGCTGCCCGAGCGCCCGCTCTTCGGCGCGCACACGCTCGCGGGGCTCGCCGACACGGTCGCGCTGCTGGGCCACGAGTTGGATCGCGCGGGCACCGCGCGCAAGCGCACCGAAGTCGTCACCGTCAAACACCTTCGCGAAGAGGTCGCGGCCTGCGCCGCCCTCCTGGCGGGCCCTCCGCCCGAACAGGCGGGCGAATGGGAGACGCTGCTCGGCTCACTTCAACGGCGCGCGACGGCCGCCGACGACATGCTCGCCGCGCTCTGGCAGGAGCACGGCGCGGACGAGCTGACGGAAGTCGGCTTCCTGACGACCGCGCTGCTGCGGCAGTTGAAAGGGTTCGCGCGCGACCTGCACGCCTTCGCCCCGTCCGACTACCCGGCCGGCGCCGTGCTGCCGCGCCTGAGCCGGCTGGCGCAGGGGTGTGAAAAGCTCTTCGAGGAGACGGACTTCGCGTTCCTCTTCGACGACGAGCGCGAGGTCTTCCGCATCGGCTTCAACGTCACGGCGGGCACCGCCGACAACTCCTTCTTCGACCTGCTGGCCTCGGAGGCGCGCCTCGCCAGCTTCGTCGCCATCGCGAAGGGCGACGTGCCGCAGGAGCACTGGTTCCGCCTCGGGCGACAGTTGACGCCGGTGGACGGCGGGCGGGCGCTCATCTCGTGGACGGCCTCCATGTTCGAGTACCTGATGCCGCTGCTCGTCATGCACGACTACGGCGGGACGCTCCTCGACGAGACGTACCGCGCGGTCGTCCGGAGGCAGATCGAATACGGCGCCGAGCGCCACGTCCCGTGGGGCATCTCGGAGGCGGCCTACAACGCGCGCGACCTGCACCTCAACTACCAGTACGGCCCGTTCGGCGTGCCCGGGCTGGGCCTCAAACGCGGCCTCTCGGAAGACCTCGTCGTCGCGCCTTACGCGACCATGCTCGCCACGCTCGTCGCGCCGCAGGCCGCCTTCGAGAACCTGCGCCGGCTCGAACGCGAGGGCGCGCTGGCGCGCTTCGGCTATTACGAGTCCATCGACTACACGCCGGAGCGCCTGCCGCAGAACCAGCGGCGCGTCCTCGTGCGCGCCTTCATGGCTCACCACCAGGGCATGAGTCTGGTGGCGCTCGACAACCTGATTAACGGGGGCGTGATGCGGCGGCGCTTCCACGCCGAGCCGCTGGTGCAGGCGACCGAGCTGCTGCTGCAAGAGCGCGTCCCGCGCGACGCGCCCGCCGCGCACCCGCGCGCCGAGGAGGTGCGTTCGAGTCGCGTCACGCACACGCCGAAGGGCGTCGAGACGCGCGTCTACGACACGTCGGAACTCCCGACGCCGCGCACGCAGTTGCTCTCGGCCGGCACCTACTCGGTGATGCTGACGACCGCCGGGTCGGGCTTCTCCGCGCGCGGCCCGCTCGCCGTCACGCGCTGGCGCGAGGACGCGACGCGCGACAACTACGGCTCTTTTCTGTACCTGCGCGACGTGCGCGGCGGCGAGGTCTGGTCGGCCGGCCGCCAGCCCGTCGCGCGCAAGCCGCAGTCTTACGAGGTGACGCTGGCCGAGGACAAGGTCGACATAAGGCGCAGCGACGCCGGGCTGTTGACGCACACGGAGATCATCGTCACGCCCGAAGACGACGCGGAGCTGCGGCGCGTCTCGCTCACCAACCGTTCGGCGCGCGTGCGCGAGATAGAGGTCACGAGTTACGCGGAGGTGGTGCTCGCCCCCCCCGCGGCCGACGCCGCACACCCGGCCTTCAGCAACCTCTTCGTCGAGACAGAGTTCGTCGCCGGGATAGACGCGCTCGTCGCGCGGCGCCGCCCGCGTTCGAGTAAGGACGAGCCGGTCTTCGGCGTGCACACGGTCGTGACGGAGGGCGAACGAATCGGCGCCACACAGTACGAGACCGACCGCAGCCGCTTCCTCGGGCGCGGCCGCACGACGGCCGACCCCGTCGCCGTGTTTGAAGACCGCCCGCTCTCGAACACCGTCGGCGCGGTGCTCGACCCGGTCTTCTCGCTGCGCCAGCGCGTGCGCCTCAAGCCCGGCGAGACCGCGCGGCTGACCTTCACCACGGCCGTCGCCCGCACGCGCGAGGAGGCGCTCGCGCTGGCCGGCAAGTACCACGACCACGCCATCTTCGAGCGCGCGGCGCAGCTCGCGTGGACGCAGTCGCAGGTCGAGATGCGCCACCACAGCATCGACACGGAGGAGGCGCATCTCTTCCAGCGCCTCGCCGGCCGCGTGCTCTACGCCGACCCTTCTTTGCGCCCGCGCCCGCACACGCTCGCCCTCAACAGCAAGACGCAGGCGGGGCTCTGGCAGTACGGCATCAGCGGCGACCTGCCCATCGTGCTGGCGCGCGTCGCCAACCAGGAGCAGTCGGACGTGGCGCGACAGCTGCTGCGCGCGCACGGCTACCTGCGCCTGAAGGGGCTGGCGATTGACCTCGTGATTCTCAACGACAACCCGCCGAGCTACCTCCAGACTTTGCAGGAGGAGTTGCAGGCGCTCGTCCGTTCGAGCGGCGCGCAGGGGTTGCAGGACAAGCCGGGCGGCGTCTACCTGCGCCGCTCCGACCTGATGCCCGACGCCGACAGGATTCTGCTCCACGCGGTCGCGCGGGTCGTCATCGTCGCGGAGCGCGGCACGCTCGAAGAGCAGCTCGTGCGCCGCGAGGTAGAGCCGGAGCTGCCGGCGGCGCTGACGCCGCGCGCGCCCGCGCGCGCCTACCCGGCCCCGCCGCCGCCGACGCCCGAACTCTCATTCTTCAACGGCCTCGGCGGCTTCAGCGAGGGCGGGCGCGAATACGTGACCGTGCTCGGCGAGGGGCAGTGGACGCCCGCGCCGTGGGCGAACGTCGTCGCGGGCGAGCACGACTTCGGATTTCAGGTGACGGAGACGGGCTCGGGTTATACGTGGTCTGTGAACAGCCGCGAGAACCGCCTGACGCCGTGGTCGAACGACGCCGTGAGCGACCCGCCGGGCGAGGTCGTCTACCTGCGCGACGAGGAGACGGGCGAGGTCTGGACGCCGACGCCGCTGCCCGTCCGCGGGCGGGAGCCTTACGTCGTACGGCACGGGCAGGGCTACACCGTCTTCGAGCACACGAGCCACGGCGTCGCGCAGGAGCTGCTGCTCTTCGTCCCCTCGGACGCGCCCGTCAAAATCTCGCGCCTGCGGCTGCGCAACGCGACCGAGCGGCGGCGACGCCTCTCCGTCACGAACTACAACGAGCTGACGCTCGGCGTCCAGCGCGGCGCGTCGGCGCCTTACGTCATCACGGAGATTGACGAAGGGAGCGGCGCGATCTTCGCGCGCAACCCTTACAACAACGAGTTCGCCGGGCGCGTGGCGTTCGCGGACGTGAGCCAGTCCGAGCGGAGCGCGACCTGCGACCGCAAGGAGTTCATCGGGCGCAACGGGAGCCTCGCGCGCCCCGCCGCGCTCGGGCGCACGCGGCTCGCCGGGCGCGACGGCGCGGGGCTCGACCCCTGCGCTGCGTTGCAGACGGCGTTGGAACTCGCGCCCGGCGAAGAGCGCGAAGTCTTCTTCCTCTTCGGCGAAGGCGAAAGCCGCGAGGAGGCGGAGTCAGTCCTCGCGCGGTTCCGCCGCCCGCAGGCCGTCGACGACGCCTTCAGGCAGACGCTCGCGCGCTGGGACGAGACGCTGGAGACGCTCCGCGTGCGCACGCCCGACCCCGCGCTCGACATGCTGCTCAACCGCTGGCTGCTCTGCCAGACGTTGGCCTGCCGCGTGTGGGCGCGCTCGGCCTTCTACCAGTCGGGCGGGGCCTACGGCTTCCGCGACCAGTTGCAGGACGTGATGGCGGTCGTCTACTCAAGGCCCGACGTGGCGCGCGCGCAAATCCTGCGCGCCGCCGCGCACCAGTTCAAAGAGGGCGACGTGCAGCACTGGTGGCACCCGCCGACCGACCGGGGCGTGCGCACGCGCTTCTCCGACGACCTGCTTTGGCTCCCTTACGTGACCGCCTTCTACGCGAGCGTGACCGGCGACCTCGGCGTGCTGGACGAGGTAGTCTCGTTCGTCGAAGCCCCGCCGCTGGAAGAAGGCGAAGACGAGTCGTACAGGCAGCCCACGGTGTCGCCCGAGTCGGCCACGCTCTTCGAGCACTGCGCGCTGGCGCTCGACCGGAGCCTGAAGACCGGCGCGCACGGCCTGCCGCTGATGGGCTCGGGCGACTGGAACGACGGCATGAACCGCGTCGGCAATCAGGGTCGCGGCGAGAGCGTCTGGGTCGGCTGGTTCCTGCACACCACGCTCGCGCAGTTCGCTCCGCTCTGCGAAGCGCGCGGCGAGGTGGAACGCGCCCGCGCCTACCTCGACCACGTCGGGCGTTTGAAGGAGGCGCTTGAGGCGGAAGCGTGGGACGGCGACTGGTACCGGCGCGCGTACTTCGACGACGGCACCCCGCTCGGCTCGGCGCAGAACGAGGAGTGCCGCATCGACTCCATCGCGCAGTCGTGGGGCGTCATCTCCGGCGCGGCCGACCCGCACCGCGCGCAGCGCGCCATGGCCGCGGTCGAGGAGCACCTCATCCGGCGCGGCGACGGCCTCGTCATGCTCTTCACGCCGCCGTTCGACCACGGCGCGCTCGACCCCGGTTACATCAAGGGCTACGTGCCGGGCGTGCGCGAGAACGGCGGGCAGTACACGCACGCCGCGCTGTGGGTCTTGATCGCCTACGCGCTCGCGGGCGACGGCGACCGCGCGGGCGAGCTGTTCGCGCTCCTCAACCCGATCAACCACGCCTCGACGCGCGCGGGGATGCACAAGTACAAGGTCGAGCCTTACGTCGCCGCCGCGGACGTTTACGCCGTCCACCCGCACACGGGGCGCGGGGGGTGGACGTGGTACACGGGCTCCGCCAGTTGGATGTACCGCGCGGGGCTGGAATACATCCTCGGCTTCCGCCTGCGCGGCGGGAAGCTGAAAATAGACCCCTGCATCCCGCGCGGCTGGCGCGAGTACGAGCTAGACTACCGCCACGGCTCGTCGCGCTACCGCATCAGGGTCGAAAACCCCTCCGGCGTGAGCCGCGGCCTGCGCGCCGTCGAAGTGGACGGGGTGGCGCAGGCGGGAGACGAGGTGACGCTCAGGGACGACGGCGCTGACCATCAGGTGCGCGTCGTGCTCGGGTGAGCACCGTGCCGTCACTCGTGCCTGAGCGCGTTCGTCGGACTCACTTTCGTCACACGCCGCGCCGGGACGTATGTGGCGAGAAGCGCGACGCACGTCAGCCCGACGGCTATCGCCGAGAATGTTACGGGGTCTACCGCGCTCACGCCGTAGAGCAACCCGTTCAACAGTCGGGAAGCGGCCGCGGCAATGACGAGGCCGCTTCCCACACCCGCCAGGGCTAAAGCCATCCCCCGTCGCATGACCAGCCTCAACACGTCCCGCGGCTGTGCGCCGAGCGCCAGCCGGATGCCGATCTCGCGCGTCCGTTGCCGCACCGAGTAGCTGACCACGCCGTAGATGCCGACCGCGGCGAGCAGAGCCGCGAGCGCGGACAGCAGACCGAGGAGCAGCGTGTTGAACCGGGGGCGCGCGACGTTCTCGGAGAAGAGTTGGGCGGTGGTCTTCATCGCGGCGACCGCCTGGTCGGGGTCGAGCGCGGCCACCTCACGCCGCACCACCTCGGCGAAGGCCGCGGGGTCGGACGCGGTGCGGACGGTGACGTACCTGACGGGGAAAGCGAACTGCCGGTAAGGCACATAAACGTCCCAGCGCGGGGCCCTCACGTCGCGGTAACGTGCGTCGCCGACCACCCCGACGACGGTGTGCCACGAACTGTCCGGGTCCGACGGGTCGAACAGGCGGACGCGCTGCCCGAGCGGGTCGGTCCCGGGGGGGAATATCCCGCGCGCGGTGGGTACAGTCGGAACTCGTGGGCCATCACGCGGCTTGCACATTCTCGACGCGCGATGATGCCCGTCGGGAGAAATGTGCGCGAAGTTCACCTCGCCGCGACGCGGGAGGGCAGGATACGGGTGGGCGGTTGATGCCGGGCGGTGGGTCGAGGTACTTGAACACGAGACGGTCGTCAAAGTTGATGAGGGGCTGAACGCCGGCAAGAGGTAGCGGGCCGCCTCTCGCGCCGCGCCCGACCGGTGCCACGAACCAGCCAACTTAGCGCCTCAAGAGGTCGGACGGGGCAGGGCCAGAGCGGCCAGCTCCTCTTTTTGCCCTACACTAAGATGTGCGGAGCCTCGTATCAACCCAAAGCATTTGGCGGCCCCGCACCGGCAGGTAAAAGGAACCGCCATCTCAAACTCCGTCGTCAAATAATTAAAAGTGCACTCCTCGCCCTTACTAATCTTCCTTAGAGCAACAAAGGCCGGCCCCGCGGTGTCGATGTAACCGTTAGGCTCACAGCTATGGTTTAAGTACCTCCAGAAAAAGTCAGGGTTCTCAACCCCGTCCTCGTCCGTCGGGACGTGAAGATGCCTGCCCTGTCCCAACTGAAGCGAATGCCTGTCGGGATGGCCGGAGACCTCTCCCCCCAATTTGAAGACCGAATTCGTCAAGATGTCCTCCCTCGCAAAGACACCTTTAGATCCGTCTTTTTCCCGAATCTCTAGTTTTAAACTTTCCCGGCGGTCGGCGTCACACACGGCGCTCATCCTTCGACTCCTTTGTCCCGTCAATCTTTGGCGGCCGACCCGTCAGACGGCACCCGCCCCGGTGTCGTCGGGGCGCGGTAGACCGCGTTCTCGGCCCTCACGGCCTCCGTCTCCGCCATGCGGCGCTCGAAGGCATCCCGCACCTGTGAGCCGAGCCCGGGGTGCTGTTGCATGAGCTTTAGCAACTGCTCGCGCAGGAGGATGATGAAGATGCCGGGCGTGAGGGTGGCGACGGAGGCGGTCGTCGGCACGTCGGCGAGGAGGGCTATCTCGCCGAAGTAGTCGCCGTCTTCGAGGATCGCGAGGCGGTGAACGTCGCCGGCCTCGCCCGTCGCGGTGACGGACACCTTGCCGCGGATGATGATGTAGAAGCGGTCGCCTTCGTCGCCCTCGGCGATGAGGGTGCGGCCGGCGGGGACGCGCTCGGTGATGAACATCTCGGAGATGTCCCGCAGGTAGGACTCGTCGAGGTCTTTGAACAAAGGCACCTCGCGCAGGATGCCGACATCGGTCACGCGCAGGTCGCCGGTCGCCGAGACGGACGTGCCCGTCTGGCGCCGCCACATCGCGGCGTAAGTGCCGCCCAGCCGCAACAGGCTCTCGTGCGAGCCCTGCTCGATGACCCCGCCCTCCTTGAAGACGAAGATGCGGTCGAAGCCGACCACGGACTTCAGCCTGTGCGTGACGGAGATGACCGTGCGGCCCGCGGAGACGCGTTCGAGCGTGTCGTTGACGGCGGCCTCCGTGCCGGGGTCGAGCGCCGACGTCGCCTCGTCGAGGATGATGAGGGAGGGGTTACGTATCAGCGCGCGGGCGATGGCGACGCGCTGGCGCTGCCCGCCGGAGAGGCGCCCGCCGCGCTCCCCCACGACCGTCTCGTAGCCCTCACGCATCTGAAGAATGATGTCGTGGAGTTCGGCGGCCCGGGCCGCCTCCTCGACCTCCGCGTCGGTCGCCCCCGACTTGCCGAGCCGGATGTTCTCGCGGATGCTGAGGTTGAAGAGGAAGCTCTCCTGAAACACGATGCCGACCTGGTCGTAGAGCGAATCCAGAATGGCCTCGCGCAGGTCTATCCCGTCGAACGTGACCCGCCCGGCCTGCGGGTCGTAGAAGCGCATGATGAGGTTAAGATTCGTGCTCTTGCCGCAACCGCTGTGGCCGACGAAGGCGACGCGCGCGCCCGAGGGGATGTCCATGCTGACGTTATTCAGGTTGGTCTGTTCGGGCGTGTAGCCGAAGGTCACGTTCTCGAAGCGGATGCCCGAGGAGAGTTTGGGCAGCGGCCGCGCGTCGGGGAGTTCGGCGACGGCCGGACGCTCGTCGAGCAGCTCGCGCACGCGCTGCATCCCGCCGGTGGCCTGCAAGAGCGTGGGCGTCACCGCCGTCAGACCCATGACGGACGAACTGACCATGATGAACAGCGCGTTGAAGGAGACCAGCGAGCCGACCGAGAGCGAGCCTAGGTAGGCGAGGTAAGAGCCGCCGCTGATGAGCAGGACGTTGAACATCAGCATGCCGATGTTGGGGCTGCGCTCGGTGACGTAGCTCAGAAAGTTGAAGCGCGTGGCGAGGCTCACGACCCGGCCGGCCTGCCCCGCGAAGTTGGCGACCGCCGACTGCCTCAGGCTGAAAGCCTTGACGACCTGTTGCGCCCCCAGATTCTCCTGGATGATGTTGGCGAGGGCGGCCTGTTCGCCGCGCAGTTGGCGGCCGGCCTTGAGCGCGCGCGGCCCCAGAATCCTGGGGCCGACGACGCAGAACGGGAGCCCGACCATCGCGCCCAGCGCGAGCCTCCAGTCAATCGCGAACAGCATGCAGGTGCTGAAAATAATGTTGATGGCGCAGAGCAGGGCGCCCGGCACGCCGAGCACGACCGCGTTCTCGATGGCCGCCAGGTCGGACGAGAAGCGCGACAAAAGGTCGCCCATCTGCGACCTGGCGTAGAACCCTATCGAGAGCCGCTGGAAGTGTCGGAACATCTCCTGGCGGATGTCGTTGAGGATGTGCGAACCGAGCCACGCGTACAGGTAATCGCGGACGACCTGCGACGCCGCGGTGAGGAGAAACCCCACGCACAGGCCGCCGAGGATGAGCCCCATCACCTTCGAGTCATGCGGGCCGATGGCGTAGTCGATGAGGAACTTGAGGCTCAGCGCCAGAAGGGTGTTGAAGGCTCCCTCGACGACGAGCGTCAGGAGCAGCAGAACGGCGCGCGGGGTGTAGGGCTTGACGTAGCCTAATAAAATTCTCAGGAGTCTGACGGGGCCGACCGTCGCCGCCTGACCGCCGGAATGTTCAGTAGTCTGATTCGACATTTAGCCGTCGGGGGCTGCTCACTGGTGGCTTTGCAGGTAGGCGGTGACGGCCTCGACGGCGCCCTCGTGCATCCTCTCGGGGGTGACGAACATCCAGTGCCTCTCGAACTCCGCGTCCGTCATCTCCGGCCGCGCGGCGCGCTCTTTATCCTTGAGCCACTGCTCGGCCCACCGGCGGAGTTCCGGGTCGCGGTTGAGTGCCGTCCGCGCCGCGTGCGTGTTAAGAGGCGTGCCCATAAAGTGAATCCCCTTCCCTGCCGTGTGGCCAAGCCTGAGTCTACGGAAGCAACCCCAGGCTTGAGTCTACTTCTTCGGTTTTAAAGTGCCGGTAGTCTTCGGACGTGCGTTGATATCAGGCGCTCGCGGGGCCGGCTCGCCCGGCCAGATTTGCCACGACGGCCGCCAGTTCCGCGGGCTCGACCGGCTTCGCCACGTGGCGTTGATAACCGGAGGACAGGACGCGCGCACGATCCTCGGCGCCCGCATAGGCGGTCAGCGCCGCGGCGGGGGTACTGCCGCCCAACTCTTCGGGCAGCGCACGCACCCGCCCGATCAGCACGTAGCCGTCCGCGCCCGGCATCCCGATGTCGGAGAGCAGCACGTGCGGACGCCACGTCTGAATCAGTTCAAACGCCTCACCCGCCGAGGAGACCGCCACGACCTCCGCCCCGCATCGCCTGAGCACTTCGGTAATGAACCTCCGCCCGTAAGACTCGTCGTCGACCGCCAGCACCTTAACACCTTCGAGCGACGGGAGCCCGGGCGGCGGCACCTCGCCCGCCCCGGGGTGGGACGTGACGCCGCCGGCTTCGGCCGCGCCCGCGTCGGAGGGCGCCGCGGACGGGAGCGTCACCCTGAAGGTAGTGCCTAACCCGCCGCCCGGGCTCTCCGCTTCGACAGTGCCGCCGTGCAGCTCGACGAGGTGTCGGACGATGGAGAGCCCGAGCCCGAGCCCGCCATGCCGGCGCGTCGTGCCCATGTCGGCCTGCCGGAAGCGGTCGAAGACGTGCGGCAGGAATTCGGGCGCGATGCCCTGCCCCGTGTCGCTGACCGCGACCTCGACGTGCGTGCCCGCCCGTCCCAGCCTCACCTGCACGTCCCCGCCGTCCGGGGTGAACTTCACCGCGTTCGAGAGCAGATTCCAGACGACCTGCTGCAAGCGGTCGGGGTCGCCCGAGACCGTTCCCACGCCGGGGTCGAACACCGCCTGGAGTCGAACACCCTTGGCCGACGCCGCCGGCCGTACGACCGCCACGGCGGCCTCGACCACGGCGGCGAGGTCGACGGGGCCGATGTCCAGCCTCAGCTTCCCCGTGATGATGCGCGAGACGTCTAACAGGTCGTCGATGAGCTGGGCCTGCGAGCGTGCGTTGCGGTAGATAACCCCGAGCGCCTCCGCCCGCATCTCCTCGGCGACGTAGCCGTCGGCGAGCATGCTGGCCCAGCCGAGTATTGCGGTGAGCGGCGTCCTCAGCTCGTGCGAGAGCGTGGCGAGGAACTCGTCCTTGGTGCGGTTGGCGGCCTCGGCCTCGGCGCGCGCCGCCTGCTCGCGCGCGAGTTCGATGCGCGACTCCTCCGCGCGCTTGCGCTCGGTGATGTCGCGCGAGATGCCGACGATGCCGGTCACGCGCCCCGCCTCGTCGAAGACCGGCACCTTCGTCGTCGAGAGCCAGGTGGTCGAGCCGTCCGTGTAGGTCTCCTTCTCCTCCTTGTCGAGGATGGGCTCGCCCGTGCGGACGATCCGCTGCTCGTCCTCGTAGGCGGCGCGGGCGTGCTCCTCGACGAAGAAGTCGAAGTCGGTCTTGCCGACGACCTCCTCCGGCGCACGGCCGCCCCTGTAGGGCGCGTGCCGGTTGACGCGCGTGAACCGGCCTTCGGCGTCCTTGAAGTAGATCGCGTCCGGGATGCTCTCCATCAGGGCGTGCAGCAGGCTGCTCTCCCGCTTGAGTGCCTCCTGCGACTCCTTGCGCTCGGTGAAGTCGCGCATGACGACGACCGCGCCCAGCTTGCGGCCGCCGGGGTCGTAGATCGCGCCGCCGCTGGCCAGCACCGTCCGTGCCCGCCCGCCTTTCGGGGCGATGACCATCTCCACGTCGCGGACGCGCTCCCCCTGAAGGGCGCGGAAGAGGGGTATCTCTTCCGCCCTCATCAGCGTCTTCCCGTCCGGCAGGTAGAGGTCGTAGTACTCGGCCCACTGGTGCGCGCCTATCGGCCTTTCGGGTAAGCCGTGCAACTCCCTCGCGGCGTGGTTGAAGACGGTGATGACGCCCTCGGCGTCGCAGGCGACGATGCCGTCCTCGACGTTCTCCAGAAGCGCGTTGACGAAGCCCTGCTCCTTCTCGGGGCGCGGGCTCGTGTCAGTGATGCGTGTCTCTTCCGGGTGCATTCGTTTGAGGAGAACGTCCGACTAGTAAGGGTTCGACGTAATCTTCCCGCCCACGACGCTGACGCGGTAGAAGCCATCGGGCGGCCTGAGTTGCAGGTCGAACGCTTCGCCGCTCGGAATCTTCCGGACTTTGTAGTTCAAGTAGGTGAGCGGCACGCCCGGCGCGCAGACCTCCGGCCTGTGGTCGCCTAAGACGACGTAGACCGGCCCCTTGCCCATGACGCGCGCCGCGCCGCGTGCGTCGGCCACGACCGAGGTCTCGCGCTCGACGGCGAGGCCGGTGAACGTCTTGTGCTTTCCGTCGGCGAGCTGGCGCGCGATGAAGGCCAGGAGCCTCCCCATCCGGTCGCGCTCGACGAAGTGCGTGTCGGTGATGATGCCGCGCAGGGGCGGCCAGTCGAAGAAGTCTTCGGTGAAGGTGAGGTCGGCGTCGTAGGGGTTCGCCAGAGACTGAGTTGACTTTGCGCTCCCGCCCGAGCAGGCGTCGTAGGCCACGTCGCCCATGATGGCGAGCCCCGCGCTCGTCCCGCCGACGCCGCCGCCGCGTGCGTGAACGTTCTCGACGGCGCGCTCGACCTCAGTCCCCTTGAAGTATTTGACGTAGTTACACTGGTCGCCGCCGGCGAAGAAGACGACCTCGGCGTTCCTGACGGTGTCGCGGACGGCCGCGCCGTCGGAGTCGGCGCGGTCTTTGACGACGAGCGTCTCGACGGAATCCACGCCCTTCATCTTGAAGAGGTATTCGTTGTAACCGTCGCCGCCCGACGAGCGCAGCACGACCACGTCGAGCTTGACCCCGCAGTCGCCTTCGCAGCCCCTCACCCTGTCTATCAGCCACTGGAAGGCGGCGCCCACGTCCGTGCCGCCGCCTTGCAGGTGGTAGGCCGGGCCGCGGAGCTTCCCGGGCTTCACGTCCGCGGCGTCGCCGGTCAGGAAGCGCGTCTCTTTCGCCTCCGCGCGGCCGGTAAAAAAGGCCAGCGCGGTCAGGGCGAGGAGTAGCTCGGCGAGGGCCGGTTTTGATATTCGTCTCATCAAACTGCTGTCGAAAACGCCCGGCCTAAAACTCGTAACGCAGCGCGAACTGCATCACGCGCGGGGGCGTGAGCTGGTCGTTGTAGCGGCCGAAGTTGGAGTTCGGGTTGAGCGCGGGGTCGGCGCTGTTGAGACTCCCCGAGGCGAAGAACGGGTCGAAGCGCGCCGTGTTCGTCACGTTGAAGACCTCCCAGCGGAATTGAACGTTGTGCGCCTCGCCCCAGGGCAGGGCCCAGCTCTTGTAGAGCCCCGAGTCGATCTGGAAGTAGCCGTCGCCGCGGATGTTGTTGCGGTCGCCGACCCCGCCCGGGCGCGTGTAGGTGTAGGCGGCGAAGGCCGCGGCCGGGTCGCCGAAGAGGTTCGGCCCCGACGGCAGCCGCGTCGTGCCGACGCCGGGGACGGGCCCCGTCGAGGTGGCCGCCGCCGACCACTTCCAATTCGTCGGCCAGAACGAGCCGTTGCCGATCCAAGTCGGCAGCCCCGATGTCCAGCGCCAGATGCCCGTGAGCTGCCAGCCGCCGAGGAGCGCGTTCTGCCAGCCCGACATCCCGCCCCCCCATCGGCGGCCGCGGCCCAAGGGCAGCTCGGCGATGCCGTTGAAGTTGAAGTTGTGGCGCACGTCGAACTCCGAGGGCCCCTGCCGGAGGTTCGGCTGCCACGCGTTGATGGTCGAGCTGGAATCGACGAACAGGCCGTTGCGCTCGACGCGCGAAGACCAGTCGATTGACTTCGAGAGCGTGTAGTTTACGTCGAACTGCGTGCCGCCGCTGAACCGCTTGCGGAACATGACCTGCATGGCGTGGTAGCTTGAGGGCATGATCGAGCGGAAGGTGTTGAGGTTGACGTACTGCGGGTCGAAGAAGGCGTTCGGCCCGAAGACGCTGCACGAGGGGTTGCAGGTGCGGTCGATGCGTTCGAGCGCCGTCACGTAGTCCGGGCCGATGCCCACCGACCCCTCGGGGCTGAAGATGTTCCACGCGCCCTGCGTCGCCGAGAGCCCGTTGCGGGCGAGCCCCGGGTAGAGGTTCTCCCAGAAGGCGACGGGCTGGACGGAGCCGAGCGAGGTGAAGTTGAGGAGCTGGTTGACGGCCGTGAAGTAGTCCGTCCCCGACTTCGCGTCCCTCAGGTTGAGCGGCATCGCCACGTCGTCGTTGACGAGCAGGTTGTGGCCGAGGCGGCCGACGTAAGCCACTTCGAGCGTGAAGTTCTTCGGCAGTTGCCGCTGGACGGAGAAGTTGATCTGCTCCGACCAGGGCGTCGTCAGCGTGTCGTCGATGGCCGCGTTCGACTGGCCCAGGTTGGGCGGCGTCGCCGGGAAGCCGGTGCCCGGGTCGGCCGGGAGCACGGGCAGGGTGTTGAGGCCCGCGAAGCGCGGCGCCGTCACGACCGACGTGAGGGCGGGTTCGAGCTGGTTCGAGAGGCCGAAGGAGTTGTTCGAGTCGAAGGTGGTGGCGAGCGACGCGCCCACGCGGTCGTAGACGACGGCGTAGCCGCCGCGGATGACGGTCGAGTCGGGGCCGCCCGTCAGCTTCGAGAGCCAGCCGGAGCGGAAGGCGGGCGAGTAGGCGAAGGCGACGCGGGGGGCGAAGTTGTTCCTGTCCCAGTCGTAGAAGCCGCGGCGGCCGTTGACGGGGCCGGCCAGGTCGAAGGAGATGCGCGGGGCCTCCGAGGCGGGACGGCCCGCCTCCATCAGCCCGCGCCGCAACTCGAACCAATCGCCCAAGCTGACGGAGGGGGCCACCTGGTTGCCGTTCTTCTCGTAGGGCGGCGAGTAGAGCGAGTAGCGCAGGCCGGCCGACACGGTCAGGTTGGGCCGGACGCGCCAGGAGTCCTGCCCGTAGACCTCGTACTCGCTGGCGCCGAAGTCGCGCCGGAGGGGCTCGCCCGGCGCGAGCGAGCGCCCCGTGCGGTCGTAGTTGTAGATGGCGTTGCCGTAGGTGAGGAGCCCGAGGAGGGCGACGAGCGACTCCTCGGTCGAGCGGTCGGCGGCCGCCGCGACGCGCAGCGGCGTCGTGGAGGTCAGGCGCGAGCGGCGCGTCTGCGCCGTCGAGTACGAGTTGGAGAGGTTGAGGCTGCTGTTGGTGATGTAGCGGATGTTGCCGCCGAACTGCGCGGTGTGGTCGCCGCGCACCCAGGACACGTCCTCGATGATGTTGTGGACGGGCGTGGTGCGCAGCGAGCTGCGCGAGGTGGAGACGAGGCTCGAAAGCGCCGTGAAGGTCACGACGGGCAAGTCGGCCGCGGCCCCCGCGGTCTCGATGTCGAGGCGCGTGAAGCCGTAGCGGAAGGTGCTCGTCAGGGTCGGGGCGAGCAGCGCGAGGTAGTTGACGGCGAAGCCCTTGTTGTTGTTGAGCGTGGTCGCGTTGGAGGGCTGCCCCGGGAACTGCGGCGAGGAGGTCTCGCGGTCGTCCTGTAGGATGCCGCGCCAGTTGACCGTGTGGCGGCCGTCGCGCGTCAGGTTGAAGTCGAAGCGCGCGGTGTGCGTGTTCCAGTTCAGCGAGACGGGCGCGTTGAAGCGGAAGCCGGCGGTGTTGCGGCCGTCGCCCGTCTCGAAGGTGTTCGGCAGCGGGTACTGTTGGAAGAGGGCGAGCACGGCCGGGTTCGGGTCGTTGCGAAGCGTCGCGGAGACCTGCTGGCCCGGCAGTATCTCGCCGAAGCCGCCGTTGGCCGTGTTGTAGCGGTAGACGCCCTGCCGCAGCGAGGCCGTCGGCACCGTGCGCAGCGCCGGCTCCTCGCGGGCGTCGCGCCGCCCCTCGTAGTTGTAGAAGAAGAAGAGGCGGTCTTTGAAGACGGGGCCGGAGAGACGCCCGCCGAAGACGTTGCGCAGGAGCTTGGGGCGCGGGACGCGCGGGTCGCCGGCGCGCGCGGCGCCGCCGAGGACGGCCGGGTCGTTGGGGCCGTAGGAGCCGGCGGCGTTGCCGAAGAAGGTGTTGGCCGACGTGACCGTGTTGCGGTGGTACTCGTAGAGCGAGCCGTGGAACTGGTTGTTGCCGGACTTGGTGACGAGCGAGACCTGCGCGCCCGAGCTGCGCCCCTGCTCGGCGTTCGGGTTGGTCGTGGTGACGCGGAACTCCTGCACGGAGTCGGGCGTGACCCGCAGGACGCTGTTGAAGGCGAACTGGTTCTGCTGGTCGTTCACGTCCACGCCGTCGAGCGTGACGTTCGACTGGTCGCTCCTGCCGCCGTTGACCGAGCCGTTGCGGTAGTCGGTCGTCTCGCCCCGCTGGTCGACGTTGCCGATGAAGGTGACGCCGGGCTGTAGGCTGAGGAGGCCCGCGACGTTCCTGGCCTCAAGCGGGAGCATGAGAATCTGCCGCTCGGCGAAGGTGTTGCCGATGGTCGCGTCGGTCGTGTTGAGCGGCGCCTCGGCCCTGGCAGAGACCGCGACCTGCTCGCTGATGTCGCCGACTTCGAGGCCGATGTTCACGTCCGTCGAGGTGTTGACGAGCGCGCGCACGTCCGTCGTGAGACCCCTTTTGAAGCCGCGCGCCTCTGCCTCGACGCGGTAGGTGTCGGGCGGGACGGCGACGAACGAGTAGCCGCCCTCCTCGTTCGTCACCTGCGCGCGCGAGAACTTCTTCGCCTCGTTGGAGAGCGTCACGGTCGCGCCCGCCACGGCGTTGCCCTGCGGGTCGAGGACGGTGCCGCGCACGGTGGCCGTGCCGGTCTGCGCGGAGGCCGTCGCCGCGAGGAGGAGCGCGAGCGGGAGCGCGAAAAGCGCCGCGGCGGCGCGCCCGGCGAGTGTGAGCACCTTGGTCTTCATGAAACCTCCGGGTCTGCGTGCGGGATTAGGGGCGCGCGGGGCGCGGCCGTTTGCGAAAGGGTTCAGTAGGAGCCTCATGCCTATTAGAAGGGCACCGGCCGGGTTCACGGCTGCGAGCCGGCTTGTGCGACGGCCTGCGCAAAAGACGGGTGGGGGTACGCCGTCGCCCGGCTCGGCGGATTCTTGCGCGTCCTGTGTAAAAGATTTTCAGGCTGAACCGCGGATGACGGCCTGTAGCTCGTGCGGCGATTTTATACGACGGTAATCTAAAAGCAAGAGAATTGTTCCGCGGCCGGTCGAGCCCGGAGTCGAGCCCGTTCGGGGTGAAGGGCGGGGAGTTACGATTGAGGCGAAAAGACCCGACGACTCAACTTGAGAGCGCGTGAGGGGGCCGTAATAGCCCGAGGGCTATTTTTGAAACACGGCCCGGGTTGGCCGCCCGAGGGAAAGCGGCCCGCGACGTTCCGCGCTCCAACATAGTTCTTACAATACCGCCGAACGAAGGGCCCCTCACTCACACCGCATCGCGGTCAGGGGATCCACTCTGGTCGCCCTCCTCGCGGGCACGTAGCAGGCCGCCAGCGCCACCACAGAGAGCAAAGCGGCGATGCCGACGAAGGTGGCCGGATCGGTGGCACTCACGCCGTAGAGCAGCCCGGACATCAGGCGCGTCAACCCGAGCGCCGCCGCCGACCCCAGGGCGACGCCGCCCAGCGTCAGGAACATGCCGCGTCCGACGACGAGCCGCAGGATGTCCGCACTCTGCGCGCCGAGCGCGAGGCGCACCCCGATCTCGTGCGTGCGCTCGGCCACCGTGTAGCTCATCACCCCCAGAATGCCCGTGGCCGAGAGCGCGAGCGCGACGAGGGCGAACAGCCCCAGAAGCAGCGCGTTGAAGCGTTGCGGCGCCACGGAGTCGGCGAGCAGCTCGTCCATCTGCCGGAACTCCCAGACGAGGGCGCCCCTGTCCACCTCCGTGATAGCCCCGCGGACTGAACCGGCCATGCCGGCGATGTCGGGCGCCGCCGAGCGGACGACGAGGGTCATCCGGGGCGGGGGCATTTGCAGGTAGGAGACGTAGTACTCCGGGGAGGCCGGGACGTTCAGGGCCCTGTGCCGTATGTCGTTGACGACGCCGACCACCTCGTAGGCGGCCGGCTCGGACTTCGCGTAAGTGTTGTAGAGCATCAGACGCTTCCCGACGGGGTCTTCGCCGGGGAAGTATCGGCGCGCCAGCTCCTCGTTGACGAGTACGACCCTGGGCGACCCTCCCGCGTCCTGCCCGCCGAGGGCACGACCCTTCCGCACGGGCACCCTCATCACGCGGAAAAAGTCCGGGTCTACGGCGAGGGGCCGTGCGACGGCCGCCTCGCCGGGCAACGGCTCCGGCCGTCCCACTATCCTGAACTCGATGCTCGTGTCGTTTGCGCTCAAGGGCAGGAGGCTCGTCAGCCCCGCGGCCTCCACGCCCGGCAACTCTCCGACCCGCTCTCTGACCTGTTGGAAGAAACGCCCCGGCTCAGGGGACAGGGCGCGGGAAACGTCGAGGGTCGCCGTCATGACCCGCGAAGGGTCGTAGCCCGGCGGGATGCCGAGCAGCGCGACAAAGCTCCTGATGAGCAGCCCGGCCCCGACCAGCAGCACCAGTGAGAGCGCGACTTCGGAGACGACCAGCAGGCTGCGCACGCGGTCGCGCGTGGGGCTCCCGGCCGACCCGCGCCCGCCCTCTTTCAACGACCCGTTCAGGTCAAGCCGTGAGACTTTTAATGCCGGGGCCAGCCCGAACAGCAGCCCCGTCAGTATCGAGACGCCGAGGGCGAAGACCAGCAAGCGCGCGTCGAGGCTGACCTCGGCCGCGCGCAGGATGTTGCCGGGGTGGGCGGCGACGAGCAGCGGCAGCGCCCAGAGCGCGACGAGCAGCCCGACCGCCCCCCCGGCGGCGGAGAGTAGCAGACTTTCAGTTAACATCTGCCGGACGATGCGCCCGCGCGTGGCGCCGAGCGCCGTGCGTAAAGCCATCTCCCGACCGCGCGTGGCGGCGCGCGCCAGGAGCAGGTTCGCCACGTTGGCGCAGGCGATCAGGAGCACGAAGGCGACGGACGCGAGCAGCACGAGGAGCGCCGGGCGAACGTCCCCGACGATCTCCCTCTGAAGGTCGGTGACGCGTACGCCCGACCCCGCGTTCGCCTCCGGGTAGAGGGCGGCCAGACGCTCGTTGACGGCGTCAAGCTCCGCCTGTGCTTGCCGTATGTCGGCACCCGGCCCGAGGGCGGCGATGACCGAGTGGTTATTAGCCATCCTGAGCGTCAGCATCTCGGCGTAGGCCGAAGAACCGAGGGGCACCCAGAACTCCATCGCCTCCCCGCCGGCGGGGAAGTTAAAGCCGGGGGGCATCACCCCGATCACCGTCGTCTTATCGCCGTCGAGCAGAATCTCACGCCCGAGAACTCCGCGGTCGGAGCCGAAGCGCCGCTGCCACAGCCCGTGACTGATGACCGCCACTAACGGCGCGCCCGCCCGGTCTTCCTCCTCCGTGAAAGCGCGCCCCAGCACGGGGCCGACGCCTAACGTGGGGAAAAGGCCGGCCGAGGCGTAGACGCCTTCGATGCGCTCCGGCTCGTCCCCGCCCCCGAGCCAGGCGTAAGAGTCGTTGTAGGCCGCGGCATACTGGAGGCTCGGCGCCTGCTCCCTGAAGTCCGTGAAGGTGGGGTAAGAGACGGTACCCCCCACGTTCCCCCCGCGATGATCCACGCGTTTGACGCTGACCAGCCGCCCCGCATTCGGGTAAGGCAGCGGCCTCAGCAGCACGGCGTTGACGACGCTGAAGATGGCGCTGTTAGCCCCGATGCCGAGCGCCAGCGTGACAACGGCCGCGGCGGTGAACCACGGCGCGCGGCGCATCGCGCGCAGCCCGTACTTGATGTCCTGTGTCAGATGTCTCAGCCATGCCCAGCCCCACATCTCTCGCGTGACCTCTTTGACCAGCCCGACGTTGCCGAACTCCCTCAGCGCGGCGGCCTCCGCCTGTTCGGGCGTCTCGCCCCGCTCCACGCGGTCTTGAATCGCCATCCGGAGGTGGCTCCGCACCTCCTCGTCCAGCTCCTCATCGCGCCGCCGCCAGCCCGGCAGTCTCATGCCTCACCCTCCTGCCCGCCCGGGTTCAAGGCGCGGGCGATGGCCTCCGAGAACTGCTCCCAGCGGGAGCGCTCGGACGCGAGCCGCTTCTTCCCCTCGGGCGTGAGCCGGTAGACTTTTATGCTCTGATTATTGTCCGAGACCTTCCAATCAGAGCTGACCCACCCCTGGCGTTCTAGCCTGTGCAGCGCCGGGTAGAGGGAGCCGGTGTCAACGCGCAGCACGTCTCCCGAGTTGGTCTTGATGGCCTGGCTGATGCCGTATCCGTGCTGGGGCCCCCACTGTAGTGTCTGCAAGACGAGCAGGTCGAGCGTCCCCTGAAGAAGTTCTATCCTGTTTCGGTAGCGAGTCTCCTTGGGCATGTAGACAGTCTACATGCTTGTGTGTAGACTGTCTACCCCTTTAGCGAGTGGGGCCGTCTCGGACAACGGTAGGCGCGCGCCCCTGTCGGTTGACGCCTCGCCCCTCCGCTAATATCCTTCCCCGCGCTTCCGCCGTTCTCGCGCCCGGAGTCCGACGTTAATCGGGCGTCGGCCTTCCGGGTTGATTAAGCGCCTTAGCCGCGGCCCAGCCAAGCTTTGAATGTTCCGGTCATGAATCCGACACCACAGCCGATTTATCTCTTCGCCGACAGCCAACTCCTCTTCTGGCGCGACGGCGGGAACCTCTTCCTCGATTCGGTACGCCGGCTCGTGGCGCGCGACTCACCCCGGGCCGCGTACCTTGGCGCCTCCAACGGCGACGCCCCGGAATACTATTCCATCTTCGAGGCGGCCATGGCGGGCGTGGGCGTCCGTAACTGTAGAATGATTGCCCGCTCCTTCCCGCCGGAAGATCAATCGTTCCTGGGCGAGGCCGACCTCATCCTGCTGGCGGGCGGCGAAGTCGAAAGGGGGTGGGGTGTGTTCGTCGAGACGGGGATGAGGGAGTTCGTCGTCAGGAGGTATTACGAGGGGGCCGTCCTGATGGGCGTCTCCGCCGGCGCCGTACAGCTCGGGCTCCACGGGCTCTTGGAAAGAGGGGCGCCGACGGCGGGGCAGGCGGGCACGTTCGGGCTGGTCCCTTTCGTCATAGACGCCCACGACGAAGGGCGCGGATGGGGCAGGCTCCGGAGGGCGGTCGGACTCCTGGGCGGCGCCGCGATAGGCATCGGCATCCCGGCGGGCGGGGGGTTGATTTATCACCCCGGGCGGCGCGTCGAAGCCATCCGACGCCCCCTGCACGAGCTGTCGGCCGAGGGCGGAGAGGTCAGGGATGCGTTGTTGCTTCCGAAGCGGGGGGAGGTAGAGTGACGACCGCCCGGGGACGTGCGTGTGAGGCCGTAAAGGTAAGGAGAATACTTCCAGACTTAGGGGGGCGCCGAATGATTCATGTTGCGTTTTCTCGGCGGACGGCCAGACAAGGGACTATTACGTGACGGCGGGGAAGAATTTTTAGGTTAGAATGTCGGCGGCTCCAGTCGGGCCAAAGCAGTCCTATCACATGGCGAGCGTATTTCGGGGCTTGTTGCCTGATGAAGATTTGTCCTATCTGCCGACACTGCTACGAGGACACTGATACGACGTGTACCCAGGCCGACCGCAGCATTCTGGTGCCGTCCCGGCCGGGGCCGCGCCTCATCGGCGAGAAGTACCGATTAGACAAGCTGCTGGGTACCGGGGGCATGGGGGCGGTTTACGCGGGCCTGCACGTCGAGCTCGAACGTCCGACCGCGATCAAGCTACTTCTTCCTGATCTGGTTAGCGACCAGCAGGCGTTAGAGCGTTTCAAGCGCGAGGGGCGGGCGGCCGCCCGACTCAATCACCCGAACGTCGCGGGCACCTACGACTTCGGGACGCTCCCGAGCGGCGAGTCTTACATCGTCATGGAGCTGGTCGAGGGCGAGACACTGCGCGACTACCTCAGCGCCTCGACCGTCCTTCCCGTACGGGAGGCCGTACTCATCGCCCGCCAGGCCGCCGACGGCATCGAGAGCGCCCACAGGGGCGGCATCGTCCACCGCGACCTCAAGCCCTCGAACATCATCATCTCGCGCGACCACCACGGCGCGCTCTTAGTTAAGGTCTTAGACTTCGGGATCGCGAAACTTAAAGAAAATTCGGCGAGCGCCACCCTCGCCTCCATCACCACCGCCGGCGCCATAGTCGGCACGCCCCGCTACATGTCGCCCGAGCAGTGCGGCGACCGCGAGGTCGACGCCCGCTCAGACATATACAGTCTCGGGGTGATTCTCTACGAGATGCTGGCCGGCCGGCCGCCGTTCGACTCGCCGTCCGCGATGGCGCTCGCCCTCAAACATATTCAGGAGCAACCGCCGCCCTTGAGCGAGGCGCGGCCGGACCTGCCCGCCGAACTCAACAGGCTCGTCATGTGGGCGTTGGCGAAGGCCCCGGCAGACAGGCCCCAGACCGCCGCCGAATTCTCGGCCGCTCTACGCGCGGCGGAGGAACCTTCCGCCCTCTCGCCCGTCGCCGCCTCGCCCGTCGCCCCCCCTCAGCCGTCTACCCGACGTGATTCCGGGATGCAGGGAGGTGAACAGAATTTTCGGCCCGTAAGTGAAGAGCCCGCATCACGCGGCGGCGGTTCCTCGAAACAGGCGGGGGACGGCGCCCCGGCAGACGGCGGTCGGAGTGAAGTCCCCGCCGGCGCCGCCTTGCTGACGAATGGTTCCGCGGAGAAAGAACATTCGACCTCAGTATCGTCCGATGAAAATTCGACCTACGGCAGCCCACCCCCGAAGCAGAGCAGGACTCGCGTCCTCGTCTTTGCCGTGGCGAGTGTGCTCGCCATCTCGGTAATCAGCGTCATCATCGTCGGCTGGTCGCGCAATCAATCACCACAGATTATTTCTAATACGAACACTCGCCCGGCTGCCGTCCCGAGCCCGACTCCCTCCCGCGAGACGCAGGCGGCCGGCCACGCGCAACGCGATACGGAGGCCCAGGCAGTCTCCCCCGCGAAAGATGAGGCGAAGGCTCCCACGCAAACCCCGGAGAGGGAGAAGAGGGTTTTACAATCGGCGCTCTCCGGCTGGGTCACCGCCACCAACGCCCGCGATGTCAATCGCCAACTCTCTTACTACGCGCCGCGTTTAGAAGTCTTCTACCTGTCGCGTAACGTCCCGCGCGAAACCGTGTTGGCCGAGAAAAGAAACACCTTCGGTCAGGCTGATAGGGTATCAATTTCGGTTGACGACGTTGCGGTCGAAATCGGTCGCGAGGGTTCGACGGCGGTCATGAGGTTCCGCAAACAATATATGATCGAAGCCGGCGGTAGACGCCGGGACGGCGAAGTCTTACAAGAGCTTCACTGGGCCAAAACAAACTCTGGGTGGAAGATTACGAGTGAGCGCGACCTTCAGGTGTTTCGCTAAACTGCGAAGGCATACCCGGCCAGACGGTAGTGAGCGACACGGAAATGGAGAAGACGAGAAGAATGGATGAGCGGGAGACAGAGGACGCCCGGCCTGATCCCGTGGAGGAGGCCGGCGACACCACCGCCGCCGCCTCGATTCCCACCCCCGTCGATTCGAGGCCCGTTGGCGAGGGCACAAAGGTCAGGGTCGAAGGGGATGAAGACGGCGGGGGGTGAGTCGCGTCGCCCGATTCCCTCCCCGAGCACCGCGCTACAAAGCACGCCAACCGGCAAAGGACTAAAAACCTCCGCCCGCGCCTTCCTGTCTTAATCATTCACCCCTAAGCGAAAGCCGAGCACCTTCGGGTCGAACCCGGACGCGTTAACGGCCGCGGGCGGAGTCTTTTCAGGACAGGCTGCCACCAGGGCGGCGTCAGGCGGCGTGCCGAAACGTGTGGCGCCTTTCAACTCGAATTCGGAGGAAAGCTTGATGAGTCGTTGGCCGATTCTCTTATCACGCCGCCGACGCGCCTGTCCGCGCGCGTTGATTCGGGCGTGACGTGTTCAAGGCGGAATAGGAGTCCGGCGCGGGACGTTCTAATATCTACCGGTCTTCTCTCCCGAGAGAAACGCCTTCTTAATCATCAAGAGGTAAGGGACATGTCACAGAAGACGGTGCTGCTGGCCGACGACTACGAGGACGCGCGGACGATTCTGCGAAGGCTCCTTGAGATGGAGGGCTGCCGCGTCTTCGAGGCGGCCGACGGGCTGGAGGCGGTCGAACTCGCCGCGCGATATTCTTCGGAGATAGACCTGATACTGATGGATCTGACGATGCCGGGGCTCGACGGCTACGAGGCCACGCGCCGGATACTCGCGGGCGAAGGGACGCGTCACATCCCGGTAGTCGCGCTCTCCGCGCTCTGCGAGCAGGACACGAAGTCTAAAGCCTTCGAGGCGGGCTGTAGCGACTGCCTGCCCAAGCCCCTCGACTTCAAGCTCATCGAGGAGTTGCTGGAACGGTTGCCGCAGAGAAGTTGATTCCGTCCCGGCCTCAGACCTCCCGCCGGGATTCCTTCGGGCGTAAAGAAAATAAGCCGCCGGTCTTAGTCCGCTTGGCTCCCCCAAGCCTTACGGACCGCTAGACCGGCGGCTTATTTTCCGACACCACCGGGCGCGAGGCACTCGTGCGATCCCGTTCCCCCGAAAGGATCGCCGCCGGCCCTTTGGACGACATCGGGGCTCCCCCGAACCCCTCAACCGCCCTGCCCGATGGAAAGAACGCTCTGTTCCTTTACGCCTTCGTTATGCCGAGAGTCTTGTAGGCAACGGGCGTGCCTCCGTCGTCGAGGGGTAAAGCTCGCCGACGGGAGTGGCCGAAAATTTCAATCAATTGGCGAGTTTTCCTTCCACTGTGACGGCTGGAATAGCTCTTGCGATAGAAGTAAAGACTTCGGGGCGGGCGCACTAAAGTCTTACAGCCCGCTCACTCTAAGTGTTTGGTCGGTATTGATTTCATGCAAGAGCCTAATACGCCTTTAAAGACAGTTCTCGTGGTGGAAGATTACGCCGACAGCCGCTTCATGCTGTCTCGGCTGCTGGAGATGAGCGGCTACAGGGTGCTGGAGGCCGCGGACGGGCGTGAGGGCGTCGAGGCGGCCGAGAGGGAGTGCCCCGACGTCGTCCTGATGGACTTGCAGATGCCCGTGCTCGACGGCTTCACCGCGACGAGCCTCATCCGCCGCATCGAGAGCACCTCCCGCGTCCCCGTCATCGCCGTCTCGGCACAGTGTTCCCAAGACTTTATTTCCGCGGCCGGGCGGGTGGGCTGCGACCACTTCGTCCCGAAACCCGTGGATTTCGACCTGCTCCTGGAACTCATCCGGGAGTGTACGGAAGGGGCGCGCGCGCGTGGCTTCAACGCCCCGCCGGACGCCGTGACGATCAGACAACCCTGCGTGTGAGTGGTGCGGCCTCACCCGGTTGCTCTCCCCGAGCTTCAGAACAGTAGGGATGAAAGACCGCATGAACGCAGACGGGCAAGCCGCGTGTGACGGCTGGGCCGAGAGCCTGCGCTCGTCCGACGCCGGCCAGGTGTGGCGAAGGCTGCACCGCCTGGTTCGTCACCACCCGCTCATTCATCCGGCATCAACCTCCGCCGTCCTGAATTGGGCGACGCCGGACACGCACGAAGACCTCACGCAGGAGCTGTTCGTCACCCTCCTCGGCAAGGGCCGCTTCCGCCACTACCTCGACGCGGGGATGACCGACCGCGAAATCGAGGCCGAGATCGCGCAGATAGAGTTGACCAACCTGCTGACCGCGGGTCTGCGCAAACGCTACCCAGAGTCGTACCGGCTGGCGCGGCGCGTCTCCGCACTCCTCCAGACGAGCCGCAAGTTCCGGCGCTTCGACGCCGCGGGCATGACCGGCGGGCGTCACATACGTCTGGCCGAACAGGTCTACGGGCTGAGCCACTGGCCCGACGGGGCGGCGAGCCGCCCGCACTCCGAGTTGGAGCGAAGGGCCTCCGCCGTGCCCGTGCGGCGGCGCGACCTGAGGATGAAAGGGCGTACGGGCGACAGCCAGCTCATCATCGGTAACGCCGACATGGAAGGGCTGATAGTCGAAGTGTTGGAGGCGATGGACGCGCCGGCCGAAGTGCGTACGATACGAAGTCTGGTGATGTCGCGCCTGCCGGTTCTTGACCTACACCTGACGCAGTTCCGTGCGGCGGGGGATGATGAAGCCGGGAAGGGTAGGGTCTTCGAGCCGGCGGACGTGAGGCCGACCCCGGAGCAGGAGGCGCTCGGCCGCGACTCGGACGGCCGCGCCGTCGAGCTGGTAAACGAGTTCCTGAGCCGTCTGAGTGAAGACGTCAGGGGTAAGGCCAGACAGTACGAGCGCATGCTGAGCGTCCTACAGCACTGTTACCTGTCCGCGGAGCACAAGACCCAGCTCGAACTTGCGGCGCGCCTCGGCGTCTCCGACTCGCTCGTCTCGGACTACCGCCGCCGCATCGAGAAGGCGCTGCGCTCGCTCACCCTGACCTCGGTCGAAGAGGCGCGCCTCTTCGAGGAGGCGCTGCGGATACGCATGAAAGCCCGGGAGGGGGCGTACGCCTCACCCGGCGGAGGCAGCGCGGACGGGAGCGGGCCGGGAGCCACTTCGTCCCGCAGTTCTGTTCGGCGTCTCATCGAACCACCCGGAGGTCGCGTTCGCCCGTAATCCTCCACTCCTGCTTGTCCGGCTTGTTTCTCGCCCAGCGAAGCTCTTGCACGACCTCCCCGTTGCGGCGCTTCGCGCCTGACCCGATAACGTACCTCTTGCGAAATGTCATGACGGCCGTGAGCCCGTCGCGGCCAATTTCTATGGTGGGGTCGCCCACGGTGACGGAGACGCGGTCGGCCCCGCCGAAGGTACTCTTCTTCTCGCTGAGGACTGCGTCGCGCGAGACGTTGCGCGAGAGGTAGAAGACTTCGAGGCGCGGGGCGTAGTAAGAGAGCTGACGCTTCAGGTCGCGAGAATTCGTGGCCGCGACCCACCCGTCGAGTGCGGACTGTAAAGCCTTCTTATCGGCCTCCGGCGTGCGGGCCGCATCCTTCTTCTCCGGCGTCGCGCCGGGGGTGGGCGAGGCTTTCGCCGCGGGTTGCGTGTCGGCGGCGGCGGGCGTCCCCACGGTCGGTGCGGGACTCGCGGCGGCCGGCGGCGAGATGTCCGTATCGCGCGCGGCGGGCGTGGGTTGGCCGCGCCACCTCAGGAAGAGGACGGCGCCGATTGCAGAAATGAAGAACAGCACCACGGACGCCAGTGCGAGGAGCAGCCACCCCCTCCACCTCGGGGCGGGAGTTCGGTCGGGTAAATCATCTTCAAAGTCGGACGGGGCGTCTGCCGCCTGCGAAGCCGGGACGGGTTCCGAAGGCAAGTCCTCCGGGTGACTGGCGGGTGACGCATTAACGGTCGGCGCCGCCGCCCGCAGCGCGCGTGAGAACTCCGCGGCGGTCTGCGGCCTGTCCGCAGGGTCTTTAGCCAGCGCCCACAGCACGAGCCGCGCGAGCGTGTCGGGCACGTCCGGCCGCGCCTCTTCCAAAGGGGGCGGCGCCTCCCGTATGTGTTTCATGGCGAGCGCCGGGGCGGAGGGGGCGTCGAACGGCGCACGCCCCGCCAGCATCTCGTAGAGGATGACCCCGAGGCTATACACGTCCGAGCGCGCGTCGACTTCGTGGTCGGCGAACTGCTCCGGCGACATGTAGTGGGGCGTGCCGACCAGCGCGCCTACGCGGTTGGCGTCGAGCCTGCCGGTCGAATGCCCCTTCAGCTTCGCCACCCCGAAGTCTAAAACTTTAACGAAGGGCGCGCCGTGGTGGTCGCGCGCGAGGACTATGTTCGAGGGCTTGAGGTCGCGGTGGACGACCCCGCCCCTGTGCGCGCTCTCGATGCCGTCGGCGACCTGCCGGGCGACGAGGACGGCCTCGGGGAGTGGGAGCGCGCCCGCGGCGGCGAGCCGCTCGCGCAGGGTCTCGCCCTCGACCAGCTCCATGACGATGTAAGACTCGCCGCCGGGAAGCGTCCCGAAGTCGTAGGTGCCCGCGACGTTCGGGTGATTCAGGCGGGCGGCCGCCCGCGCCTCGCGCTTGAAACGCTTCAGCGCCTGCGGGTCGCTCCCGAGTTCGGGGAGAAGCATCTTGATCGCCGCCGGCCGTTCTAGTTCGACGTGCGCCCCGGCGTAGACGGCGCCCATCCCCCCGCGGCCGAGTAGCCTGTCGAGCCGGTACCTGCCCTCGATGAGCCGCGAGCCGGGGCGTGACGGCGCCAGCGGGCCGTGGTCGGCTCGTCTGCACTCGGCGTCGGCGTCTTCGTAGCAGGTTAGACAGGTGGGACAGATTTTCATCAGGCGACAAGCCCCGAAGGCACGTGATTAGAGCACCGAGCACCGCTTCCGCGCGATTAAAAGTTAGCCGTCATTCTACCTGATTTTGTCTTCGCGCAAGCAGAACCGCGTCGCGTCGCGTTCCGGATGCGGAGAGACGCTGTATAGGTTCCTTACACCTTACAACCCATGCAGCTAAAGGTATTCGCGTGAGGAACCGAATTCCCCGTCGAACTCAAGGAAAATGGGCAAGTCCTGGGCCCATCCCGGTCGGGTATGGATATTGCTAATGGCGGATGTTTGAATCTCTCACTTGTGCCGGGGTGTGCTAACGGCCGGGCCGTGCGGGGTGAATTGGGTCGGGGGTACGCCGGGCGTCGCGCCGCGGCACCCACGTTGAGAAAGGAGTGCGATGAGCGAGAAGAGGGCGAGGAAGCTGGTGCTGACCGACAGGGAGGGCCTGCGCGGCTTTATCGACGAACAGGACGCCGGGTGGGATGACAAACACGGTCAGGTGCTCGTCCGCCTCGAAGACGGCAGGCAGGCGATGGTGCCCGCCGACGAGCTACGCCGCGACAGGGACGGCGGCCTCCATCTGCCCTTCAGCCTTTCCGAGCTGACGCAGGTGTCGCCGAGGGCGTCGGGCGCGCCGCGGGGCGCCGGCGCGCGTGGTGACGGCGCCGTCGTCGTGCCCGTCGTCGCCGAGCATCTCGAAGTGCAGAAGCGCATGGTCGAGGCCGGCGGCGTTCGCATCCGCAAGACGGTCAGCGAGCGCGAGGAGGTCGTCGACGAGCCGCTCATGCGCGAGGAGGTGAAGGTCAGGCGCGTGCCCGTGAATAAAGTAGTCGAAGGCCCCGTCCCCGTGCGCCACGTCGGCGACACGATGATCGTCTCACTGCTCGAAGAGGTGATGGTCGTCGAGAAGCGTCTGATGGTGAAGGAGGAGCTGCACATCACGAAGGAGCAGGTCGAGTCCTACAGGCCGCAGCGCGTCCGCCTGCGGACGGAGGAGGCGGTCGTCGAGCGCGTCGAGGACGGGCGCGGCGGCCACGCCGAAGACGACGAGGGCGAGGGCGCGCGGCCGTCATGAACTTTGAAGTCCCCTTGCGGATGATTCAAGGCGTCGCGGGAGGGAGCCGCGTCTCGCGGTAGCGCCCGGCGCGTTTACGACCAGTGAAGGGAGAAAGGGTAAGCGATGGCTAAGACAGTTGTCGGTCTATTCGATGACAGGACGGCGGCACAGAACGCGGTGCGGGAACTGACGGCCGGGGGGTTCAGGAACGACGAGGTCAGCGTCGTCTCGAAGAAGCCGGACGGCAAGGGCGTCGAGGTCGAGTACGTCGAGGAGGACGGCCGCGAGCAGATAGAGGACATGGCGAAGGGCGCCGGGACGGGCGCGGCCATCGGCGGCGCCGCGGCGCTCCTGCTGAGCCTGACGGCCCTCTCCATCCCGGGCATCGGCCCCGTGCTCGCCGCGGGCCCGCTCGCCGCGCTCATCGCCGGCGCCGGCATCGGCGCGACGGCCGGCGGGCTGGCCAGCGGGCTCAAGAGACTCGGCGTCGAGGACGACGAGGCGCACACCTACGCCGAGGGGCTCAAGCGCGGCGGCACGCTCGTCACCGTCAACGCCGACGAGTCCCGCGCAGACCTCGCGGTTGGGGTCATGAGGCGTCTGGGCGCCGTCGAGATCGACAAGCGCGCGGCACAGTGGCGCGAGGGCGGCTGGCAGGGCTTCGGCGAGACCGAGACGCTGAGGCCGCACGTCACGCCCGACGCCGACGAGGAGGTCACGAGCCGCGTCGACCGCCGCTCCGAAGTGACCGCCGAGCACGAGCCCCTCCGCGCGCAGCCCCTCGCGGGAGCGCCGCGCGGCGACGCGGCGGCCGGGGACGAGTTCGCGGTGCCTGCGCCGGAGGTCGCCATCCCCGTCGTCGCCGAGGAGCTACAGGTGGGCAAGCGCGAGGTCGAGCGCGGCGGCGTCCGCGTGCAGAAGCGCGTCAGCGAAATCCCGGTCGAGGAGGACGTCACGCTGCGCGAGGAGCGCGTCAACGTCAACCGCCGCCCGGCCGACTACACCTTCCACGGGTCTGACTCGGAAGCCTTCCAGGAGTCCATCGTCGAGATCAAGGAGGCGTACGAGGAGGTCATACTCAACAAGAAGTCGCGCGTCGTCGAGGAGATAGTCATCAACAAGGACGTCGAGGAGCATACCGAGACCGTGCGCGAGACGCTGCGCAAGACCGAGGTGGACGTTCAGCCGCTGGAGCCGGGGCGCGCGCGGGGCGCCTCCTCCACGGCGGGCCGCGACGCCGGCTTCCCGCAGGACGGCACGCGCGGCAGCGGCGAAGAGTAGGCTGTAGGACGATACTTGCCCACCGGCACGCGAATGCCGGTCGGGCGCACGAGACTTTTCAAGGGAGGGACAGGAGAATCTTGATGATGAGAGAACAGAAACTGTCGGCGACAGTTCGGGCGTTGGCCTTCGGCTTAACTCTGCTCGCCTTCGCGGCCGCGCCGGCCTACGCGCAATCGAACGACAACGGGGCGGCGGGCGGCAGCAACAACAACGCGACGACGAACCGCGACGACCGCCGCGACGACCGCAGGGAGAACCGCCGCGAACGCGACGACGACGACCGCGACTGGGGTTGGCTCGGGCTGCTCGGCCTCGGCGGGCTGCTCGGGCTGATGCCGCGCAAGCGCGTGCCGGTCGTCCACGAGAGCAGGGATGTCCCCGGCCGCGACCCCAGGGACGTTCACGAACGCGACCCGCGGGATCGCAGGTAACACGCGGGACAGGCGGAGGTGCTGCGGGCGGTCTGACGGGCGAATCTACCGCCCGTCAGACCGCCCGCCTTCGTTGGCACGCGGTCTGCAAAATTGATGTGGTCTGGGGGTGAGAGGTCTGGCCCGCCGTCGAGGCTCTAAGTTGATCGAGTCTGAAAAAGAAATGGCGGAGAGGGTGGGATTCGAACCCACGGTGGCCTTTCGACCACTCCGGTTTTCGAGACCGGTGCACTAAACCACTATGCGACCTCTCCGCGAATGGAAGGACGAAGGGTGAGGCGAAAGCACTTCCGCCTTCACCCTTCGGTCTTCGTCCTCCCGATTCTTCTCTCCCGGAAGAACTCCAGCATGAGCGCGCGGCACTCTTCGCCGAGCACGCCCGCGGTCAGTTCCATCCGGTGGTTCAAAGAGCTTGCGTCGCAGACGCGGAAGACCGACTCGACCGCGCCGGCCCGCTCGTCGCGCGCGCCGTAGACGAGCCGCGCGACCCTCGCCTGTACGAGTGCGCCGGCGCACATCGCGCACGGCTCGACGGTCGAGTACAGAACCGCGCCCGTCAGCCGGTAGTTGCCCGCGCCCCGCGCCGCCTCGCGCAGCGCCAGCACCTCGGCGTGCGCCGTCGGGTCGCAGTCGGCGCGCGTGCGGTTGCCGGCGGCCGAGAGCAGCGCGCCTTCGCGGCCGACGACGCAGGCGCCGATGGGCACTTCGCCGAGCCTCGCGGCCTCGCGCGCGGCGCCTAACGCCTCGCGCATCCAGCGCTCGTCCTCTCCCGAAGACGGCTCAAAACCCTCTCGCGCCTGCATGGTCACCCGAGTCAGTTTTCAAGAAGCGGCGGACAAAAAGTGACTATAGAAGCGGCTCCGCGCGGCTGTCAAGCAGGCCGAATTCAGACGGCGCGCGCCGCGCCTGAGTTTGATGTCGGCGGGGCCGGCGGGGCACGCTTTCTTGTCCAACCGGCGTGGGCGCGTGCTATGATTCAGCTTCAGTCGGGCGGGCGTCCTCTCCTCCCGCCGGCCCGGCAGGTCCGAGGCGGAAGCAGACAGGAAGATGAAGACAGACCTGCGCCCCAGGGCGACCGAGGCTTCGGCCGCCCCGAGCAAGACATCCCAGCCCACACGTCCCGCGCCGCCCGACGCGCCCGAGACCGCATCCATCCACCAGACGCTGACGCCCGAGCAGGCCGCCGTCCACTCCGCGCAGGCGCAGCGCCCGGCCGCCGCCACGCGCCGCGTCACGAGTGCCGAGTTCAACACGGCGATGGTGCACCTCTACCGGGGCGAGGTGACGCGCGCCAACACCTGGCGCAACCGCCTGGACACGACGACCAACTGGGCCGTGCTCACCACGGGCGCGACGCTCTCGTTCGCCTTCTCAAGCCCGACCAACCCGCACTTCGTCATCCTCATCAACACGGTGCTCGTCGGCTTCTTCCTCTTCATGGAGGCGCGCCGCTACCGCTACTACGAAATCTGGTCGAGCCGCGTCCGCATCGTCGAGACCGGCTACTTCACGCACATCCTGACGCCCGACTCCGCGCCCGACGACTCGTGGATGGCCTTGCTGGTGGACGACCTCAAGACGCCGCACTTCACCATCAGCGAGTGGGAGGCGCTCGGCCGCCGCCTGCGCCGAAACTACCTCTGGATTTTCGTGCTGCTCGCCGCGTGCTGGAACCTGAAGGTCTACATCCATCCCCTCCCTGCCTATGAGTTCAACGCCTTCATCGACCGCGCGACCATCGGCGTCGTCCCCGGCGAGTTCGTCGTGCTGACGGGCATCCTCTTCAACCTCGGGCTCTTCATCTTCGCGCTCTTCACGATGCGCCTGCGGCAGGCGACGGGCGAGGTCTTAACCGAGCGCGACTTCCACCCGTTCCAGCGCGTCGGCGAGTGGACGCGCGCCGCCGCCGCCGCCAAGCGGCGCACCGCGACCGTCCGCCGCGCCAAGCGCGCGCGCGACCGCACGCGCTCGACGGCGCCGCGCCCCGCCGGCTCGACCAACACAGGCGAGTGGCGGCGCGCCGACATACACCGCTCGCAGTCGCCCGAAGACATACACCGCTCGCAGTTCCCCGACCGGGACACGGTGATTAAATGAGTAGACAGTGGTCAGCAGGCTCCGCCTGCCGGACGTTGTCGCCGACAAACAACCGGACGATTCACTGACGACTGTATTTCTACTGACTACTGTCTACTTCTTTTATGCTCGAACTCAACGGACAGAGTCTGACGCTCGAAGAGGTCGCGCTGGTGGCGCGCGGCGGGGCGCGTGTGTCGCTGGCAGACTCGGCGCGCGCGCGCGTCGAGGCGGCTCGCCGGACGGTCGAGCGCATCGTCGCGGAGTCGCGCGTCGTCTACGGCGTCAACACGGGCTTCGGGAAGCTCTCGGACGTGACGGTGCCCGCCGAAGACCTGCGCGAGTTGCAGCTCAACCTCGTGCGCAGCCATGCGTGCGGCGTGGGCGCGCCGCTCTCCGAGGAGGAGACGCGCGCCATGATGCTGCTGCGCGCGAACGTCCTCGCGATGGGCTTCAGCGGCGCGCGCGCGGTCGTCGTCGAGACGCTGCTCGCGATGCTCGCGCGCGGCGTCCATCCCGTAGTGCCCGAGCTGGGCTCGGTCGGCGCGAGCGGCGACCTCGCGCCGCTGGCCCACCTCGCGCTCTGCTGCTTAGGCGAGGGCGAGGCCGTCTACGGCGGTGAACGTCTGCCGGGCGGCGAGGCTTTGAAGAGGGCCGGCGTCGAACCCCTGCGCCTCGAAGCGAAGGAGGGGCTGGCGCTCTTGAACGGGACGCAGGCGCTGACGGCCGTCGGCGGCCTCGCTCTCGAACGCGCGTGGCGTCTGGCGCGCGCGGCCGACGTGTCCGGCGCGATGTCGCTTGAGGCTTTGAAGGGCACGCCCGCCGCCTTCGACGAGCGCATACACCTCGCGCGCCCGCACCGGGGTCAGGTCGAGTCGGCCGCGCGCCTGCGCGAGCTTCTGGCCGAGAGCGAGATACGCGCGTCGCACGCCGAGGGCGACCCGCGCGTGCAGGACGCTTACTCCCTGCGCTGCATGCCGCAGGTTCACGGCGCGGCGCGCGACGCGCTCTCCCACGCGCGTGCGGTCGCCGAAGTCGAGACGGGCGGCGCGACCGACAACCCGCTCGTCTTCGCCGAGACGGGCGAGGTCATCTCGGGCGGCAACTTCCACGGCGCGCCGCTGGCGCTGGCCTTCGACTACTCGGCAATCGCGCTCGTCCACCTCGGCAACATCGTCGAGCGCCGCATCGACCGGCTCGTCAACCCGGACAAGAACGAGGGGCTGCCGCCCTTCCTCACCGCGCGCGCGGGCGTCGAGTCGGGCTACATGGTGCCGCAGATAGTGGCGGTCGCGCTCCTCAACGAGTGCAAGGTGCTGGCGCACCCGGCCTCGACCGACAACCTGCCGACCGACGGCGGCAAAGAGGATCACGTCTCGATGGGGATGACGGCCGCGCTCAAGCTCCGCCGCGTCGTCGATAACGTCGAGCGCGTCGTCGCCATCGAGCTGCTCGCCGCCGCCGAAGGTCTGGAGCACCGCGCACCGCTCAAGCCCGGCCGCGGCGTCCTCCTCGCGCACGAGCGCGTCCGCCGACACGCCCCGCGCCTCACGCGCGACCGCCCGCTCTCCGACGACATCGAACGCGTCGCACGCGCACTCCGCCGCGGCGACTTCGACGGGTGAGAAAACAGTAGACGGTAGACGGTAGTCAGTAGGCAGTAGAAAAACTAAAGGCGGCGCGTCCCGGCTGATTGCCGAAGACGCGCCGCCTGTCTTTCTACTGACTACTGACTACTGTCTACTTCCTCAAGCCTTCTTCTTCGCTTGCGCCTTGGGCTGCTGCTGCGGTGCGCCGCCTGTGTCGAGGTTGACGGGCGCGGGGTAGCCTTTGCCGCGCAGCGCGGCGATGTCGACGACGACCTCTTTCTGCCCCTTGACGGTCTTCGTCTCGCGGACGTTGGCGTTGCCGTTCGCGTTCTTGTTCGCGTTCTTACCGGCGGCGGGCGAAGGCGAAGGCGTCGCCGAAGGCTGGCCGTCGGCCGGGTTGCCCTGCGCGTCGCGCGCCATCGCCTGAAGCGCCTGCGTGACCTGCGCGCGCTCCTGCTCGGACAGGTCTTCCAGCCTCACGCCGAAGGCTTCGAGCACGCGGCGCAGATTCTCCTCGGTGTTCGTCCCCTTGTCGTAAACGTCGCGGTAGACGTGGAGCCGGCCGTCCTCGACGACGATGGTCTCGTAGCGCAGCTCGACGGGGACGGCCGAGGAGAGTTTGACCTGCTTGGTCTCCTCGCGGTTTTTGGCGTAACCCGCCACGTCCTCGGGCGTGAGCTGGCCGCCGCCGATGCCCGCCAGCACGACCGAGAAGTCCTGCACCTGCGGGTTGGTCAGACCGACGCAGCCGTGCGAGGCGAAGCCGCCGAGCCGGGCCGCGGCCTTGCCGCCGTGGATGAGCGAGGGCAGGCCGATGGGAATCTTGATGGGGCCGAGCGGGTTGTCCTTGCTCCCGGCCTCGACCGTCTTACCGGGCTCGAACTTGCCCTTGACCCACGGCTCGTCGGGCGGCGTCCAGGTCGGGTTGAAGATGATCGTGTCGGCCTTGCGCAAGCCCTGCGGCAGAGGGAACTCCGGGTAGCCGATGCCGACCTTGTAGGTCTTGACGAGCTTGCCGTCCTTGAAAACGTCCATGCGGTAGGCCGGCGCGTTGACGACGACGCGCGTGTCCGTCGGGACCGAGTTGGGCTTCGCGCCCGCCAGCTCCTCGCCGCCCGCCGCCCAGCGCTCGCTGACGAAGGCGTTGAAGGCCGCGGCCTTCTCCGCGCCGATGACCGAGCGAATCTTCTCGGCGGCGCGGCGCGTCGCCTCGGAGGTCGTGCCCGAACGCTCTTCGCCCTCGTCGAGGCTCGCGCGATCCTCGCCCGCGACCTTGCGCAAGCCCTCTATCTGCTCGTCGGTCAGTTGCAGCTTCGACTTCAGCTCGCCCGCGAACGACTCGTCGGCGAACATCGCGTCGAGCACCGGCAGCGTCACGGGCAGCTCCGCGCGCGCCGCGCCGTTCGCGCCGGCGGGTGCCGACGCGGGCGTCGCGGCCGGCGAGGCCGAGGTCGTCGGCGCGCTCGGGGCCGACGTGTTGGTCGGCCCGGCCGTCGTGCAGCCCGCGGCCGACATCAGCACGAGGGCGGCGGAGAGCGCCAGCGGCGACCTCAAAATCGTCTTCATGAATTCAATGCTCATCAATCTTTTTTTGACTCCTCAAAAACGAGACTCGCGCGCGCCGCGTCCGTGGCGAGGAGAGTACGCGCGCACGCTTCCGCCGAGACGTGGCAACTCCCGTTCCCGCACCAGAATTCCCGCATTTTCCCGCGAAAAGCGCCCGCGGCGGCGCACACGCGCACCGTTTACGGACGGCAATCGTACAGAAAAATTTTGGGTTCCGAGTCGCTACCGCGCGGCGCGCAGCAGCGGGTAGGGGTTGAGGTTCTCGCCCGTCCAGAAGCGTTTCGGG
>DASWNR010000182.1:0-2974 GCA_036399155.1 Pyrinomonadaceae bacterium
ATGCAGAGCGGGTAGAAGATGACCGTCTTCTTGAACTGCACCATCTTCTTCGCCGTCAGGCAGAAGATGAGGATGTGCGGGAAGGCGATGGCCGAGAGCGGGATGAAGGTGTAGCTGAAGAAGTAGTAGGGCGAGATGCGCTCGCGCGTCAGCAGCCACGAGGTCGCGGGGCTGGAGCCGAGCGCCTCGACCGAGCCGCCAAACCCCCCCATCCCCGAGCCGATGACGCCGATGGCGATGACGCCGAAGACGAGAAAGAGCATCGTCTGGAAAGCGTTGACCCACGCCGTGCCGCGCATCCCGCCGAAGAAGACGTAGGTCATCACGACCAGCGCGACGATGCCGCCGCCGAGCCAGAAGGGGACGAAGCCGCCCGAGATGGCCGCCAGCGTCGTCCCGCCGCCCATGATGCCGATGATGATGTATGGGACGAGCAGCACGGCCTGCACGGCGAAGATGACCGTGCCGATGTGGCTGCACTCCCAGCGGTCGCGGAAAATCTGGACGGGCGTGATGAAGCCGTACTTCTTCCCCAGGGCCCACACGCGCGTCCCGATGAGGAAGATGGTCAGCGGGATGACGAGACCCGAGGACGAGGCCATCAGCCCGTAGGTGACGATGCCGTTGGTGAAGGCGTGCCCCGACGAGCCGAGGATGGCCACCGCCGTCATGTTCGTCCCGAAGAGCGAGAGCAGGAAGACGAACGTGCCGAGCGAGCGGTTGGCGAGGAAGAAGTCCTCCGCGCCCCCGCCGCGCGAGCGCCGGAAGGCGAAGACGCCGATGTAGACGACGACCGCCAGGTAGATGAAGACGAAGACGGCGGGTATCAACGCTCCTCACCCCCTTCGCCGTCCGCCCCCTCGACATCGCGCTCGATGTGGTGCGGCCACGCGTGGCGCACGAGCAGCAGCATCAGGAGCGACGCCGCCACGGAGAAGCACGCGTGGTAGAAGAGTCCGACGGGGATGATGCCGAAGACCGGGTAGGGCGTGCGCCAGAACCATATGTCCTGGTGGAGCACGTAGAGCGTGGCGACGGCCAGGACAAGGAGTGCTCGTTTCATCCGGGGTTTCTATCCTCGAACCGCTGGCGAGGGCTGCTAGTGTTTTTAAAAAGCCGCCGACAGGAAAGGCGCGCGCGGCGGGCCCGACAGTTATACGCGCGCGGGGCGCGCGGGTTCAACCCCGAAGACGAATAACTTGCCGTCGGCCATCCTTTCGTCCGCGGAAATGGAAGGACGTCCGCCGGCCGGGACGCGGAAGTGAATAAACGTAAAAGTTTCTGAAAGATTCGCGCGGGGGCGAACCCCCGCGCCCCGGAACGGCGTATTATGCCTCGTCTACCCCAGTGCTTCAGGAGCGGCGAGCCCCACTCGCAAGGCCCGCCCGCCCACGCCCGACCCCGAGACGCCTACAGACTTTTTGGAGGAGCCCTATGAAAACGAAACCCAGCCAAGCCCACTTGAGAGGCGGGCACGCGCGCCTGACGCGGTTCGCCGGCGCCGCGCTGCTCGCGCTCTCGGCCGCGCTGCTCGTCGCGCCGGACGCGCGCGCGCAGGGGGCGCCCGCCGGCGACGCGCCCGAGCGCGTCGTCATCAAGTCGCAGGTGCTCGGCGAGGAGCGCACCGTCCTCGTCCACGTGCCCGCCGCCTACGCGCGCGGCTCCGAGCGCTTCCCCGTGCTCTACATGACCGACGGCGACGCGCACATCCAGCACACGAGCGCGACCGTTCAGTTCCTCGCGCGCAACAACCGCATGCCCGAGATGATCGTCGTCGGCGTGACCAACACGGACCGCACGCGCGACCTGACGCCGACGCGCGTCGAGCAGCTCCCGGGCAACCCAAACGCGCGCTTCCCGACGAGCGGGGGCGCCGACAAGTTCCTCAAGTTCTTCGAGACCGAGCTGATCCCGCACATCGAGTCGAAGTACCGCACGCTGCCGTTCCGCGCGCTGGCGGGCCACTCGCTCGGCGGGCTGTTCGCCGTCCACGCCATGACCTCGAAGCCCGAGCTGTTCAACTCCTACATCGCCGTCAGCCCCGCGCTCCACTGGGACAACTTCGTGATGATCGACCGCGCCAAGGAGTTCTTCAAGAACCGAAAGGATTACGAGCGCACGCTCTTCGCCTCGCTCGGCAACGAGCCGGGCGACATCGGCGACGCCTACGGGATGTTCCGCGAGGCGCTACAGAAGCAGCAGGTGAAGGGCTTCGTCTGGGAGGCCGCGCGCTACGAAGACGAAGACCACGGCTCGGTCGTCCTGCGCAGCCACTACGCGGGCCTGCGCAAGGTCTTCGACGGCTGGCAGTTCCCGCGCGACCCGAACACGGGCGCGGTCGCGGGGGGGCTCAAGGGCGTCGAGGAGCACTTCCGCAGCCTCTCTTCGCGGCTCGGCTACACGATTCAGGTGCCCGAGGCGCTGCTGAACCAGGTCGGCTACCAGTTGTTGGCGCAGAACAACGTGGAGGATGCGCTCGCCGCCTTCAAGCTCAACGTCGAGCGCTACCCCGCGTCGGCCAACGTCTACGACAGCCTCGCCGAGGCTTACGAGCGCGCGGGGAAGCTCGACCTGGCGCTCCCCAACTACCAGAAGGCGCACGAGCTGGGCGTCCGCACCAACGACCCGAACACGCAAATCTTCAAGACGAACTTTGACCGCGTCAGCGCGCAGGTCAAACAGGCCGGCGCGGGCAACGCCGCCACCGAGAAGAAGTGAGTGCCGCCGCCGCGCGCGGGGCACAAGCTCGAAGAAATTAACCGACGCGGGCGCGGAGACACAGCTAAAAAGCCTTAAGCTCTTAGCTGTGTCTCCGCGTCCGCGTTGGTATATACTCGGCGAAAAGTTCTTTCCTGCGGCCGATGAAGACCTTCTTCGCACTACTGCTCTGTCTCTGCGGCGCGGCCGCGCCGGCGCGCGCCGGTTGCGCCGAGTCGGCGCTTGAGGTAGCGCCGACGCTCTCCGCTGAGGCGCG
>DASWNR010000183.1:0-20979 GCA_036399155.1 Pyrinomonadaceae bacterium
TGAAAGCCTCCCGTCTTCAGCCCGTCGTTCAACGTCCCGGGTTTCCTCTTCTTGACTTTCCCCCGCCCGGTCGTTTTCAATCGAAGCAGGCGCTCCGGGTCGGGCGTGCCCCGGAGGGACGGAGCGCCGCTGCCCCGTTAGTACAGCCTCAAAGCTCCGCCCCGCGCGGGAAGAGAAGCCCCCCGACCCCGCGCGCCAGAAGTTCCGTCCGAAACAAGACGAATGACAGTCTCTTCTCAGGTTTCGCAGAAGTCCGCGACCATCCTCGTGGTCGAGGACGACGCGCGCGTGCGCGCGGGGCTCGTACGCGCCTTCGAGTCGGAGGGTCACAAAGTCCTCGCCTGCGGCGACGCGGCCGAGGCGCTGAGGGAGCTGCACCGCGAGGGCTGCGACCTCATCGTGCTCGACGTGGAGCTGCCCGGCGTCAGCGGCCTCGCGCTCTGCCGCCTGCTCCGAGCGCAGGCGGCGACGCGCCGGCTGCCCGTCGTCATCGTCTCGTCGCACGACCGGGAGGAGTACAAGGTCGAGGCTTTCGCCGCCGGCGCCGACGACTTCGTCGTCAAGGGCGCGACCACGCGCGAGCTTCTGACGCGCGTCGGCGCGCACCTGCAAGCCGCCGAGCGCGAGCGCCTGCTGCGCGGGAGCAACCGCGAGCTCTCCTTCATCGCCGACCTCGGGCGCGGGCTGCTCCACGCGCTGAGCCAGGCAGAGGTCGTCCGCCGCGTGGCCGGCGCGACCTTCGAGGGCGCCGACGCTTCGCTCTCGGCGGCCGTGCTGCTGCGCGACGGAGGCGTGAGGCCGCGCCACGGCGCGCGGCCGGACGAGGGGCTGACCGTCTGCGTCTTCGACCGCGAGGGGAGCGCCGAGGAGGACGCCTCGCTCATCAACGTCGAGCGCCTGCGTACGTGGCTCGCCTCGGCCCCGTCCACGTCCACGTGCTCGGAAGACCGCGATGGCTTCCTCCTCAGGGACGAGGCGCACGTCATCGAGTTGGCCTCGCCGCTCCGCTTCGAGGGCCGCGCCATCGGCGCGCTCGTCGTCGGCTACGACCGCCGCGGCGCCTGCGGACAGACCGAGGAGCGCCTGGTCGAGGCCGCCGCGCAGCAGGCCGCGCTCGCCGCGCGCATCTCCACCCTGTACGAGGCGGCGCGCTCGGCCTCCGTCCACCTCGCGCGCGAGGTCGAGCGGCGCACGGCCGAGGCCGAAAGTCAGCGCCGCTTCACGGAGGCCATCATCGACAGCCTCCCCGTCTCGCTCTACGCCGTCGACCGCGACCACCGCGTCGTCGCTTGGAACCGCAACCGCGAACTCGGCGGGCAGGGCATCCCGCGCCGCGACGTTCTGGGGCGCAACATCTTCGAGGTGCTCAAGAAGCAGCCGCGCGAGGCGATGGAGCGCGAGTTCGAGAGCGCCTTCCGCACCGGCGAGATACAGCGCATCGAGCAGGAGTCGCGCGGCCGCGACGGCTCGACGCACCACTGGCTCGTCAGCAAGGTGCCGATGCGCATCGACGGCGAGGAGGTCTCGCACGTCATCACCGTCGGCGAGGACATCACCGCGCGCGTGCAGGCCAACCGCGCCGTGGCGCGCACCGAGCGGCTGGCGGCCGTCGGGCGTCTCGCCGCCGGCGTCGTCCACGAGATCAACAACCCGCTGGCGACCATCTCGGCCTGCGCCGAGGCCCTTGAGTCGCGCGTCGCCGAGGGCGTCTACGGCGAGGGCGCGGACGTGGAAGACCTGCGCGAGTACTTGCAGCTCATCCGCGGCGAGGCTTTCCGCTGCAAGCAGATCACGAACGGGCTGCTCGACTTCAGCCGCGCGCGCGCGGTCGAGCCAGCGCCCGTGGACGTGTCGGAGGTGGTCGAGTCGGCGGCGCGCCTGCTCGCGCACCAGAAGCGCGGCGCGCCCATCAAGCTCGAAGTCGAGCTGGCGAAGCGGCTGCCGCTCGTCTCCGGCGACATGGGGCAGCTACAGCAGGCCGTCATCATCCTGGCCGAGAACGCCATCGACGCGATGCCTTCGGGCGGCACGCTCTCGATGCGCACGCTGCGCGAGGCCGACGGGGAGGGCGAGTCGGTCGTCGTCGAGGTGAGCGACACGGGGCAGGGCATCGCGAAGGAAATACGCGAGAGGATTTTCGACCCCTTCTTCACCACCAAGGAGGTCGGGCGCGGCACAGGTCTCGGACTCGCCGTCTGTTATGGTATTGTTACCGAGCACGGCGGTCGCATCGGCGTGGAGTCGGCCGTGGGCCTCGGCAGCACGTTCCGCATAGTGCTTCCGGCGGCTAAATCCTCTGACGGAGACCTGCCAGTTGAGTGAAAACCGACAGCCCGCGCGCATACTCGTCGCCGAAGACGAGGCCAACCTACGCCTCGTCCTCCAGAAGGAACTCCAGCGGATGGGGCACGACGTGCGCGTCGCGCCCGACGGCGAGGCGGCGCTGAAGCTGCTCGAAGAGAGCAACGTGGACGTGCTGCTCTCGGACATCTCGATGCCGAACATGGACGGCATGGAGCTGCTGCGCCGCGTGCACCAGCGGCCGAACCCGCCCGAGGTCATCATGCTGACGGGGCACGCCACGGTCGAGTCGGCCATCGAGGCGATGAAGCTCGGCGCCTACGACTACCTCTCCAAGCCCTACCGCATCGCGGAGCTGGACGTGCTCGTCAAGCAGGCCGCCGAGAAGAGGAGGCTGCGCGTGGACAACGCGCGCCTGCGCACGCTGGTCGAGCGGCGCACCGCGACGCCCGAGATCGTCTTCGTCTCCGACGCGATGCGCGAGGTGATGCGTCTCGTCGAGCGCGTCGCCCCGTCGGACGCGTCGGTGCTCATCACGGGCGAGTCGGGCACGGGCAAGGAGCTGGTCGCCAACGCCATCCACCGCCTGAGCTTGCGCAGCGAGGGCTCGTTCATAGATTTGAACTGCGCGGCGTTCCAGGAATCTTTGTTGGAGTCCGAGCTGTTCGGCTACGAGGCGGGCGCGTTCTCGGGCGCGAAGGGTCGCAAGCTCGGCCTGTGGGAGCTGGCCGACAACGGCACCATCTTCCTCGACGAGGTGACCGAGCTTCCGCCGCCCTTGCAGTCTAAGCTGCTGCGCGCGATTGAGACCAACTCGTTCTACCGCGTCGGCGCGGTGCGTAAAGTGCAGGTCAACGTCCGCGTCGTCGCGGCGACCAACCGCGACGTGAACGAAGTCACCTCGGACGGCCGCTTCCGCGCGGACTTGCTCTACCGCATCAACAGCTTCCAGATCAACCTGCCGCCCCTGCGCGAGCGCCCCGAAGACGTGGAGCCCATCGCGCACCACCTGCTCAAACAGCTCGCGGGGCCGGCCGCGCCCGAGCTGACGCCCGAGACGTTCAACGCGCTCAAGTCCTACGCCTGGCCGGGCAACGTCCGCCAGCTCCGCAACACGCTCGAACGCGCCGTCCTGCTCGCCAACGACGGACGCGTCACGACCTCGGAGCTGCCGCCCGAGATCGTCAGCCCCGTCGCCGTCTTCCGCCCCGCGGCCTCCTCGCCCTCGGGCGACCCGGGCTCGCAAGGCGCGTCGGCCGCGCCGGGCGTCCCGCCGCCGCTGCGCGAGGTCGAGCGCCAGCAAATCCTCGCCGCCCTGGAGCAGACCGGCTGGCACCGCGGCAAGACCGCCGAGATGCTCGGCATCTCGCCCTCCACGCTCTACCGCAGACTCCGCGACTACAACCTGACGAAAAGACAGTAAGAGCAAGTGACAGAAGTAAGGGTGATGAGAGACACGCCGTCTCTCATCACCCTTACTCTCGTGCTTAGGGTTATCGCTCAAACGCAGATAATTTGAAATCAACTCTGTACGTTAAGACCCGCACGTTAGCTAACCCCTTGATGGCATATCTGAGCGCATCGTCCACCTCTTTAGCGATAATAATGCCGCGCGTGTTCTGACCCGGCTTGGCAAGATTTTCATTCACCCACCCGATATATCTTAAGACCTGTCCGACGGCGGAATCACTGCTCCTCCCGCGCTTCAATTCAATAACAACAAAATCCCCGCTGGATTTATCGGTACATAAGAAATCAATACTCCAAGCGCCTGCCGGAAATTGCCTTCCGCTCTGCTCATCCATTGCGTACAGGATTAAATCCGCACCGAAATCAATATGTTTCCAGTTCCGAACGAGAAATTCTTCAAGGTGAGTTTCCAGAGCAAATTGGCTCTCGCTGATAACCGTATCGTCGCTTATTCTTGGTTCGGTTACAGGTAACGAACGCCAACCTACAATGGTCAGAAAATCGTCCTCCGATAATTGCCTTATGCCGCCCTGAAAGTAAACAAACCAACTCTCTTTGTTCTCGATGAATTTTAGAGACGGGACTAGCTCTTTAACCGGACGCTGATTATCGAATTCTTTAATGTTCTCAAGTCGTACTCCGTAATCAGCCCGATAGAACAGTTTGCCGTGACCGTACATATCCTTTTGCCCGTTCGTTAAGGAAAACGAGTCCGATGCAAGAGTCGCCATAGCGGCGAACCTCATAAGCGGCCAGCCAACATAGAAGACAACCCGGTCGCCCCGACGTAGGCTGCGCCGGTTGGGCGTCCTTTCCCCAAGCCCCCAGAATTTATCGCTTATACGTTGGTTAAAAATATCTTCAGCTTTAAGATTCTCGCCGTCCACATTTTTTTTCTCTGTTACAGTAAATGCCCAATAATTCATTTTGCTAAGTGCCTCCCATAATAACTAAAGGGCCCACAGTGAAAGGCGGTCAGGAAATGGTAGAACTTCCTGACCGCCTTCTGCCATCTGTCCACTACCTATCGTGTTCATCCCCCGCCGCCGGTGGCGGTTTTCTGGGGGTTCTTTTGCGGTTGGGAGAGGGCGCGGCGGGCCGTGTCGGCCTTGTCGCGCGCGCCGGTGCGGTCGTAGAGCGCGACGAGGCGTTCGAGGACGGCGCTCGCGCCGGGCTGTATGCGCAGTGCCGCCTCGTAGTGCTTGACGGCCTCGCGGTCGCGCCGCCGGTCTTCGAGGATGCCGGCGAGCTTGAGGTGAGCCTCGTACTCGTTCGAGCCCTTCACGAAGTTCTTGAAGGCGTCGCCGTGGCGGCCGAGGCGAGCGTTGACGACCCCAAGGTTGTTGAAGATGACCGGCTCGTTCGGCGCGAGCTTGGCCGCCTGCTTGAGACGCTTGAGCGCGCCCATGTAGTCGTCGGCGAGGTAGAGCGAGTAGCCGAGGTTCGTCAGCGCCACGTAGTCCTTCGGCGAGGAGGAGAGCGCGCGCCCGTAAGCGTCGGCCGCCATGCGGTGCCAGCCGAGGCGGTCGTAGGCGAGGCCGAGCAGGTTGTTGGCCTCGGCGAGCTGTTCGGGCAACCCCGTGGTCGCGGCGGTCTGCAACTCGGCGACGGCCTCCTGTATGTACCCGTGCTGGAGCAGCGCGCGCCCCTGCGAGAGGGGGTCGGAGGGGACGCCGACGACCTTCGGAATCCACATCTGCGGCCGAAGCGCGTGCGCGACCTCGCCCTCGGACGGGCGGACGAGGCGCACGCCCTCGGGCGCGCGCGCGGTGCCGGCCGGGACGCCCGGAGCTTCGGCCGTCTCGCGCACGCGCGCGGGCGTCGCCGTGATGGGCTCGACCTTCGGGGCTTCGACCGGCTCGGGTCGGGTCGCCGCCGTGGGCTGTGCCGACGCGGGCGCGGCATCGCCCTTGCCCGGGTTCGACTCTTCCGCCGGGACGTTCGCGGCGGCCTCTGCGTTAAGTGTGCTCTGGGCGACGGCGTCGGTCGGTTGCTGCGTGGGCGCGGGAGTCTTCTTCGCCGTCTCGGGCTTCGACTTGCCGCCGCCGAACAGCCGCGCCAGCGCGCGGAAGGGCGCGGAGATGACGCGCGCGAAGGCGTTGCCCTTGCGCTTGGGTTGCCGCGTCTCGTCGGCCGGCTCGGCCGCGGCGCCGTCGGCTTTGGCGTCGCCCCCTTCTGCCCCGGGACGCTTGACGCGCGGCGCGCCGGCGTCGCTCACGGCGGTCGTCGGCCCGTCGGGGGAGCGGCTGCCGAGCGCGGGGTGCGGCACGAGCAGCGCCGCCGCGAGGGCGAGCGAGGAGAGGAGTAAAGAAGTCTTGCGTTTGGACACGGACGAACCTCCCGCGGCGCCGGGCCGCGCTGTCCAGACTTTCAAAAGGGAAAGGCTTCAGGCGAGAACCCGACGGGCGCTTCGATTATAGGTCACACAAATCTCGATGTAAAAACGCCCGCCGCCCACTTCCGTTCACAAAAGGGGGGCGGGGCGCGCTGAGCGCGGAAGACGAAAGGGGCGGGAACCTTAATCCCCGCCCCCGCCGGTTCGTGGCCGCCCGTGACGGCCTCGTCCGCATCGCCTACTTGCCGGTGTTGAAGTACTGGATGCAGTCGCCCTGATTCCTGAACGCGCCGCCGTTGCCGTAGAGGCTCTGCCAGCCGCCGTTCTTGCAGGCGTCCTTGCTCGCGGGCACGGGGCAGCCCGAGCCGTTGACGGTCGTGCCCGAGGGCGTGTTGGGGCAGAGGTCGGCGTTGTCGTTCACGCCGTCGCCGTCGTCGTCGAGGTCGCAGGCGTCGCCGTCGCCGTCGCCGTCCGTGTCAAGCTGGTTGGCGTTGGGCGTGGTCGGGCAGTTGTCGGTCGCGTCGCCCACGCCGTCGGCGTCGGCGTCCGGCTCCATGTCATAGACGAACGGGCAGGCCGCCGTAGTGAAGCCGAGGACGAGCTTGTCAACGCTCGTAATGAGGCCGGGGTTGCCCGAACCCTGGTTGAAGCCGAAGCCGCCGAGGATGGTGGCGTCCGGGTTGTTCGCGACGATCTCCGTCCAGGTCTTGTCGCAGGCCGAGGTTGCGCCCGCGCACTGGCCGTTGATGGCCGCCGTGGACCACCAGATGCCGCTCCCGAAAGCGTTCCACGTTTGCCACTGGCCGCTCACCACGGGGCCCTGCGCGGTGTTGTAGACCGGCTCGAAGACGAGCGTGGAGAAGCCGCCGGCGACGCTCGGCCCGTTGTAGTCGATGACGAGGTTGAGCGCCGTCACCTGCTGGGCGCTGCCCGCCGTCCGGTAGGTCGAGTACTCGATGGCGTTGATGTCGCCAATCTCCTTGCCGACGTGCTCGAAGTTGAAAAGGAAGACCTTCTCCCCGCCGGTGACGGTCGTGAGCTGGAGGCTGCCCGCGCCGAGCGGGGGCGTGGCCGGCCCCGCCACGAACGCGCCCGCGGTCGGGGGCGTGCCGGCGCGCGTGTACAGAACCCAGTCGTCTGTCGGCGCGGGCGGGGTGTTCTCGATCAGACGTGTGACGTCGCCCTCGGTAACTTCGGTCGAAGTGCAGGCGACGCGCGCCGAGACGCCGAGGCCGGCGTTACCGACAAGCGCGGCGATGATTAATGCCGCGAACAAAGAAACTCTCTTCATCTACTCTCCTTCTTAAGGGGGCAAGTGTGCTTAAAACCCCAATGATGGGGAAGCGCCCGTCGCCGCTATAGCTCGTCCGGGAAAAGTGCCGGGGGCGACGTGGTTTAGGCGGGGCGGGCGACGCCCGAGCGGGACACACGAGTCCCGCTCGGCGCGGCCCGCCGTAACTATGAGGGCGAAATGAATGTGTGCATCCCTGACGGGTTAACTCGGCGAGCTGTCCGTGGCGGCTCGGTCATGGGGCTGGTCTTTGCCCGCGCGGCGCAAAAAGGCCTGGCGCGCGTGCGGCAGGAGTGCGGTTAAGGGAATGCGCATCCTAAACGACCGCGCGCCGACTGTCAAACACCCCCTTCCGGGCCGCGCGTAAAAAAAGGCGGCGGGCAAAGGAATTGAATCCTTTGCCCGCCGCAGAGCCGACGGGAAGAGTCGGAGGGAAGTTCAGGCGGCGCGCTGCGCACGCTGCCGGCGGCGGCGCGCGTAGAGGCCGGCGAGCCCGGTGCCGAACAGCGCGAGCGTGGCGGGCTCGGGCACGGCGGCGGGCCCCGTGGTTATCTCAAGCTTGATCCAGTCGTTGAAGAAGTGGCAGTCGGGGTCGAAGCCGATGGCGAAGTTGCCGCCGTTCGAGATGTACGCGAAGAGCGCCTGCACCTGCGCGGCGGTGAAGTTGTAGGTGTAGGTGGTCGGCGTGTCGGAGAACGAGCGGTCGAAGAGCGCGGTGCGCGCCGTGCCGTTGGCGACGAGCCAGTCCGACTGGTTGTGGTAGCGCGTGTTGACGAAGTCGTCCACGATGTCGCCGGGGTTGTTGTCGCTGTTGAGGTCGTCGGTGAACGAACGGACGCCGGCGTACTTCGAGTTGTCGAGCAGGTGTACGAAGAGCCGGTTCGGGTTCGAGTCCCAGTTAGCGATGTTCTTGAAGGTGAGCTTCGCCCCGGTGATCTGCTTCCCTTGCAGGTTCACGTTGTCGACGCGCCAGGTGTAAGCCTTGTGGTGGTCGAGGTCGTCGATGTCCGGGTCGGGCGGGACGAAAGTCAGCACGTCGGCGCGCGCGGTCTGCGCGGCGCAGAGGACGAAAAGTGCGGCAAGAGAGAACAGGATTTTCTTCACGGGACACCTCGCTTAGGGAATTTTGGGACAAGCCCCGAGGGTTGCGCGGCGGTCGCGCGCCCCGCTCAGGCAGCCTCTAATCGGTCGCATTTAAAGGAAAGTACGATTGCTTCGGGGCTTCCACGTCCCGCGAGAAAAACTTTGCGCGTGCTTCTTTTGTCAGGTGGGGGCGGCGGCGCGGGTCAGCCGGCGCTCTCCTCGAAAACGCGGCGGAGGTCTTCGGGGACGGGGACGGCGCGGCGCTCGTCGAGGCTCATCGAGACCTGTACCTGCGTCGCCGTGGCGCACAGCTTTTGGTCGGAGGCGCGGCGCAGGCGGTACTCGAACGTGACCGACGTGCGGCCGATTGACGAGACCCACACCTCCACACGCGCCGCGTCGCCGTAGACGAAGGGCGCGTGAAACTCGGCGCGCACGTTGACCGTGGGGAAACCTATGCGCCGCTCGGCCAGCAGCCGCGCGTAAGGCACGCCGCAGCGCTCGGCGAAGAACTCCTCCATCGCCGCGTGGCAGTAGTGGAACAGTGCGGGGTAGTAGACGAGCCCCGCCGGGTCGCAGTCGCCGAACCGCACGGGGATGAGGGCGGAGAAGGGCATAGGCTTGGCGATGGGTGATGGGTGATGAGTGATAAGAAGAAGATAACAAGGCCCGCGGCTTTCACTTATAACTCATCACTCATCACTTATCTTTCAACTGCTTCCTGTCAATCTTCCCCCGGTCGTTCTTGGGGAGCGAGCGGACGAACTCGACCCAGCGCGGGTACTTGTAGAGCGCGAGGTTGGATTTGACGAACTCCTTGACCGACTGCGCCAGCTCGTCGCCCGCCGCGTGGCCTTCGCGCAGGACGATGAAGGCTTTGGGCTTGACGAGGCCGTCGCCCGCGTCGTGGCCGACGACCGCCGCTTCGAGCACGGCCTCGTGCCCGAGCAGGCAGTTCTCTATCTCGGCGGGCGCGACGAAGACGCCCGAGACCTTCAGCATGTCGTCGGTGCGCCCGTGGTACCAGAAGTATCCTTCGTCGTCCACGTGGAACTGGTCGCCCGTCGTGCACCAGTCGCCCGCGAAGGTCTGCTTCGACTTCTCGTGCGCCTGCCAGTAGCACAGCGCGGCCGAGTCGCCGCCCACGCGCAGCGTCCCCATCTCGCCCGCCGGGACGGGCCGCCCTTCGCCGTCAACCACCTGCGCCTCGTAGCCCTCGACGACGCGGCCGAGGCTGCCGGGCTTAACGTCGCCCGGGCGGTTGGTGATGTAGATGTGGAACATCTCGGCCGAGCCGATGCCGTCGTAAATCTCGACGCCGAAGGTCTCGACCCAGCGGCGGTACAACTCCTCGGGCAGCGCCTCGCCCGCCGACAGACACATGCGGAGCGAGGACAAATCTTTTTGCGCCGCGCCGGGGACGGCGAGCATGCCGTTAATCATCGTCGGCACGCTCGTCAGAATCGTCGGGCGGTAACGTCCGATGACCTCGAAGAGCTTCTCGGGCGTCGAGCGCTCGGAGAAGAGCGCGGCCGCGCCGCCCACCGCGAAGGGGAAGAGGAGGTTTGTGCCTGTGGCGTAGCCGAAGAAGAGTTTCGGGACGGAGACCGTCAGGTCGTCTTCGCGGACGCCGAGCACGCCCTTCGCATAGCACTCGGTGTTGAAGGGCAGGTCGTGCTGCAAGTGCACCGCGCCCTTCGGGTGCCCGGTCGAGCCGGAGGTGAAGAGCCAGATGGCCACGTCGTCGCGGTGCAGGTCGGCGGGCGTCAGCTCGTCCCGCTGCGCGTCGAGCGCCTCGGAGAATGAGTGGAAGTCGCCCCGCCCCTCGCCGACGACGAGGACGCCGCGGAGGTGCTTCGAGTCGCGGGCGGCGCGCGCGAAGTTCTCAAGCAGCGACTCGTGTATGACGGCGACGCGTGCGCGCGTGTATTCGAGGTAGTAACGGTAGTCTTCGGCCGGCAGCAGCGGGTTGACCATCGTGATGACGCCGCCCGCGCGGTTCGCGCCGAACCACGTCCAGACGAACTCCGGGCAGTCGGGCAGCGCGATGAGCACGCGGTCTTCCACCCCGAGCCCCAGCTCGCGCAGCGCGCCGCCCGCGCGGTTCGACATACGCGCGGCGTCCGCGTACGTGAAAGTCTCGTCGCGGTAGTAAAGACAGGTCTTATTCTCGCGCCCCTCCTCCACGTTGTGGTAGAGGAAGTAGTCGCTCATGCGGAATCGCTCGGGGAACTCGACGTCGGGCATAGGCGGAAACCGTCGGTGTCAGGTGCGGCCGGTGAAGGGGCAGCCGCCCGCGCCGTGTTTAGAGTCGAGGTGCGTGCGCGCCTCCCAGAGTTCGGGGAAGAATTTTTTGTCGAGCGTCGTCCTGAGGTAGCCGACGCCCTCGCTGCCGCCGGTGCCGGGCTTCGTGCCGAGCATGCGCTCGACCATCTTGACGTGGTGGTAGCGCCAGAGCGAGAAGAACTCGTCGTGCGCGATGAGCATCTCGGCGAGCTGGAACTCCTCGTAGCGCGACTCGAAGTGCGTGATGACTTCGAGCGCGGCGCGCACGCGGCGGTCGTAGCGCCCGCGCCGCTCCTCGTCCGTGCCCTGTGGGTCGTCGGGCGGCGCGTCCAATCCGCGGCGCGAGAGCAGCGCGAAGAAATCCTCGCCGAGCGTCGGCGCGTCGCGTCGCGCGCGCAGGCGCCCGGCGGCGAACTCGTCGTCTTTGAAGGCGCGCGTGACGGCCTCGTCCTTGAGCCCGGAGGCGAACTCTATCTCGCGGAACTGCATCGACTGGAACCCGCTCGCGGGGTTGAGCTGGTCGCGGAAGCCGAGGAAGCTGATCGGCGTCATCGTCTCAAGGATGTGTATCTGCGTGACGAGCAGCTTCTCTATCTCGACGACGCGTGCGAGCGCGCGCGCGGCCGACGGCGCGCGGTCTTCGCGCATCGCGGCCGAGGCGGCGTCCGCCTCGTGGAGAATCTGCTTGAACCAAAGCTCGTAAGCCTGGTGGATGGTGATGAAGAGCAGCTCGTCGTGGTGCACGGGGTCGGACAGGCAGCCCTGCAACTCGATCAGGTCGCGCACGCGGAGGTACTTGTTGTAAGAGAGCGGGGCGTCGCCGCCGTATTCATTTGCCATAGTACTGAGTGCTGAGGACTGAGGACTGAGTGAAGACGAGTTTTTAACTCAGTCCTCAGTCCTCAGCACTCAGTCCTTTTAGAATGCCGCGCCGGCCGCTTCGTGCGCGGCGTAGGCGCGCGTGTCGAGGATGCGGCGCATCTCGCGGACGACCAGCTCCAGCTCCTCGTCCTTCGTGTAGAAGTGCGGCGAGATGCGTATCCCTGCGCCGGGCCGGTAATCGACGATGAACTCGCGGCGAATCAGCTCGCGCGTGACGGCGGGCGCGTGGTCGGCGGCGACGGTGATGGTGCCGCCGCGCCGCGCGGGGTCGCGCGGGCTCGTCACGCGAAAGCCCGCCTCTTCGGCCAGCTCGATGAGCCTCTGCGTCTGCCGGACGCTCTTCTCGCGTATCTTTTCGACGCCGATCTCGTTGATGATTTTGTAGCCCGACTCCGCCGCGTAGAGCGCGGGCACGGCGGGCGAGCCGTGCAGGAAGCGCGCGGCGCCCTCCGCGTATTGAATCGGCCCGTCCTCGAAGGAGAAGGGCGCGGCGTGCGCCATCCAGCCCGTCACCTTCGGCTCTAACGTCTGTCTCAGACGCGGCGCGACGTAGAGGTAGCCCGCGCCGGGGCCGCCGCAGAGCCACTTGACCGAGCCGCCCGTGCAGAAGTCAACGTCCAGGTCTTTGACGCTGAAGGGGACGGTGCCGGCCGACTGGTAGGTGTCGAGCACGACGAGCGCGCCGACCTCGTGCGCGCGCCGGGTGATGGCGCGCGCGTCCTGTAGCGAGGCGCTCTTGAAGAGGACGTGCGAGACGGGGACGAGCAGCGTCTCCTCGTCGATGGCCGCGAGCGTCGCTTCGAGCGGCGCCGTGACGCCGTCCTCCGATTTGACCTTGTGGATGCGGAACCGCCCGTCGCGCGCGTGCGCCTCGTAGACGTACATCACCGAGGGGAACTCAAGCTCGGAGTAGACGATCTTGTTGCGGCGCGTCTCGGGCGTGGTGTCGAAGCAGGAGAGGATGAGCGACTGGCAGACCGAGACGTTCTGGTGCATGGCGACGGTGCCGGCGTCCGCGCCGATGATGCGCGCCACCTCGTCGCCGACCGTGAGCGGCATCTCCCACCAACCCTCGGCCCACGCGCGCACCCCGCGCGTCGCCCAGGTGTCGGCGTAAGCCTGGAGCCGCTCGTGCGCCCGCCGCGGCATCGCGCCGAGGCTGTGCGAGATGAGGTACGTCGCCCCCTCAAGAATCGGGAACTCCCGCCGCCACTCAAGAAGCTCGTCCGTCAAACCCCTCGTCCTCCGTCCTTCAGTTCTTCGACCCGCCCCGCGCCGGGGACTCACGGCCGCTTCATCATCTTGTCCTTCAACTCTGGGTGGCGCGCGAGGAACGACCCGCGCCTTACTTTATACCGCCCGGGCTTTAGCATGTCGTCGTCCGTCCAGCCCCGCTTCAAGCCCTCCTCATACTCCTCCTGGGTGACCACCCATTCGAACTCTTCGAGGGCAGGCTCCTCCGCTTTCTCATCTTCCCCGTTCTTCATATTGTTTCCGTTCGGCCGGCGTCGGCAGGCGCGCCGAGATGATGCGAATCAAATCTCCCCGTCCTTCGGCGAAGATGACGAACAGCATACGTCTGGCCGAATACCCGACGGCGAAGAACCGCGCCTCATCATGAGAATGCCCCACGTCTGCGTCCGTCACAAGGTTCGGGTCATTGAAGACCTCTGCGGCCTCTTCGAAGCTCACCCAATGCTTGCGCAGGTTGGCGGCCGCCTTTTCGTCGTCCCACTCGAATCTCACGCGATCGAGCGCAGCCTTTCGTAAGCTGTTCGGGGTGGCGCTGGCGGACGCTGGTGAGAGTATAGCCGTAAGGATTTTGAATCGCTACTTCGGCAGGGCGGGTGGGGGCGGGGGCGTTTATTCGTCGCGGAGGATGCGGTTGATTTCGCGGTCGGCGTCGACGTGGGACTTGCGGAAGGCGGGGGAGGGCGCCTTGAGGTTGTAGGCGGCGATGCGCCGGTTGAGGTCGGCGACCTGTCGGCGGAAGTCTTCGGTGACGCGCCGCCAGTCGGCCTCGGCGCGCGGGGCCGAGCGGCGCGACTTGAGGCTCTCGCGGTAGGCGTTGCGCGAGCGCAGGAGGTCGGCGCGCACGCCGTCGAGCGCCGCGCTCAACTCCTCGCCCTCCCGAATCCAGGGGAGCGCCAGCAGGTTGTTCTTGAAGATGCGCAGCGTCGTGCGCGCGACCTGTCCGGCGAGCAGGTCGCGCCCCGCCTGCGTCGCCCCGGCGGCGGCCGACGCCGCGCCGAGCCCCGAGCCCCCGCGCCGCAGGCCGCCCCTGAACACCCAGCCGAAAATTTCTTCCCACTTCATCCTGTCGAAAAACCTCCGAGCCGCACGGCTCCTGCCAGCCCCTTACGTCGGGGTGGCGGGGAGGGTTTCTGCTTTTCTCGGGCGCGTGCCTTGCGGCCGATAGGCGGCGCGGGCTCGGACGCGGTAAACTACGTGGACTCGGCAAAGGCGGGGCGAAACTTAATGCTGTCGGTCGACTTCGACGACTACGAGCACGAGGCGGGCGAGTGCCTGCGCGGCCCTTACGCGCACTTCACGCACCCGCGCTGGTGCGGCCACCCGCGCTGCATGTTCGAGTCGTGCGGCGGCGACCTCGCGGCGGTCGAAGACGCGCTCGGCGCACAAGGCTACGACGCGCATCAGGTGGCGAGGATGCTTGAGAGCTACTACGTCCCGCTGGCCGAGCAGCGTGCGGAGGAGCGCCTGCTGCGGGGCGTCGAGGACGGATAAGCGGGCGCCGGGGCCGAAGCGCCCGCCGACGTTTCAGGAGGACAAAGATGGAGACGACGACTGAGGCGGAGACGATGTTTCATCTGGCGTTCCCCGTGCACGACCTCTCGGCCGCGCGCGACTTCTACGGCGGCGTGCTGGGCTGCCCCGAGGGGCGAAGCTCCGACATCTGGATCGACTTCAACCTCTTCGGCCACCAGATCGTGGCGCACCTCCAGCCGGGCCGCGCCGGCGTCGAGTCGTCGAACCCCGTGGACGGCCGCGACGTGCCCGTGCCGCACTTCGGCGTCATCGTCTCGCCCGCGCAGTTCGACGAGCTGGCCGAGCGCGTGCGCCGCGCCGGCGTCCGGTTCGTCATCGAGCCCTATACGCGCTTCCGCGGCGAGAAGGGCGAACAGTCGACGATGTTCTTCCTCGACCCGAGCGGCAACGCGCTTGAGTTCAAAGCCTTCGCCGACCGCTCGCGCATCTTCGAGAAGTAGGACTTTCAAACCGGACTACGGAGACGCCCTGATGATTACCGTCGCCAACCGCATTTACGTGAAACCCGAGTACGGCGAAGCCTTCGAGGCGCGCTTCCGCGACCGCGCGGGGCTCGTCGACAAGATGCCCGGCTTCGTCTCGAACCTCGTCCTCCGGCCGGTCAACGAGGGCGACCCTTACGTCGTCTTCACCGTCTGGCAGAGCCGCCGCGACTTTCTCAACTGGGTGCGCTCCGACGAGTTCGTGCGCGGGCACGCGCAGTCGGGCACGCTCCCGCGCGAGGCGTTCTCGGGCGCGAACGTTTTGGAGATGCACGAGGTCGTACAGGACTCGGCGCGACCCGGGCTTGAGCCGGAGCCGCCGGGCGGCGCTTTCAAGATGCACTAAGCGCGCGGACTACAACTCAAAGGCGGAACGAGGGGGGACGATGGCGACACTGGTGACGGGCGGCGCGGGCTACATCGGGAGCGTGATGGTGGATCAGCTCGCGGAGGCGGGCGAGCGCGTGGTCGTCATAGACGACGTTTCGCGCGGGCACCACGGCGCGCGTGGCGAGTCGGTGCCCTTCTACGAGGGGCGCGTCGGCGACCGCGCGCTCGTCGAGCGCGTCTGCCGCGAGCACGAGGTCGAGGCGTGCATACACTTCGCCGCGCACGCCTTCGTCGGCGAGTCGGTGACAGAGCCGAAGCTCTACTTCGACAACAACGTCGTGCAGGGGCTCGGGCTGCTCGACGGGCTGCTCGCGTCGGGCGTCCGCCGCTTCGTCTTCTCCTCGACCTGCGCCACCTACGGCGAGCCCGTGCGCGTGCCCATCGACGAAGGCCACCCGCAGTGGCCGGTCAACCCTTACGGCTGGTCGAAGTTCTTCATGGAGCGCATCCTCGAATCCTACGACCGCGCCTACGGCCTGCGCTTCGTCGCGCTCCGCTACTTCAACGCGGCGGGCGCGACCGCGAAACGCGGCGAGCACCACGAGCCCGAGACGCACCTCATCCCGAACGTTTTGGCGGCGGCGGCCGGGCGTCTGCCATACGTCTCGGTCTTCGGCGGCGACTACCCGACGCCCGACGGGACGTGCGTGCGCGACTACATACACGTCACAGACCTCTGCTCGGCGCACACGCTCGCGCTCAAGTATCTGCGCGGCGGGGGGCGTTCGGAGTTCATCAATTTGGGTAACGGGCACGGCTACTCCGTGATGGAGGTGGTCGAGGCGGCGCGGCGCGTGACGGGGCGCGAGATAGAGGTGCGGGTCGAGGCCGCGCGCCCGGGCGACCCGGCGCGGCTGGTCGCCGACGCGCGGAAGGCGCGCGAAGTTCTGGGCTGGGAGACTCGCTACCCCGAACTCGAAGCAATCGTCCGCACCGCGTGGGAGTGGCACGAGGCGCACCCGGAGGGCTACGGCTCGCGGACTCAGGCGAACGCGGGTTGAACCCTCTTCGACCTTTACAACTTCAACCGCTAAGGCTCAATCTTTCCAGACGCCGAACCGCCCCGCGCGGTAGTCCAGAACGGCCTGCTCCAACTCATCGCGCGTGTTCATGACGAAGGGGCCGTAGCTCGCAATCGGCTCGCGGTTGCGCGCGGCGTGACCGAGGAGCAGGACGGCGTCGGACTCTGCCTCGACTTCAAACGCTTCGCCTTCGTCAGACAACTCCACCGTGTTGCGCGCCGCGACCGCGCGGCCGTTGACCCTGAGCGCCCCCGACGCGACGTAGCACAACACGCTGCGGCCGGCTTCGACTTCGGCGCGCAGCCTCCCGCCGGGCGCGAAGCGCGCGATTGACAGGCTCACGTCCGTCAGCGTCTCGAAAGGCCCGCGCGTCCCCTCCCAGCTTCCCGACACGACGCTCAGCCCGACGCGGCCGTCGTCCGTCTCAACGGTCGGAATCTCTTCGCGCTGCAAGCCTGTGTAGCGCGGCTCGGTCATCTTGAGCCGCGCGGGCAGGTTGACCCAGAGCTGTAGCATCTCGACGGGGCCGCCCCCGGCCTTGAACTCTTCCGAAGAGACTTCGGCGTGGATGAGGCCGCGCCCGGCCGTCATCCACTGGACGCCGCCGGCGCGTATGAGGCTCTGGTAGCCGCCGCTGTCCTTGTGTACGAGGTCGCCCGCGAGGATGAAGGTGACGGTCTCGAACCCGCGGTGCGGGTGCGGGCCGAAGGGGAGCCCGCCGTTGCGCGGCGGGTAGATTTGCGGGCCGTGGTGGTTGAGAAAGATGAACGGCTCGACCCGCTCGATGTCGAGCGTCGAGACGGGCAGCGCCTGGTACGTGACCAGCTCGCCGATGTCGGCGCGCGTCGCGCGGTGCAGTCCCACGACGGTCTTCAACGTCTCGCCTCCCCTCGCACTGTTTTTAAACCCTCAACCTTCGCGCGTCTCGCCTTCGCCGGCCTTCGCGCCGAGCCCGCAACTGTGCGCGCCGAAGGAGCGGCCGAGCGCGCGCACCTGAGCCTCGACCTCGGGGAGCGTCTTGCGCGTCTGCCGCCCCATGAGGTAGTCGGCGAGCGAACTCATGAAGAGCTGCCGGACGGCGGCGGCCGCGGCGAGCGTGCGCGGGACGTAGACCTTGCGCTTGCGCCGCTCGACGGCGCGGACGAAGGCCGCCGCGCAGTCGCGCAGGGGCGTGACGCGGCCGAAGGGGCCGGGGAGTTTTCCGAGCATCTCCCTGAAGCCCGCGAGGTCGTCCCGCGCGTCGCGCACCATGTCCGTGTCTATCCAAGACGGGTGCGCGACGCCGACGGCGACGCCCTTGTGCGCCAGCTCAAGCCGCAGGACGTTGCCGAACTGCTCGACGCCGCTCTTCGCCGCCGCGTAGGTCGAGATGCCGGGGAAGGGCGCGAGCGCCGCCGCCGACGAGACGAGCAGGTAGTAGCCTCCGCGCTCGACGACGTGCGGCAAGGTCGCGCTGACGGTGCGGACGACGCCCGTCAGGTTCACGTCGATGATGCGGACGAGCGCCTCGACGGGGCCGACCGCGACCGTCCCGTTGCAGGCGACGCCCGCGTTGGCGATGACCACGTCGATGCCACCCAGCGCCTCGATTGTGCCGGCGACCGCGCGTTCGAGCGCCGCCTGTTCGGTCACGTCGCACTCGAACCAGACGTGACCCGCGCCGAGTTCTGAGGCGAGCGCCGCCAGAAGCTCGGGCTCAAGCCCGACGAGCGAGAGCCGCGCGCCGCGAGCCGCGAGCTGCCGCGCCGTCTCCGCGCCGATGCCGCGCGCGGGGCCCGTGATGAGTACGACCTTGCCCGGGAGTTGATAGGTCATGGGGCAACCTCCTCGTGAAGCACCGCGCGCGCGGGGGCGCGTGCGACGCGTTCGAGCAGCGCGCGCCACTCGCGCGCGTATTCGACGAGCGCGGCGCGCGCGGCCGGGCAGACGCCGGTCATGTGTATGAAGCCGTGCGCGAGCGAGGTGTAGCGCCTCTTCACGACGACGCCTCCGGCCTCTCCGAGCGCGAGCGCGTAGGCGTCGCCCTCGTCGCGCAGGTAGTCGAAGCCGGCGGTGACGACGAGCGCGGGCGCGAGCCCCGAGAGGTCGTCCGCGCGTAGCGGCGAGACGCGCGCGTCGTCGCGCCGCGCGCCCGTCCCGTCGGTGTAGTGGTCGAAGAAGGCGTCGCAGTCCGTGCGCGCGAGGAAGAAGCCGCGGCCGAACAAAGTCTTCGACGGCCGCTCCTCTTTCACGGCGTCGGTCGCGGGGTAGACGAGCAGTTGCGCGAAGGGCGGGCGTTCGCGCGCCGAAACTTGCGCGGCGACGGCCGCGAGGTTGCCGCCCGCGCTGTCGCCGCCGACGGAGACGAGCGCCGGGTCGGCGCCGAGCCGTTCGGCGTTGGCCTGCGCCCAGCGCAGCGCCGCCAGAACGTCGCCGAGCCCGGCGGGGAAGGGGTGCTCGGGCGCGAGCCTGTACGCGACGGCGAGGACGTGGGTGCGCGCGTGCAGGCAGAGCAGGCGGCAGGGCTCGTCGTGCGTCTCAAGGTCGCCGAGGACGAAGCCGCCGCCGTGCAGGTAGACGAGGAGGTCGCGCGAGGCTTTGGCCGAAGGGGCCGAAGGGGCCGAAGTCGGCGGCGCGTAGTGTCGCACGCGCACGGGGCCGGCCTCGCCTTCAATCTCGAAGTCGCGGACGGGGCCGACGCGCGTCTTCGGCCCGCCGTAGATGAGCACCTCGCGCCGGAAGCGCGCGCGGGCGGTGACGGGGTCGGGCTCGCAGAGGCCGTAGCGTTTGCGCCTGCGGTTGACGGCGAGCAGCAGTTGCAGGCACGGGTCGAGCCTCTGCCCGTCGACTTCGACCGGAGGCCGGCCCGAGAGCTTGAGCTGCACGGGCGCGGGGAGCAGGCCGAGGGCGCGCCCACCGAAGCCCTGAAGACGTTCCGCGAGTGTGATGTCTGCTGTGTCGGGCATCGTGTGTCCGTCTCGTCGTGTTAAGAGGTCGCGTTCTTTCCGTTCGTCGTCGGAGAGCCGTCGGCCGTCCCACCCGTCAGGTACTCGGCCGGGTCGAGGCGCGCGACCCGGCGGCGGAAGCGCCAAGTGAAGTCGGGCCAGATGGTCGAGTTGCGCCCCGTGCGGTCGAGGTACCAGCTCGCGCACCGTCCCGAGACCCACACGGTGCCCTCCATGCGCCGCTCGACCTCGCCGACGAAGGCGGCCTGCGCCTCCGGCCTCGGCTCGATGACCGCGACGCCGCGCCGCCGCATGAAGTCCAGCGCGCTGATGAAGTGCTCGATCTGCGCCTCTATCATGTAGACGACCGAGGTGTGGCCGAGCCCCGTGTTCGGGCCGAGCAGGATGAAGAGGTTGGGGAAGCCGTTGACGGTCGTGCCCAAGTGCGCGCGCGGGCTGCCGCGCCAGACCTCTTCGAGCGTGACGCCGCCGCGGCCTCGGACGTGTCCGGCGAACGGCTGGTCGGTGACGCGGAAGCCCGTGCCGAAGATGATCGCGTCCACAGATCGCTCGACGCCTTCCGTGTCAACTATCGAGTGCCCGCGCACCTCCGCGACGCCCGCCGTCACGACCTCGACGTTCGGGCGCGTGACTGCGGGCAGGTAGTCGTTCGAGACGAGGATGCGTTTGCAGCCTATCTCATAAGTCGGCGTGAGCTTCGCGCGCAGCACCGGGTCGGGCACGGCGTGCCGGAGGTGGCGGAGCGCGACGCGCCGGATGAGGCGCGACATGCGGAGGTGCCGGAATCCGAAGACGAATATCTCGCGGAAGGCGTAGATGGCCGCGCGCTCGCCGCGCTGGAGGAGTGGGAAGCGCCGGAACATGCGACGCTCGCGCTCGGTGAAGGCGCGCTCGGTGCGCGGCATGACCCACGGCGGCGTGCGCTGGAAGACGTGGAGCCGTTCGACGAGCGGCTGTATCTCGGGGACGAATTGGACGGCGGACGCGCCCGTGCCGATGACCGCGACGCGCTTGCCCGTCAGGTCGTACCCGTGATCCCAGCGCGCGGAGTGAAACGACTTCCCCTTAAAGTTCTCGAAGCCGGGAAGGTGCGGCACGCGCGGCTCGCTCAGCGCGCCCGAGGCCATGACGAGCACGTCGGCGGTGTAGAGCCCTTGCGAAGTCTCGACGCGCCAGAGCCGCGCGCCGTCGTCCCAGAGTGCTTCGCGCACCTCGTGCCGGAAGCGCACGCGCGGCAGCACGCCGAAGTCGCGCGCGCAGCGGCGCAGGTAGTCCCATATTTCGGGCTGCGGCGAGTAGCTGCGCGTCCAGTCGGGGTTGGGCGCGAAGGAGAAGGAGTAGAGGTGCGACTGCACGTCGCAGGCGCAGCCCGGGTAGCTGTTGTCGCGCCACGTCCCGCCCACGTCCGACGCGCGCTCGAAGATGATGAAGTCTTCGTCGCCGCGCTGCCGGAGCCGGATGGCCGCGCCGAGCCCGCCGAAGCCGCAGCCGATGATGGCGACGCGCGTGTGCGCCTTGACTACGCCGGAATCCAAACGTGCCCCCCCTTCAGTCCTCAACTCTAAACGGTAATAAAAATCTACACCAGCGCGAAGCAATTCCGTTAATAAAAACCTTTAGAGAGGTGGGACGCGTCGAGACGGAAGGGGGCGAACATGTCAACAAGCGCGGGGGGCGGGAGGGCGCACGGCGCGCCTTGGGACTG
>DASWNR010000184.1:0-25937 GCA_036399155.1 Pyrinomonadaceae bacterium
GGAATGACAGGACATCGCAATAACAAGCTAAGTCTGAGGAAACGACTAATCTGGATGTAGCTAATGCGCATATCCCCTACATCACTCAGTCACATCGTCACACTGTCGCTAAACTGGTGGCCTCGCCATCATGGCTTAAGCCGAGACTTGCTCTTGCGCTTGAGCCAGCTCAGAGCCTGAATCTGACCCGCGACAGCCGCAGGATTCTTCTCGTCCACGGGCCTGATAGGCCGTGTGTTATTCGACTTAGACTCTACATACCTGCGCGCCGATTCTCGGGCTTCGTCCACAATCGGCCCCAGTTCGTCCCCCTTGTCGAAGGTCGTATCCGAGCCGCCCTCCGCCCCGAAATCGCGCTGGGGCGAGCGGGAACGCGCGAGGGACGCATGTCTCTCACGCCTCAGATACTCGTCCAAGGCTCGCTTCGCCTCGGCCACTAATTCTGGTGTTGTCAACATCTCTAGTTCTTGACCTCCTTGCTCTTTGTCAGCTCGTCCAGCTGTCGGCGCAGAGATGAACGCTCCAGCCTTGTGGATTCAATGCTGCGTTCAATCACTCCTAACCGCAGCTCGAGGTCTGCATAGTCGCGCTGCGCCTCTTCGAGTGCCAGCATTGCCGCGTTGACCTTCTGCGCTAGAGTAGCGCGACCAGCAGATAGGTAGCCCAATTCCTCGCGCGCATCTGCTAGGCGCGACTCTCTCTCAGCAACTGCTTCTCTCAGCCTGTTAGCTTCGAGAGACTTGGCGCGCTCACCTTCGAGGAAGGTGGACAGCTTGGCCGTGAATGTTAAGGCATCTTCGGGACTGGCAAGCTGCCTAACCTCTTCCGTGATAGTCGAGACGAGATGATGTGTCTCAGAGAACTCCTCATTAAGTTCGCGCTGTGTGTCGTCTTCGGCCAGCACATCGAAGTCGAGCCGAGCTGACAGGTCGTTGAGTAGCGTGTTTATCGAATCACTCATTGTTCTATCCCTCCAAATCCAGAAGGGGCGCACATCTAACAGCGAGGAGCGCGGCGGGGAACTGGAAGGACAGAACCCGCTGCGTTGTTAGCTGCTGATGTGCGCCCCGTTCGCAGAGCGTCGTAATCGCTCCGCGAACTATTCAATATCTGACAGACCATGCAAGGCGGAGAAACCGAGATGACCTTGCACTGCTCTCGACTCTCGGTCTGGCAGTCTCACTCGATGGTGAAACTGTTCAACGATGTCATATCGGGCAGGCGACGTTGGAAAGACATTACAAGGACGCCGCCTGCCCTATGCGATACAGAGTGTGTTGTGGAGCATCCATATCGCAATCTCGATAATTGTTTTCCATACCGAACGGCTTTGAGCCGAAGGCGAAAAGAATGAGATTTAGACTTATCTTGTTAACTGTTATCTAGTTCCTCTTATCTTGTTACCGACCCGACGCCGGGACTGTCGTGCGTCCCCACATAGGGACTGACGTGCGTCCTCACGTCAATACTATGTTTATCCCGACGTAGGGACGGTGCATAGTCCTCGCGTCGGGACGATTTAATAGGGCACATCGTCATCATCCAACTCCTCAGGCTCATCGTATTCTTCAACATCCTCCTCATCCCACGGCTTTGTGCCATATCGCGGCTTGCGCTCTCTAATCATCTTGTCGTAGTGCTTCGCCTCTTCCTTCGTAGGCCACTCTTTCGGGAGGTCGGGCTTAACATTCCAAGGGTACCAGAGGTCATACTGATTACCCCCCTTGAATGCTTTCTTACGAGTCATCCAGCGGAAGGCCTCCAACTCATTTAGTGCAGCAGCCACTCTGTTCCTACATATGCCACTCCTGTCTACTATCTTCTCGTAGCTGGGGTATATCCTTCCTGACTTGTTATTTCGGAAGCTGCACAAAACGACGTAAACTAATTTCGCGTCCCCAGTCAGGTATTTGCCTTCCTCGAAGAGATAGTTCTCTACTTTAGTAAAATTCCCTGTTGCCATTTGTCTTTCCATACCTGCTCACAGTGCTCCACGCTGAGAACAGCTCCTTTCCTTTGTCAAAATAAAAAACGAAGCTACGCCGACACTCTTACCTCAAAGTGTCGGCATTGCTCCGTTCGTTTGGTCGCTCGTAGAGGCTTCGACCCGCTCAAAAGGTCATTTCAGCCTCTATCGTGTAACCTACCAGACCCCTTTGTGGGGGGCAATACTTCCGGCTACATTCCACACAAGAATTTTCTACCGGCGCGCGGAAGCATGACCCGTGCGGCGAATCCTGTCACTCGTTCCGCATGGCGAGCCTTGTGTTGAACTCTAATGCTGACGAAAGAGCGACACTCACTTGACTGAACCGCATTGCTGGATGTCTGGTCAGGTAGTCAACTATGAGCCTGTATATCTCATTTGTGAGCTGCGTAACGTCGCCCTTTGATTGCTTGCCGGTGCGGAAGTTCCGAACTATCTGCACAGCCTCGCGCGCGGTCGGCCTCATCTCACAGACCTGCAACGCGACTACTCGCATCTTATCAGCGTCTTCAATCCTACCTAACTCGGCAAGGATAGAATGCTTCATCGCGTTCGGCTCGTCGGCCTGCACCTTTGCGACATCGCACAGCCACTTGAACCTCTCGTCTCTGACGACGCCTAGCACGTCCATTGCCCTCTGCCTGTACATCACATTCTGGCGTGTGCGCGCCGTGCGCACCCCGTCGAAGACGCCGCAAGCTTCGTACATGGCCTCGACTTCAGGCGTGAATAGCCTGAGGCGCGGCCGTCCTCGCCTCTTCTTCTTCTCGACATTTTGCGAATCGTTTTCCATAACCCTCTCCTTTCTGCGCAGGAGCCGACAGTCACAACTGTCACGCGGGTCACAATCCTGCCTAGCCGGTCGTGACCCGCGTGACGTTAGTGACGTTGGCTACCGCGCCACCTCCAATCGAATGAGCCGCCGCCCGGTGCCGCCCTCGCGGAGGCCGAGTTGGATACGCACGCCTGCTGCGCGCAGGGTAGTCGTGACCCGTCGCAGGGCATCACTCATGCCCTTCGGCGTATGGGGCCATCCTCTTTGCTTGCGCGTCTCGCCGCTCGCCACTGCGTTCAGCTCCTTGAGCAGCTCGCCCGCCGTCAGAGTTAGCTCCTCGTGTCTCTCCATAAAGGCGAGCAGGGCGCTGCCTACGGGCGATGAGTCCAGCACCATCTCATGCGCCGATACGCGATTTTCGCCGTAGGCGGCCATGAACGCGCCGGGCGTTTGCGTGAGCGCAGGCTCGGCGGCGACCGCCCAGCGCGCGAAGTCCGCGAGGCGAGGCGACTTCTCCAGAGTGACCGTCTCGATGTTCGCGAGGGCCGTGCTCACCGCGCCGAGCAGCGCGCCGAGTATCCGGGGTCGCGCCTCCTCGAACGCCCGTTTCATCTCCTCTTCCGCGCGCCGCTTCTCCTCAGGGATGGGCGGCAGGTAGAGGACGAGGGCGCGGTCGAGCAGGTCGTTCCGCGTGGCGACCTCCTCGATGCCGTTGAGGATGATGGGCCGCTGCGCGTCGAAGATTTGCTCCTCCGTGTCTGTGCGCAGCTCGCGCGTGGCGAACCCGCCGCCCGTCGCCAGCCTGCATAGCGAGTCGCTGAGCCTCGGCGTGATGCTCGACAGATTGTCGAGGACGAACAGCCACTTGTTCGTGGCAGCTATCATCAAATCGCGCTCATGCCTCGGCTCGCTCCGAAGCGCCGCAGCGTTCGGGTCTATCAGCGAGCAGAGGATGCGCGCCGTCGTGCTCTTGGAGCTGCCCTGCTCGCCGTGCAGAGCAAGTATCGGATAAGGCCCGCGGGGCCGAAGGGCCGCCACGGCCCACGACGCGAGCAGCACCCAGTCCTCCTCGCTGCCCACGTTAACGAACCGGCGCAGCTCATCGAGCGAGCCTCCCCGTTCTGGCACGGGCAGGGCGAGCATCCCAGTCTTACGCTGGAAACGCACGGGCGCGTCAGCGGCAGCGATGACCTCCCATCTGTCGCGCGTGACTCGCGCCACGCGCCACTGTTCGTCGCACAGGTCGAGATATATGTCGCCCTCGTGCTCGGCCAGCCGCAAGTGGACTTTGCGACATTCGCCCTCGAATAGGGCCTGACCTATGAGCGTGTTCAGAGCCTCGTTCATCTTCGAGGTGGTCGGAACCTTGCCCTCGGTCTTGTAGAAGTAGCGGCTCAGCCATTGGCGGAATCCGCGCGACTTAACGGCCCAAGTCTCGCGGTGGCCGCGCACTGTGACGGTGGCGAAGGCGTACCCGTCGGGCGTGTGGAAGAGTTCGGCGTCACCCGCCAGCTCAAACACCGGCGAGAGCTGCCCCGCCGTGTCGGGCTGGAAGGTTGGAGGGACTTTCGTGTAGTCCTCTATATGTGCTACATTGCTCATGGTTACTTTCTCTTTCTGCTCGTATCGAGCGGTTAAGGGTCAGTCGAGGCCGGGGATGCTCCAACATCCCCGGCCTCGCTCTTTCTAGAGGGCTTACGCGGCGCGCGCCGCGGCCTCACCTCATTCCGTATTCAGTTCTCAAAGACCTGCTTATCTGGATTTCGCGCAAGGCTCCGCCACCATGGACGACTTGAGTCCATAGTTGCGTGTAGACCCGTGATGTTCGGGATGTTGGCTGGCCGGCCGACCAGCTATCAGGTGAGCTTCGCGCTACTCACTCATTGTCAACGTCGGCGTCTTCAACCATGACCCGACGACATGGGTGAATATAACAGATGAATTTGAAGCTGTCAAGGCATAAACCGTTATGTATCAATAGTTTACGTCAAGGAATTAATTTCACTTTTTTGACATTTACTTGGAGCCTAAATTCCTTGACCAATCGTCAGGATTGAGAGATACGCGACTTTGTGGCTTCACCGAATGCTGACACTCGTCCCTCACACATTCGTTCCGACTGTTCCTGCCTGCGCTCACTTGCGCGACTTCTTGCCCGCATCGGATTGATAGACGAGCAAGTCTCCAACTTTGCAGCGCAAGGCTGCGCACAGCTTATCGAGCGTGGCGAGTCCAATCATCTCGAAGTCGCCCTTCCACAGCTTCGCCGCGACAGTCGGAGAAGATAGCCCCGCCGCTTGCTGGAGTGTGTTGGCGTTCTTGATGCCGCGCCTTTCAGCCAACTCCCGGATGTGCTTAGTGACCATATCGGGCACGTTATCACGGCCCGAATTTTTACGCAATACAGTAAAGATATACCTTGGCATGATTTACGGGATTTAGTAAAATGCTTCTGTCAGTTGATGACCCCGCACATCTCGAAAGGAGCAACCCACATTGACGTTCAGACTTACGACTCTCGAAGCCATGGCTAGAGCCATCGAGCGAGCCAGAGCGGCCAACCTCTTCGTCCAAAGAACCAGCATCCAGCGCATGTACCGTGTGACAAACCGCGATAACGGCAACACCTACACGGTCAACTTCTTCGTCAGGAAATCCGACCGCGCACGCTTCGCGCACTGCACCTGCCCAGCGACAACCCTTTGTAAACATGCCGCCGCTGCCTGCGCTCTGAACGTGATGGACGCGATAGCAAGACGCGAGGCCGCGAGAGTCGCTGAGATGCCTCAGGCTGCGTAAAGCGAACGGGCTAGGAAAGCGTCTGAACCACGCCTCCTAGCCCTATACACCAACCCCTTCCAGTCACGAAAGGAAAGTGATGTAGACCGACGTTACCACCACACAAGACAGCGCAGCAACGCAGGGCGCGAGGCGCTTCCAGCTCGGGCAGGTGCTGCTCACACCGGGGGCAATTGAGGCATTACGCGAGGCCAGACATCTACCGCATGAATTTCTAAGGCGGCACGCACGTCTTGAGCAGGGGGAGCTTTGCGACGAAGACCACAGAGAGAATCTGTACAGCGTGGAAAAGCACTTGCGTATATTCAGTGCATTCAAGACAGGGCAGGGCGTTAAGCTGTGGGTTATAACGGAAGCTGACCGCTCGGCTACCACGATTTTGCTCCCGAGCGAATACTAGCGAAATCTTTAGTAGCCGGAGTGGCGAAATCGGTATACGCACGAGGCGAAAAAGATTGCGGGAGCAATGCTTCAATGTGGAAATCCATGTGGAAATTTCCTTGGCAGACCTAGGCGCAGGCAGAGAGGGGCAGTAGAGAAATGTGATTTTATTGGAGCTTTTGAATGCCGGAGGTCGGACTCGAACCGACATGTCCTTGCGGACGCGAGATTTTGAGTCTCGTGCGTATACCGATTTCGCCACTCCGGCCGGGTGCGAGGAATGATAGGGCGCGCGGCGAGGGCGCGTCAACCGGCGCGCGGGCGGGCGGGCGCGCCGCCGCGGTTTAGGCTGACGACGCCGCTTAGGAGTTGTTGCGCCGCCTCCCGCGTTTGGGCGAGCCGACGGGGAAGAGGGTCTGTTCGGTGAGCAGTTCGTGGCGGCGCGCGACGCCCTCCTCGCGGAGGCGTTTGACGGCGGCCTGGCAGTACTGCTCGTTGTTGTCGATGAGCAGCGAGCGCCGCCCGGCCGCGAGCGCGGCGAGCCCCGTCGTGCCGCTCCCGCCGAAGGGGTCGACGACGAGGCCGCCCTCGGGGCAGAGCAGGCGTATGAAGAAGAGCGGCAGGTCGATGGGGAAGACCGCCGGGTGCCCTTTGTTCTTGCCGACCAGCGGGAGGCTCAGCACGTTCGAGGGCAGCACGGTCTGCTTGTTAACCCACCGGGAGATGTCGCGCCCGAACCCGCTCGCGTTCGCCGAGTTTTGCCGGCTCGTGTCGTTATCGCCGAGCTTGGCCAGCCTCGACTCGACCCAGTCGCCCACGGGCTTGCGCACGCCGTCCTGATTCATGTAGGGGCGTTTCGATCTGGAGAGGTGGAAGCAGTACTCCCACCCGTCGCGCAGGCGCGTGGGCCAGTAGCCCGGCATCGGGTTCGTCTTGTGCCAGAGGTAGTCTTCGATGCAGAACCAGCCGGCCGCGGACAGCGCCTCGATCGTGTGCCAGACGTAGCGGTGGCGCACCCCGCCGACGACCTTGTCCTTGATGTTGATGACGAGGCTGCCCGATGGCTTGAGCGCGTTCCAGAACGGCTCGTGGAAGGTCATGAACCAGTCGGCGAACTCGTCCGGGTGGACGGAATCGTAGTGCCTGTGCCGCGCGTCGGCGTAGGGCGGGGAGGTGACAATCAAGTCCGCCCGCCCGTCGTACGCCTTCAGCTCCCCGCGGCTGTCGCCGCAGATGACGGTGCAGGCGGCGTCGGCTTTCCCGACGGTAACCCTACTCGCTGGCAGACTCATCCGGTTGGGCCTCGTAAAGCGGGTCTGTTAGATCGCGCCCGGGCATGGTAGAAGAAAGGCCGCCCGCTGACAAGGAGATCGCCGCGCGGGCGCAGGCACCCGGCGGGGGCCGGGCTGCGTCTAACTTCGCCGGGGCAATCGCTTGTCTAAACCGGCGGGCGGCGTTAATATGAATTTGCCTCTTTCGGGGGCGCCGTCATGCGTTGGGGCTTGACGACGCGCACCTCTCCCGCCTCAATGTTGCATCCGACGACGTGTTAGGTACGTGGGGGACGTACGTCTATGTCTAAGACTCTGGGCAAAAGGGCGCGTGTGCTGGTCGCGGACGACGAGCCGGAGATCAGGGACGTTCTGACGGACCTGCTCGGCCCGCTCTACGACTGCGCGGCGGTCGGGTCGGCCGAGGAGGCGCTCGTGCGCCTACGCGGGGGCGACTACGACCTCGTCATCAGCGACATCATGATGGGCGGGATGAGCGGGCTCGACCTCATCCCGCGCGTGAAGGAGCTTACGCCCGACACGGTCGTCATCATGATCAGCGGCGTGCAGACGGTCGAGAGCGCCATCAACGCGCTGCGCGCCGGAGCGTTCGACTACGTGATGAAGCCGTTCGACCTCCACCACGTCGAGGCGGCGGTGAGCCGCGCGCTCGAACACCACTTCCTGCGCGCGGAGAAGCGGCGCTACGAGACCTACCTCGAAGAGATGGTCGCGCAGCGCACGCAGGAACTCGACGGCGCGCTGCGCTCGCTCGGCGACGCATACCGCACGACGCTCAAGGCGCTGACGGCGGCTCTGGAGACGCGCGACCTCGAAACGCACGGCCACTCGGAGCGCGTCGTCAACTTCAGCCTCCGCCTCGGGCAGGGGCTGGGCCTGAACGAAGAACAGATGCGTTCTTTGGAGTTCGGCTCGCTCCTCCACGACATCGGGAAGATAGGCGTGCCCGACGCGATACTGCGCAAGCCCGCCAAGCTCTCGGAGGAGGAGTGGGTGCGGATGCGCGAGCACCCCTTGCACGGGCAGAAGATTCTGCGGGGCATCGAATTTCTGGAGGGCGCGGCGCGCGTCGTCGCGCAGCACCACGAGCGCTGGGACGGCTCGGGCTACCCGCTGGGCTTGCGCGGCGAGTCCATCGACCTCAACGCGCGCATCTTCGCTGTCGCCGACGCCTTCGACGCCATCACCAGCGACCGCGTGTACCGCGCCGGACGGAGCTACGACGAGGCGCTGGCCGAGCTCGATGCTCACGCGGGCCGGCAGTTCGACCCGCGCGTCGTCGAAGCCTTCCGCCGCGTCCCCGCCGAGGAGTGGGACGAGATACGCCGCCGCTCGCTCGAAGCGCGCGAGCGCATCGCCACCGCGCGCCGCGTCAAGCAGACCGCCGGCCACCTCTACGCCAGCACCGGCGCCAACGCGCTGGTGAATTGAAAGCGGTAGTCAGTAGACAGTAGAAAACAGGCGGCGCGTCAAGGCCATGAGCCCGACGCGCCGCCTTCGTTTTTCCTACTGTCTACTGTCTACTGCCTACTCCTTTTGTTTCCCCTCCGCCTGGCGCATGGTGCCGACGACGTAGCCGCGCCGCGCGCGCAGGTTGAGTCCCTGGCGTCGCGCGCCGACGTGTATCTTGCGGTACTCGGTAGGCGCGGCGCGGCGCAGCGGGCGCTTCGGGCTGTAGGTGACGACGTACTGCGCGTTTATCTCGCGCGCGACCGAGCCGCCCTCGGTCATCATCCCCTCGATCGAGTCGGGCGAAAGTATCCGCCCGCCCGTCTCCTCCGTCAGGGACTTGAGCCGCGACTCGCCGCGCATCATCTCGCGCTCGGCCTCGCGGCGGCGGCGGCGGAGCGACGGGTCTATGCGGATGCCCGAGTTGACGCTGGGCGGGTTGATGCCGGCGCCGCGCATGCCGGGCGGGCGCGTCGGGTCGATGCCGACGGTCGCCTGGTCTGCGCGCGCCTGCGCCGCGCCCGGCGCCTCGGGCGGCGCCTTCCACCAGGGCTGCTTGACCTGCTCGCGCGCGACGCCCGTGTAGCTGATGACGTGCAGCGTCGTCTGCGAGGCGATGAGGCGCTTGACCGCGTCTTCGTAGTCCTTCGACGAGGCGGTGTCGATGCCGTCCGTGACGAGCACGAGGTGTCGGTTGCCGACGGGCTGCTCTGCGAGGAGTTCGGTCGCACGGCGCAGGGCGCGCGAGAGGTTCGAGCCGGAGCCGGAGGCGAGCTTGGATTTGACCGAGCGCGCGGCCTGCGCGCGCTCATTCGTCCAGCCTTGCAGGGTGTCCACCTTCCCGCTGAACTGGACGACGGCGAGGCGGTCGCCGTCGCGTAAGTTCTCTATGACCGAGAGCGCCACGTCGCGCGTCGTGTTGGCGCGCACGATGGGGTCCATGTCCCATCCCGTGCCGAGCGCGAGCACGACGCTCGCGGGGGTGCGGCGCACGCTCTTGACCTGCTGCGGCACGTCGTCCTCGACGACGAGCACGTCGTCAACGTCGAGCCCGGGGTCTACGCGCCCCTTCTCGTCGTATGCGAAGACGGACAGCCGCACCTCCTCGACGTAGACGCGCTCGGCCTCCTCGTCCTCGGGCGTCGGCGTCGGCCGCACGCGGACGCCGCTCTGCGCGTGCCCCGTCGCGGAGTAGAGCGCGGCGGCGGCGAGGAGGACGAAGGCGGCGCCCAGGAAAATGTAGGGCAGGCGGCGCAGAAGCATTTTGACTCCTTCGGGGGCGGATTCTTTAAGTGCCTGCGGGTTCTGATGCTCCCCGCCCGCGACACCGTTCGCCCCTGACTTATTTTCTGAGTGACAAGTGACGGGTGACGAGTGACGAGAAGATACGAGCCCCATTTTCTTCTCTCGTCACTCGTCACCCGTCACTTGCCACCTCCTTTTCTCGCCTGCGCCTGGACGGCGGTGATGGCGACGGCGTCCACGATGTCCTCTGCCTTGCAGCCGCGAGAGAGGTCGTTGGCTGGCCTGTCCAAGCCCTGAAGGATGGGGCCGATGGCCGTCGCGCCGCCGAGCCGTTCGGTCAGCTTGTACGCGATGTTGCCGGCTTGCAGGTCTGGGAAGATGAGCACGTTGGCGCGCCCGGCTACCGTGGAGCCCGGGGCCTTCGACTCGCCGACAGTGGGGACGAGCGCGGCGTCGGCCTGTAGCTCGCCGTCTATCTCAAGCTCGGGCTGTCGCGCGCGCACCGTGCGCGTCGCCTCGACGACCTTGTCGACGAGCTGATGTTTGGCACTGCCCTTCGTGGAGAAGGAGAGCATGGCGACGCGCGGCTCAGCTTCGAGCAGGGCGCGGCACGAGTCGGCCGAGGCGATGGCTATCTCGGCCAGCTCGGGCGCCGTCGGCTCGATGACGACGCCGCAGTCGGCGTAGATGAGTGCGCCGCGCGCGCCGAAACGCGGGTCGGGCAGCACCATCACGAAGAAGCTGCTGACGATGCGGAAGCCCTGCCGGATGCCGATGCAGTGGAGCGCGGCGCGGACGGTGTGCGCCGTCGTGTTCGTCGCGCCCGCCACGGAGCCGTCGGCCTTGCCCTCGCGCACGAGCAGGTTGCCGTAGTAGAGCGGGTCGCGCACGGCTATGCGCGCCTCGTCGGGCATCATCCCCTTCGAGCGGCGCAGCTCGTGGTAGAGCGCGGCGACGCGCTCGAAGTCGGGCGCGCGCCGGTGATCCACGACCGCGACGCCGCCGAGGTCGGCGCCGGCCGCGCGCGCGGAGGCGCGCACCTTCTCCTCGTCGCCGAGCACGGTGACGCGCGCCAGACGGTCGCGCGCGACCATCGAGGCGGCGACCACCGTGCGCGGGTCTTCGCCCTCGGGCAGGACTATGTGCTGCGGGTCTGCCGCCGCCCTCTCTCTGATGCGTTGCAGTATCGACATAGAAGCGCTAATCGGTCGGAAGAAAGTTAAAAGGGATGGACAGGTTAGACGGCGGTAAATGTATCACGAAGCGTCGGAGCCTGAGAACCGAAGGCGGCGGCGCGCTCAGCCGCCGAGCGTGTCGTCGATGAGGCTTTCGGCGGCGGCGGCCAGCCGGCGGACGAGCGCCGGGTCGTGCGTCTTGAGCGCGGTGAAGGTGCGCTCTTCGAGGACGGCGCGCGACGGCGTAATGCCCTCCTCGTCGAATCCGACGAGCGCGACGCTCAGGGCCGGCGACTCGGAGACGACGAACCACTCGCGCGCGAGGCGCGCCGCGCCGCTGATCTCGATGACGCGCATGTTGGGGTGTCGCGGCGGCTTCCAGTCGGGCACGCCGAAGGCGTAGACGCGCTCCGACACGTCGGCGATGCGCATGTAGCGGTCGACGACGCCCTCCATCCGCGACAGGCGCTCGAAGCCCGCGTAGAGCCGCCCGCCCCTGTGCGTGCGCAGCAGCACGGCGTTCTCGATGAGCAGGGAAAGGTATTCGAGCGCGGGCACCTGCGCGCGGAAGCGGAACGTCGCGCGCTCCTCATAGTCGCGGCGCGAGACGTGTGTGACGGTGCCGAGGTCTTCGACACTCCCGCCGGCCGCGGCGAGGGCTAGGTCGAGCATCGAGAACTCTTTCATGGCCGATCGGCGGCGCGCCGTGACGACAAAGCGCCGCACGAAAACTTTTATGCGCCGAACTCTTCGCCAGCGTCGCGAATGTCTCGTGAAACTGTCAAACGACAAAATTCTTGTTTTTTAAAAGTCGCGGAAGTATCATCCGCCGGTCACTTCGCGCCATCAGTTTGACCCGAGCCGGGTCGGAATCCGCAAGTCAAAACAGCAGTCTGACTTAACCTGACGACGGTCTGACTTTCCCTGCTCGCACCCCAGCCGTAGGTTTAAGGAGGAACATGGAGACTTTTCAACGCCCGGAGCTGAAGCAGCGGGACCCGAAATTCAAAGAGACCGACAAGGCCGCGCTGCAAGCCGTCGCGCAGGCCGCCGTCGACGTCGAGCTGTTCACGCTGCCGCTCTACATGGTTTCGATGTACTCGATCCAGGGTATGCACCAGATCACCAGCAAGGGGAACGACTTCTACAGGGGCCGGCTGTGGCCGGGCGCCGCGCCCTCGCGCGACCCCGGCGCCAGCCCGAACGCGGCGGCCTTCAACCACTTCTTCAGCGTCTTCATCGACGAGATGCTCCACCTCCAACTCGCCTCGAACATCGCCAAGGCGCTCGGCGTGATGCCGGACTTCACGGGCGAGGCGCTGGTGGACAAACAGTACGGCTGGGTCTGCTACGGCCCCGACAAGACCGTGCTCCCGCACATCCTCGACTTCCGCGACGCCGCCGCGGGCTACAACGACATCAAGGTCAAGCTCGACGCGCTGACCGTCGAGCAGAACCGCCTGTTCCTCGCCATCGAGCAGAACGAGGAGGACGCGAAGAAGGTCATCGACCCGGACAACGTGGGCAAATACTTCCCCGCCGTCCCGTTCGAGAACTGGGAGGTGGGTGACGACCTCCCGATGTTCGGCACCATCGGCTGGATGTACAAGTGCCTCTGGCAGTACATGGAGATCGTCTACACCGACGGCACGAGCCTCTTCCAGTACGTCTTCAACCGCGGCACGCTTGAGCGCGACCTCTTCAACGCCGCCGGCGCCTATCACAAGCCCGAGTACCCGAGGATGCCGACGATGGCTTCGGGCGAGGTGACCGTCCGCAGCGCGATGGAGAACATCCTCAACATGATCAACGCCATCACCGACCAGGGCGAGGGCGCGGGCGTGGCCGAGTGGATCAGGCGTATGCGCGGGCTGCTCCAGTACGCGCCGGTCGAGGGGCAGTTCCGCCCGGACGAGGAGGCGCTCGACTTCGACTACCCGAGCTACACCGACACGGGCGCGCAGAACAACCCCTCGGGCCAGACGGTCGCGCGCGCCGGGAACGGCGGGCTAGACCACCACGACCGCTTCGCCAAGATAGACGAGCTGCTGAAGTCCGGCGGCGTCGTCACCTGGGATCAGTGGCACGCGGCGGGGAACAGTTGGACGGCCGAGATGCTGATGACGAGCGAGGAGGACTACAAGGCCAACAAGTGGAACCTGCCGCCGCCCGCGGACGTGGCCGCCGCGCTCAACAACCTGAAGACGGCCGGCGGCGCCTACGACGTTTTCAGCCAGGCCGCCGCCGGCTCCATCGCCGGCATCACGCGCGTGCTCGCCGGCTTCTGGACGGACGAGACGACCGGCTTCCCCAGCCCCTCGATGTACGGCTCGGGCGACCGCGTCTCGATCTGCTGGGCCGTCTTCGGCCGACACCCGGACATCACGAAGGGCGTCAAGGCGAAGGAGACCGGGCAGATGTACCACGCCTGCCAGGGGCTCGAACTGGGCGGCGGCGACCGGCCCGCGACGTGCGCGCAGGTCGAGGTCTTCCACTCGTGCCGCGGCTCGAACACCTGCAAGACCGAGGGCGGCTGCGGCTTCGTACAGGTTCAGGGGGAGAGCCACCAGTGCGGCATGAAGGTCGTGCTCGACCACCTTCAGCCGACGCGGCCGTTGAAGGGGGAGCAGCGCGCCACCAAGCCGCTCTACAGCGCGCCGTCGGACAACATCTGCGCGAGCTACGGCGGCTGCGCCGTCCCCATCTCGGCCTCGCAGCTCTACCCGCTGCCCGACTCCTCCAAGCCCGACGAGGAGGTCGCGTTCATGGAGGTCTACGACTTCGTCGGCCAGACGGCCGCGCCCGATAAGATCGGCCTGCTGAGGTTCGAGGTGGGCGACCGCGTCTACGACATCGCCTGGAAGGCGTACGTCGAGGTGCTCAAACACCGCAACCAGCCCGCGCCCGACAAGCCGAACGACAGCGACCTCCGGCTCGCCTTCCCGCCCTCCACATGATTCAGGACACGACGACGCAAGCGCGCGACGGCCGGCCCCCGCGCCGAGGTCTCCCGAACCTCGGCCTCGGGGTCGGCCTGCGCAACCAGCACTTCGCGCACCTGATGCGACACGAGCCGGAAGTCGACTGGTTCGAGATCATCAGCGAGAACTTCATCGACAACTTCGGCTACGCGCGCCACGTGCTCGAACGCGTGGCCGCACGGCGCCCCGTCGTGATGCACGGCGTCTCGCTCTCGATAGGGAGCACCGACCCGCTCGACTTCGACTACCTCCGGCGGCTCAAGTCGCTCGCCGACTTCGTCAGGCCCGCGTGGGTCTCCGACCACCTCTGCTGGACGGGCGTCGCGGGCGTCAACACGCACGACCTCTTGCCGATGCCGCTCAACGAGGAGAGCCTGCATCACGTCGCCGCGCGCGTCCGCCGCGTGCAGGACTTTCTCGAAAGACCGCTCGTGCTCGAAAACCCTTCGAGCTATCTGGAGTTCAAAGACTCGACCATCGACGAGTGGGACTTCCTCTCGGAACTCGCGCGCGAGACCGCGTGCGGGCTGCTGCTCGACGTGAACAACGTCTACGTCTCGGCCTACAACCACGGCTTCGACCCCGCGCACTACGTGCGGAGCCTGTCCCGCGAGGCGGTCGTGCAGATTCACGTCGCGGGGCCGACCGACTGCGGCCGCTACCTCGTGGACACGCACAACCAGCCGGTGCCCGCGCCCGTGTGGGAGTTGTACAGGCTGGCGCAGGAGTTGACCGGCGGCGTCTCGACGCTGCTTGAGTGGGACGCGAACATTCCCGACTTCCCCGACTTGGTCGCCGAGCTGCGCAAGGCCGAGGCGGCGCTCAGGGGCGAGAAGCCCGGCGCGCCCGTCCGCAAATCTCACGCGGCGGCGGCAGTTCCAAATCCGGTCGGCTTTCAACTGGCTTCGAGCAATGAGTGAGCAACGCCTCGGCCTCTTGCAGCACTGGATGAAGACCGTCGTGACCGAGCGCGGCGGGCTCGAAGAGAAGCTTGAGGCGGCGGCCCTGCGGCACGGGCTGAGCGCTGAGGACGTGGTGGCCGAGACGCGCGGCCTCTCCGCGCGCGAGCGCCTCGGCGTCTACGCGGGCGGCTACGTGCTCCGCCTGCTCGAATGTATGCGCGCAGACTTCCCCGCGCTGCGCGGCTTCGTCGGCGACGCGGTCTTCGACGCCTTCGCCAAAGCCTACGTCATCACGCGCCCGCCCGGCTCGCCGAGCCTCTACGACCTCGGCGCAGACTTCCCGCGCTTTCTTGAGGAGACGAAGCCGGCGGGTGAAGACCTGGACGAAGGCTTGCGCGCCATGCTCGACCTGCCGCCGGAGCTTGCGCGTCTTGAGAGGGCGCGCGCGGAGGTCACGCGCGCGCCGGGCACGGAGGGCGAGCCGGCTTCCCGGCCGCCGCCCTCGACCTTAGAGGTCTTCGGCGAGGGGCTGACGCTTCACGCGACGCCCTGCCTGCGTCTGCTTGAGCTGAAGTTTCCGCTGGTGGATTTTCTGAAAAGTTCGGACGGCGGCGGGCGCCCCGAGCCGCCCCCGGCGCGCGCGACGTTCGCGGCGCTCGGGCGCGCCGACTACCGCGTCCGCGTCGCGGAGGTCGAGCCGTGGCAGTTCGCCTTCCTCAAAGCTTGCGAGGCGCCTGCGCCGCTCTACACGGCCGTCCGCGCCGCCGCGCTCGGAGTCGGGGGCGAGCCGTCACGCGTGCTCGCAGAGGCCGCGCTCTGGCTCCCCGTCGCGTTCGAGTTCGGGTTCCTGCGCCGCGTCGGCTGAACACCTCACAGGCCGCCGGGCGGATGTCTCCGGCTGTACACACACGGCGGCGTCGTGTGTCAGCAAAAATGCACAGCGCGGGGCGGTCGCGCGTGTGAAACGCGGGTTCGGGTGGCGGCATAAGGGTTGCAGCCCGCGTGTCCGGTCGCCAGGCGAAGATCACCCCGCGGGCCTTTAGGCGCCGCGCGGTTCCCACGAGTGACGCCGCCCCGCCGTCCACGAACGGCGCCGCCGAACCCACGCGGCGCGCGATGCGGGCGCGGTAAAGTCCACGTCTCTCACGAACCCCACACGACCCGGCACGACGCCGGCCCATTCCAGGCGCGCGGTCACGCCCCGCGCCGCAGGAGGACTCTATGGCACAGTGGTCAAGACCCGTCCCGATTCCCAACCAGACCAGCAAGACGACCTCGGCGCTCGCCCTCATACAGGGGCAGCTCCACCTGATTCACCTCGGCGAGTCGTCCGACAACCTCTGGCACTCGGTCTGGAACGGGACGCGCTGGAGTGACAACGTCCGCACCAGGAATCAGAGCAGCGGCCGGGTGGCGCTCGCCAACGAGGGCCTGATGGTTTACCAGAACGTGGAGCGTGAGTCCGACGGGTCGCGCGGGCTCCTCTACAGCCTCTTCGAGGGCGCCTGGACGCTGTCGAGGCCGGTGCCCGACCGCGTCACCACCGACGACGCGCCGGCGGGGTCGCTCGGGCTCGGTGGGTGGACGTTCGTCAGGCAGGTGCCCCACAGAGACTATCAACTGGCCTCCACGACCTACGTCCGCGCCCCCGGCGGGGGCATCTCGAAGGCCGACGGCGGGCTGATGACGCAGTACAGCGCGAAGGTTCCCGCGCTGGCCTCGGACAGGGCGGGGGCGAGCATGATGATCTACACGTACAAGGGGAGTAAAGACCTCTGGTACTCGTCGGCGGGGGGCGAGCGGCAGATACCCAACCAGTCCACGAGGGACTCGCCGGCGGCGGCCATACACAACGGCGTGCCGCACATGACCCACATCGGCTCGGGCTCCGACACCATCTGGCACTCGACCTTCGTCAACGGGGGCTGGACGCCGAACGTGCCCATCCCCGACCACTTCAGCAACAAGCCGCCCGCGATGTGCTCCGCGCCCGACGGCCTCCACATGGTGCACAAGGGCGCGGGCTCAGACCGCATCTGGCACTCGATCTACCGCTGAGCCGGGCGCGCGCCCGTCCCCTCAGCCCTTGAGCGCCGCGAGCAGTTTTTCGTGGATGCCGCCGAAGCCGCCGTTGGACATGACGGCGACCACGTCGCCTTCGCGCAGGTTCGGCGCGAGGTGCGCGACGATGGAGTCCGCGCCGTCGAGGCAGAGGGCCGGGCGCCCGCGCCGCGCCGCGATGTCGGCGACGAGGTCGTCCGTGTCGAGGAGTTCGCCGTAGACGCTGCCCTTCTCGCGCGCGAAGACCGAGGAGAGGACGACGTAGTCCGCGCGGTCGAACGCCTCGGCGTAGTCCCTCTGGAAGACCGCGAGCCGCGAGGTGGCCGAGCGCGGCTCGAAGACCGCGACGAGGCGGCGACCCCTGTACTTCTCGCCGAGCGCGCGCAGCGTCTCGCGGACGGCCGTCGGGTGGTGCGCGAAGTCGTCGATGACGGTGACGCCGCCCTCCTCGCCGCGCACCTGCATCCGCCGCTTGACGCTCTGGAAGGTGGCGAGCGCGTCCCTGATCGTCTCGGGGGGCACGCCCCACGCGTCGGCGGCGACGATGACCGAGAGGCAGTTGAGCACGTTGAAGTCGCCGATGAGCGGCGTCTCGAACTCGCCCCACGGCTCGCCCTCGCGCAGGACGCGGAAGCGCGTGAGCGCGCCCGAGTAGTCAACGTCCGCCGCACGCCAGCGCGCGTCCTCCGCGGTGCCGAAGGTTTCGAGCCGGGTGTGCAGCCGCTCGCCGAACTCCGCGACGACCTCGCGGACGGCGGGGCTGTCCCAGCCGGCGATGAGCCGGCCGCGCCCGGGGACGAGGTTCATCAGGCGGCGGAAGGCCGTCTTGACCGCGTCGAGGTCTTTGTAGATGTCCGCGTGGTCGAACTCGATGTTGCCGACGACAGCAAGCTCTGGCAGGTAGTGCATGAACTTCGGCCCCTTGTCGAAGTAGGCCGTGTCGTACTCGTCGCCCTCGACGATGAAGTGGTCGCCGTCGGTCACCCTGAAGCTCGCGCCGAAGTTCTGCACGACGCCGCCGACGAGGAAGGAGGGGTTCAGTCCCCCGCGCTCCATGACCCACGTCGCGATGCTCGTCGTCGTCGTCTTGCCGTGCGTCCCGGCGACGACGAGCGAGCGGCGGCCGCGTATGAACTCCTCCTTGATGACCTCGGCGGCCGAGCGGTAGACGAGGCGGCGGTTGAGAGTCTCCTCGACCTCCGGGTTGCCGCGCGACAGGGCGTTGCCGATGATGACGCAGTCGGGCGCGGGCTCAAGGTGCGCCGGCTCGTAGCCCTGCATGACGGGGACGCCCAAAGATTCGAGCATCGTGGACATCGGCGGGTAGACGTTCTCGTCCGACCCCGTCACCCTGTGCCCGCGCGCCTGCAACATCCCGGCGAGACTCGCCATCGCCGTCCCGCAGATTCCGATCAGGTGATAGTGCATAGGTGATAAGTGATGGGTGACGAGTGTCGGGTGATGGGTGATAAGACTAAAATCGGCCCCGCCGGTCTTTCTTACCGCCCATCACCCGTCACTCGTCACTTTCCGCCGTTGGGATGGTGAAAGAGAAGGTCGAGCCCTTGCCGACCTCGGAGCGGACTTCGATGTGACCGCCGTGGAGTTCGACGAGCTGGCGCGTGATGTAGAGGCCGAGCCCCGTCCCCTTCTCGCTGCGCGTGGCGCGCGAGCGCGCCTGCGCGTACTTGTCGAAGATGTCGCGCAGGTCGTCTGCGGGGATGCCGACGCCCGTGTCCGTGACCGAGACGCGCACCAGCCCGCGCTCGGGCGCGGCGCTCAAAGATACGCGCCCGCCGCGCGGCGTGAACTTCAGCGCGTTCGAGATGAGGTTGACGAGCACGCGGCGGAGCTTGGCGCGGTCGGCCCTGAGCGGCGGCAGGTCTTCGGGGACGGACTCTTCGAGCGCGATCTCCTTCTCGGCGGCGAGCGGCTGCATCTGCTGGCGCAGCTCGTCCGTCAGTCCCCGCAGCTCGATGGTCGCCATGTCGAGCCGCATCGTCCCCGATTCGAGCTTCGAGGCGTCGAGCAGGTCGTTGACCAGCTCGATGAGGTTCTGCGTGTTGCGCTCCATCATCGAGACCATGTTCTTCTGCTCGCCGGTCAGCTCGCCCAGCCGGCCCGAGTTGAAGAAGTTGATGACGCCGCTGATGACCGTCAGCGGCGAGCGCAGGTCGTGCGTGGTGAGCGCGAGGAACTCCTCCTTCATCGCCGACATCTCGCGGAGCTGCGCGTTGGCCTGGTTCAGCTCGCGGTTCGACTCCTCGAGCCGGGTGTTGAGCCGCTCCATCTGCTCGCGCTTCTCCTCCAGCTCGGAGAGCACCTGCACGAGGTCGCGGTTCTGCCGCGACAGCTCTTCGAGCGCCGAGTCGTCCTCCTCCGTGTTGACGAAGTCGCGCAGGAAGTCCGCGCGACCCCTGACCTCGTCGGCCGCGGCCGGCGGGAGCCACTTGACGACGGCGACGCGCGTGCCCTCGCCCTCCTTCGACTGGATGTCGAACTCGTCCATCAGCCGGCGCGTGCCGATGAGGCCGACGCCGAGCCCCGAGGGCGAGCGGTAGGTGCCGCGGATGATGGAGCGCAGCTTGGCCTCGTCGATGCCGGGGCCGTCGTCGCGCGCCGTGATCATCAGCCCCGCGTTCGCCGCGCCGCGCGTCGCGAACGAGAGCGTGATCGCGCCCGAGCGCGCGTACTCGTAGATGTTGCGCGTGAGCTCGGAGATGGCGGTCGTGATCTTGATCTGCGTCGTCGGGTCGAAGCCCATCTCGCGCGCGAGCCGGCGGACGCGCTCGCGCACCTTGACGATGTCGGCCTCGCGCCGGACGTAGATGTCGCCGAGCCGTATCGAGGTGATGCCTTGCATAAGAGTTTCAAGTTTAAAGTTCAAAGTTCAAAGTTCCAAGCCCGGCGGGCGCTTTCGCCGCGCCGCTCATTTTTGCGCCCGGCGGGCTCGGAACCTTGAACTCGAAACTTTGAACTCATCGGTAGACGAGGACGGTGGCGTCGTCGGAGCTGCGGCCGAAGTCGCGCAGGAGGATTCCGGCGAGGAGCTGCGGGCTGCGCGTCACGAGGCCGGGGTAGGCGGCCGGATCCCATGTCGCGCTGATGCCGTCGGAGGCGATGACGATGGTGCTGCCCTCCGTCCAGCGGTGCGGCCAGACGCGCACCTGCGAGAGGCGCGCGCCGAGCGTGCCGTTCGACGGGATGGGGCGCGCCGGCTCGGCCGAGCCGAGCACGCGCACCTCGACGTTGCCGACGCCCGCGTAGGCGAAGGTCCCGCGCGACTGGTCGATGACGACCGCGCCCATCACCGCGCCGCGCGTCGCGCGCAGCGCGTCGTGGACGCCGAGCGTCAGCTCGTCGAGCGTCTCGCCGCGCCACTGCTCAAGAACCTCGACGGCCGCCGCCGCCGCCTCGCGCGCGCCGCGCCCGTGCCCGAGCCCGTCGACGACCGCGAGCAGCATCTCGCCGTCGTGGTGGCCGACGAAGTAGGCGTCGCCGTTGGTCTCCTCGCCGGGGCGCGGGCGGCTCCAGACGCCGAGGCGGCGCTCGGCGCGACGCGCACGCTCGTCGCGCGCCTCGCCCGCCGGCGCGGCGACCCACTTGCGGCCGAGGAGGGCGGTGCCGTATGTCGTGCGGCGGGCGGTGTTGAGCCGCCGCGTCGTGCCCTTGACGGTCGAGTACGCGTCGAACTCGTCGAGCAGACGCCGCATCGCGCCGAGCCCCGCGCCGAGGCTCCCGCCCGAAGAGACGCCGTCGCGCAGCGCGCGGTCGAGGTCGTAGATGCCCGGCCCCTTGTCGAAGTAGAACAGCTCCAGCCCCGGCTCCGCGCCCAGCGTCTGCGTCCAGTGTAGGCAGCCGCCCGAGGTCGCGTAGCGCGCGGCGTTGGTGCCGATCTCCTGCACGACGATGTCGATCTCGGAGAGCTGGTCGGCCGAGAACCCGAGCCGCGACGCGAAGCGGTTCACGCCGCGCCGCGCCGCGCCCACCTGTGCCTCGTCCTTGATGTCCTGCGTGTGGAAGACTCTCATAAAGCAGATGCTAGACGTCAGATGCCGGGTGTTAGTCAAGACGAGATGTCTTTTTACTAACATCCACCACCCGACATCTAGCATCTTCCCCTTACAGCCAGCGCACCACCGTCACGCGCGTGCCGCGCCCGACCTCGGACTCGATCTCGAAAACGTCCACGAGACGCTTCGAGCCGGGCAGCCCCTTGCCCAGCCCGCGCCCCGTCGAGAAGCCCTCGCTCATGGCGGCGTCGATGTCCGGGATGCCGGGGCCGTCGTCCTCGAAGATGAGCCGGAGCCCCGCGCGCGCCTGCTTGGCGTCGAGCGGCTGCGCGATCATGCGGCCGCGGCTGGCGTACTTGACGACGTTGCGCGCCAGCTCCGACGTGACGGTGACGAGCCGCGTCTGGTCGATCAGGCGGAAGCCGAGCCCGGCGGCGAGGGCGCGCACCTCGCTGCGCGCGATGATGATGTCGTGCTCGCTCTCAAGGGCGATTGACCTGCTCTGCAAACGCTCCTGCCCCCCCGCCGAAAGCCCCGTCCTCGTCGTCCTCGTCGATGCCGAACTCGCTCCGCAGCAGCCGGATGCCCTCGTCCACGTTCAGCACGGTGTCGACGCCGCGCAGCTCCAGCCCCAGCTCGACGAGCGTGATGGCGACGGCCGGCTGCATCCCGACGACCACCGTCCGCGCGTCCATGATGCGCGCCATCGCCGCGATGTCCGAGAGCACGCGCCCGATGAAGGAGTCGACCATCTCAAGGAGCGAGATGTCGATGAGCACGCCGCGCGCGCCCGTCCGCTCGAGCTCCGAGAGGATGCGCTCCTGGAGGTGGATGACCGTCTGGTCGTCCATGTCCACCTGAATCGGCACGATCAGGACGCGCCCGACCTTCAGAATGGGAATGCGTGTCTGTCCGTCCATTTTTTTAGGGTGGTGAGTGGCGGGTGGTGAGTGATCGGAAAGAGTAGTTGCCTTTCCTCGCCACCCGCCACCCGCCGCTCGCCACTCAACCCTCCTGTTTCTTCTCTCCGCCGCTCGTGATGATCTGCTCGGTCTGCTTGACGGTCTTGTGGAGGCCGTCGCCGTTGGCGCCGTTCTGGAGCCGCGCGAGCGTCTTGGTGGGGACGACCGTGCGGCCGATCATTTCGAGCGCGAGCTTGATGCCGTCCGACATCTGCGCGCGGGTGGTGATCTGCGTGAGGTCGATGCCGAGCTGCACCATCGTCTGCGCGATCGCCGGGCTGACGCCCGTCAGGATGCAGCGCGCGCCCATCAGCCGCGCCGCCGTCACCGTCTTGATGAGGTGGTTGGCGACGAGCGTGTCCATCGTCCGCACGCCGGTGATGTCGAGGATGGCGATGGTGCTCCCGGTCTCGACGACCTTTTGGAGCAGCGCCTCCATCATCATCTGCGCGCGGCGCGAGTCGAGCGTGCCGATGATGGGGAGCGTCAGAATCTTGTCCCAGACCTTGATGACCGGCGTCGAGAGTTCGAGCATGTCCGCGCGCTGCTGCCGGATGATCTCCTCGCGCGAGCGTATGAAGTTCTCGACCATCACGAGCCCGAGCTTGTCGAGCAGGCGCGTGAAGTAGTTCATCTCGGGGATGAACGAGGCGGCGTCGCCCTCGAAGTCCTCGGCGAGGAGCGGGCCGACGACGTTGCGCAGAGAGAGGATGTAGGTCGCGTTCTCAAGCGGCGTGTAGCCCTTGACGGCGCGCATGTGCGAAATCTCGTTGAGGTAGTGGCGCAGGTCGTCGAAGGCCGGGTGGTCGAAGTCCGCGCTGCCCGAATCCCTCACGCCCTGCACGAGCATGTCGAGCACCTGCTGCGACTGCTGGCGCAGGTCTTTCTTCGAGATCAGCTCGTCGCGGAACTCGTCGGCTTCGAGCCGCTCCTTGATCCAGAGGTTGAGAATCTCGTCGCGCCGCGTGGCGAGAAGCGTCGCGATGCGCCGCTCGCCCGCCCGCGCGGAATCTGTCTGATCCGCCATGTTCGTCCTCTAGTTTTAGCGCGAACGCCCCCGCCCGGCGGTGACTAAAGGCCGCGCGGCCCCCGCGTGGGACGGGGCGCGGCTCGACGCGCTTTCGTTTTAAAGTGGCGTTTTTAAGTCGGGGGTTATCTTAGCACCCGGCGCGTCAAAAGCAACAACGCGCCGGCGCTCGCGCGGGCGGGCCGCCCGGGGCGGGCGGGCGCGGCGACGCCGCGCCCGCGGAGTCCCGGCGGGCGTGGACTCCGCGGGCGCGGCGTCGGAGGAGGGGCCTACCTGCGCGCGGCCCTAGTTGAGCTTCTGAATGGCGATGATGGTCATCGGCGCGTCGCCGGACGTGCGCGTGTAGGAGACCCAGTAGCCGGCCTTCGGGAAGCGTATCAGCTTGTAGACCGAGCCGTCCTGCCGCGTCTCGACCTCGTCGCCGAGGACGGCCTTGGCGGTCGGGACGGCCTTGCCGCCGAAGTAGGTGATCGAGACGGCCGAGACCTTCTTGGTCGAGTCGTAGTAGATCTGGCAGGACTCGTTCTCGTTGAACGAGTAGACGTCCTGCTTGTCGTCCTTCTCGGTCGGGTTGCCGAGGAGCTTGCGCGCCTCCCCGGCCGTCATGCCGATGCGGACGCCCTTGTAGGCGCTGAACGGCGGCTCCTCTTTGGCCGCCGCGGCGCCGGTCTGCGCGCCCGCCGTCGTCGGGACGAGTGCGAGCGCCGAGAGCAGGAGCAGAGTTGCGGCCGGGAGCGCGGGGAAGCGCCGGAAAATCTGGAGCATGGGACAGTCCCTCCTCTTGAAAGGTGTGCGGTCGGTGCGAACCTAGGAATATGGACGCGGCCGGGCGGGAAGAGACGTGGGCTTCTCAAAAGCTCTTACGGGCCCATCCTCGCTTGCCTGTGGCACGGGACGATATTCCAAATTCCCGTACTAAGTCAACCCGCTCCGTACGCCGACGGGCGCGGCCCTTGAGGCTTCAGCGCATGAACTTCCGCCGGACGGCGAGTGCCAGAAGCGCCGCCTGCACGGGGCCGGGGATGGTTTCGAGCACGGCGACGGCCTGCGCCACGTCTTCATCACGTTCGCAGGCGGAGGCGGAGGCGGGTGCTTCAGTTGGGGTGGGGAGGACTTGGGCGCTGGTTAGATTTGGAAGCCGCGGACGCGTTCGGGCTTTTTGGTTTTGGCGGGGGGGGCGGCGAGGACGGCGTCGTCCTGTTCGCGGTGCTCGCGCTCCTGTGGCGTGTGCCAGCGCGCCCATTCGGTGGGGGCGTCGAAGGTCTCGCCGCCGTGTTTGGTGATGCGCTCGCGTACGCGGCACATGACGGGCGTGTTGACGCCGACGCCGGAGATGACGGCCTGGCCTTTGGTTAAGGCCGGGAGCTCGGCGAGAAGTTGGCGGCCGGCGCCTTCGACAGACTTGGCGACGGTGTCCTGGTCGACGGGGTTGACGATGCGCATGATGACCTGCGTCATGCACTGCGAGAGCACGTCCTGGTCGAGCTTGCCCGGGCGCTGCGTGATGAGCCCGATGCCGACGCCGAACTTGCGACCCTCGGAGAGAATCTGCTTGAGGATGTTGGTGGAGACGACGGTCTGGCCGGCGGGCGCGAAGCGGTGCGCCTCTTCGAGCAGCGTGAAGACGGGGTAGGGTAGGTAGCTGTCGCTCGACGCATCGGACTCGCCGCGCACGGTCGCCATGCGCGCCTTGTTGACGCGGCGCAGCAGCGTGGCGACGACCACCTGCTGCTCGTTCTGCTCGATGTCGGAGAGTTGGAGCACCGTGCAGCGCCCGGGCCGGAACATCTCGGCGAGCGCGATGTGCTCGTGGTCGGAGAAGATTGAGTTGGGCTTGTCGAAGCGCGCGTCCAGTCGCCACAGCAGACCTTCGATAGAACTCGCGTTGCCCGAGTCGCCGCGGTCGCTCCCCTCGTACTTCTGCGCCTTCACCTCGTCGCGCAGGTCGTGGTAGCCCCACAGCTCGCCGCGCCGCGTCGCCGTCAACTGGCGGAACGCCTGCGAGAGGAAGTGGAGCATCTTCTCGGATGTTCCTTCGGGCAGGAGGTACTTCACGTCGGCCTCCGTCAGCGACGAGAAGCGCACCTTGACGCGCTCGTGCGTGAAGACCCTGACCTCTGGGCGGTAGCCGTCGCGCTCGTCGCGGAAGCGCGGGTCGTCCTCGACGGCGCGCATCGTGTCGTACTCGCCGTGCGGGTCGACGATGAGCACGGCGGCGCGGTTGTAGGGGCGCATCAGCTCCTCGACGAGCACGCCCGCCGTGTAGGACTTGCCCGAGCCGGTCGAGGCGAGGATGGCGAGGTGCGTCGAGACCACGTCCTTGATGGAGAGCACGACGGGCACCGCGCCCGCCTCGCGCGTCAGCAAACTCCCGACGTGCGCGGAGCCGACTTCGCCCGCGTGCCGGGGGCTCAGGCAGTCCGAGAGCGTTTCGGAGGAGGCGAGGAAGACCGGGTCGCCCGGGCGCGGCGGGATGCGCGGGTTGACGAAGTCCCCGAGCTGCGGGTGGAAGTAGCCGATGGTCTCGACCGTGATCTCGTACAGCTCGCAGCCGTCGCCTTCGAGCCCGATGAGCGAGGAGACGACCGAGGGCGGCGTCTCGGGGTCGGAGAGGAACGTGTCGGGGAGGTTGCGCACGAGGCGGCGCTCGGTGACGTTGCCGATGATGCGCCGCTCGTCGCGGCCGTCGCTCGCCGTGTAGTAGACGAACTCGCCGATGCGCGCGCGCACGTTGTCGGCCGTGATGAACAGGTACTCGTGCGGCCGCTCGCCCGGCCCCTTCACCGTCCCCGTCAGGGCGTCAGTCGTGTTCGATTCGGTCATGTGTTAAAGGCTTCGTTCGTAAAAGGTGAACCAAAAAATCCCCGGCGTGAGTAAGGCGCGAGTAT
>DASWNR010000185.1:0-30355 GCA_036399155.1 Pyrinomonadaceae bacterium
GCACAAGGAACTGCTCCACGCGCGCACGCCCATCGTCCCGCGCCGCCGCAGCCTGCTGCGCCCGCGCGACCCGCACCGCGCCGACTGACAGACCCGGAGAAAAAAAGTAACCCGCGGAGACGCGGGGAGACGGCTTTGAAGATTCACGTCTTCAAAGCCGTCTCCCCGCCTCTCAGCGGGTTACCTTTTTTTCTCCGGGTCTGTCAGTCGGCGCGGTGCGGGTCGCGCGGGCGCAGCAGGCTGCGGCGGCGCGGGACGATGGGCGTGCGCGCGTGGAGCAGTTCCTTGTGCCGGTTGTTGAGCAGCGCGACGAAGGTCTGGTGGTGTCTGAAGCCGAGGAGCTTCGACGCGCGCGAGACGATGCCGTCGGCGTCGTTCAGCGCGCGGCCGATCAGCTCCGACTCGTAGCGCATCACCTCCGCCTTCAAGGAGAAGCCGGCCCAACGCTCCTCCGCCGAGCCTTGCGTGTCACGCCCGTCCGCGACCTCCGCGCGCGGCGAAGCGAGCGAGCCCACGGCGCGGCGCGCGCAGGCCGTCAGCCGCGCGAGCGTCGCGGCGTTGCGCGTGCCGCCGAGCATGTCGTGCGCGCGCCCGAAAGCCTCGCACAGCTCGCCCGAGGTCAGGTGTGCGCCCAGCTCTTCGGCGAGCGCCAGCGCCGCAGCGCCCGCGCCCGCGCGGTCGCCCGCCGCGTCGGCCGTCTCGGCGGCGCGCCGCAGAGTACGCCTCGCGTCCTCGTGTCGGCCGCGCCGCGCCTGCGCCACGCCGAGCGTCGTCAGCGCCTCGGCCAGAAGCGCCTGCCGGTCGCCCTCCTCAAGCGCGCGCACGGCGGAGGCGGCCGCGCGCTCGGCCTCTTCGAGCCGGCCTTCGGCTGTCAGGACGCGCGCGCGCGTGTCGTCGCACTGCGCGACGCTCGCCGCGTCCTTCAGCGAGACGAAGAGTTGGCGGGCGCGGGCGAGGTGCTGGTGCGCCTCCCCGTGGCGGCCGACGTTGTTGAAGAGGAGCGCGAGGTTGTTCTCGGTGTGCGCGTGGTAGCGCGTGTGGCCGGCGCGCTCGAAGTGGTAGCTGGCGGCGGCGTAATCGCCGAGCGAGCGTTCGCGCACGCCGGCGTCGTCGCGCTCCTCGGCGAGCGTGCGGAAGGTGACGGCGCGGTGGTTGTGGAAGCAGCCCTTGAGATAGTCGCTCCCGCTCGACTCGACGTACGGCTCGGCCTCCTCCAGCAGTTCGAGCACCTCGTCGTAGCGTCGCGCGGAGAACTCGACGACCGCGAGGCGGACGAGCGTCGTGCCCCTCCGCTCGGCGTCCGCGCCGTGGAGCGCGTCGAGCGCCGAGCGCAGCATGGCGCGCGCCTCCTCGAACGCGCCCTCGCGCCAGTAGCAGAGCCCGAGTTCCGCGCGCGAGTCGGAGACCTTCGGCGCGTCGCCCAGCCGCTCGAACATGACCGCGCACTCGGTCAGGAGGTCCCTGGCGGCCTCCTGCGCGCCTTCGAGGCCGCGTGCGCCGCCCACGACGCCCGTCAGCCTCCCGGCCTGCAAGATGACTTCGGCCGCGGCGCGCGCGCCTAATCCCTCGACCGCCGGCCGCTCGCCCGCGCGCCGCCAGAGCGCGCCCAACGCCTCGCGCGCCGAATCGTAATCGCCCGCGTCGAGGTAAGACTTGAACCGGCCGCAGCGCCGCAGCGCGTCCTCTTCGTGGGAGACGCGGCCTCGGGCGACCGCTTCGGCGGACGCCGTCCGGGAACGTTCGAGAAAGTTCATGTGAGGGCTAACCCCCTCCTCTCTTAGTCTAGGGTGAACGCGCGTGCCGAGAACTGTTTGGGGCAAGACCGGCGCGCGCGCCCCCGTTCCTTGATTGTGGCGGACGCGACGCGTCAGGCGCATTTCGCGCACCCGACACCGCCCCACCCTGGTTGTGTTCTCTTGGCCGGCCGGGGCCGGCGTGAATAAGGAAAGACTAACGCGACTCGGGTCTTAAGGCGGCCCGCCCGCCTGAGCGGGGGCGGCCGCGGCCGGTCGCGCGTAAAAGGTGTGAACACCGGGGCGGCCATGACGGCCAGTGTGGCCCCGCCCGGTGACGGCAGCTTAAACCCGCCCGGCGAGGAAAGGCAAGGGAAAGGAAGTAGACAGTAGACAGTAGACAGTAGACGGTAGCGCCCCGCGTCGCGGTCGACGACCGTGATATTCGGACGATTCGCATGCGGAGGTTCTTCTACTGACTACTGTCTACTTCTTCAGGTGATGAGGTCGAAGTCGCCGTCGAGGACGCGCTCAAGGCGTCCGGTGCGCCAGCCGCGCGCGGTGTCGCGGACGAGCGGCGAGGGCTCTTCGCGGTAGCGGCGGACGATTGCCGTGGGCGCGGCCGAGTCGGAGGCGAGAGAGCGCGCGGCCTGTTCGGCGAGCGCGCGGGGGCCGCGCCCCGCCGGCTCGTCCGGCTGCGCGACGACGCGGACGGTGGCGCGCGCGCGGTTGAAGGCGGCCTTCTCGTCCTGCGGCGTCTCGAAGATGTGGAGCCCGGTCTCGGGCCGCAGGATGCGGAACGCGGCGTAGCCCGAGACGGCGGCGACCGCGCGGTATTCTTCAGCGCCCGCGGCGTTGACGTGAGCGGCGCCCGCGCCGTCGTGCTCCTCGACAAGCTCGAAGCGCATCCGCCGGCGCTCGGCCCAGCGCCGGTACATGCGCGTGAGCGTGCGCGCGAACTCGTCGCTGCGCGCGCGGTCCGTGCCCGGCTCGCGGCTGGCCGTGACGGCGACGAAGGCGTCTCGCGGCTCTCCGTCGGCCAGACCGCGGCAGGCCGAGTCGAGCAGGTAGAGCCGTTCGGCGAGCCGCGAGACGAGCCCGGGCGGCAGGCGCTTGCGGTCTCCGCGCAGCCGCGCGAGCAGCGAGCCGGCCGTGTCCACGCCGGCCTCGATGCGATCCATGTATTCGGCCGCGCCGAGCACGCCGAAGCGGCGCGGCGAAGACCAGAAGTCGCCCGACTGCATCTCGCCGAGCGCCTCCTCCTTGCGCCGCCGCCACTCGTCCGCCTCGACGCGCGCGGCCACCTCGTCGTAACGCTCCTGAAGGAAGCGCAGCTCCTCGGGCGCGCCCTTCGGGTCGAGCGCGATTGATTCGAGACGCAGCTCGCGCTCGACGCCGGACGCCGCCTCTTCGTCGAAGTCGTGCGGCACTTCGGGCGCCGCGGGCGCCTCCCCCAGCGCGGGCGCGTCGGGGTCTACGAACTGCACGTCGAGCGCCTGGCCGTCCGCCGACGAGCGCACGAAGAGGAACTGGTCGCCTTCGGGGAACTGGTGGTTGACGATGGTCAGCGCCAGCGGCGAGAGCAGGTAGCGCTCGACCGCGCGCTTCAAAGGGCGCGCGCCGAGGTCGGCCGTGAAGCCCTTCTCCAGAAGGAACTCGACCGCCGAGTCGTCCCACTCGACCGCCCACTGCCGCGTGCGGAGCCCTCGCCGCGTGAGCACGTCGTTCAACTCCTTGCGCAGAAGGTCGCGCATCACGCCGCGCCCGAGCGGGCGGAAGACGACGACGCGGTCGATGCGGTTGACGAACTCCCGCCGGAAGGCGCGCCCGACCGCGCGCTCGACCGAGCCGGCGGCGAACTGCGACTGCTCCTGCGCGAAGCCCACGCTCGCGCCGTGCGGGAGCGTCGCGCCGAGGTTCGAGGTGAGGATGATGACCGAGTGTCGGAAGTCGGCCGTGTTGCCGCGCCGGTCCGTGAGGCGGCCGTCGTCGAAGACTTGCAGAAAGAGATCCCAGACGGACGTGTGCGCCTTCTCGAACTCATCGAGGAGGACGACCGAGAAGGGCTGCTTGCGTATCTGGTTGACGAGGGCGCCGCCGCCCGCGTCGGTCGCGTCCGTCTCGGCGGCCTCGCCGAGTATTCTCCCCTGCGACTCCCACGTCTGTAGCTCGCTCATGTCGAGGCGGAGCATGCGCTCGGGCGAGCCGAAGAGAAATTCGGCGAGCGTCTTGGCGATTTCGGTCTTGCCCGTCCCCGTCGGCCCGACGAAGAGGAAGACGCCCTGCGGGCGCGTCGGGTCGGTCAGTCCCGCCTTTATCATCGCGACGCGCTCGACGAGGCAGTCGACGGCCTCGGGCTGACCCAGCACGCGCCGCCCGAAGAAGGCGCGCAGCTCCGAGAGGTCGAGCCCGACGCGCTCGTCGAGAATCTGCACGGGCAGCCCCGTCAACTGCGAGAGCGTGACGAGCAGGTCGTCGAGCTTTATCTCGTCGGACTCTTCGCCTTCGGCGCGCAGGCGGCGCCCGGTCGCGTCGAGCAGTAGCAGGAGGTTCCCGGGCGCGGCCTTGTCGCCGAGGTACTGCTTGGCGAGCTGCAAAGCCTCGCGCAGCGTGCCCGCGGAGGCGCGGGGCTGTATGTACGACAGGTCTACCGGCCGGAGTACCTCGTCCTCCCGCCCGTCCTTACGCGTGCCGTGCCTGACGGCCCAGCGGCGGCCGAGTTCGAGCGTGTCGGCGTCCGAGAGCGGCGCGACGCGGCACGCCTGCATCGCCGTGCGCAGTTTGGGGCGCAGGCGCAAAAGCTGCTCGTAGGCTTCGGACGCGACCTCGCCGACGATCTTGACCGCGCCGCTCTCGACCGAAGGCAGCAGCAGGTCGAGCAGCCCCGTCGGGCTGTAGCGGTGGCGGCCCGACCACATCGCCTCGTGAAAGTTCGGCATGACCCAGAGGACGCGCTTGCCCTCGACCTGCCTGACGATTGACTGGACGCGCTCCTCTATCTGGCCGATGTAGGTCTGCCCGGCCATGACCTCGGGCGCGCCGGCCTCGAAGACGAGCCAGTTCTCGCGCCGCAGGCGTGCGGCGAGCGCGCGCACGAGCGCCGTCTTGCCCGTGCCCGAGTCGCCGACCAGGAGCACCGAGCGCGCCGGCTCGCGCCCGAGCGCGGCCTCAAGCTCGGCGACGCGCTCGGCCACCGCGTCGAGCATGAAGACGTCGTCGTCAACCCCCGGCCCCCACACGCGCCCGAACGTCTTGAGGAAGTCGGCCGTCTCGCGCCAGCCGGCCCAGTTCGACAGCTCAAGCCGCACCTCGGGCGGCAGGAGCACGCCGATTTCCTGAAGCGTCGCGCCCACTTCCGAGAGCTGGTCGTCGTCGAGCGCCAGCGCCTTGACCTCTTCGAGCAGCTCCTCCGGGTCGGGCGTCTCGCCGGCGGCGGCCCGCGCGGCGATGAACTCGCGGAGCGCCATCAGCGGCGTGTCGTTGCGCCAGGTCGAGTTGAGCCGCGCGAGCACCCTTGCGAGGAGGCGGCGCTCCCCCGCGTGCGCCCCGAGCGCGCGCAGCGCGTAGAAGCACGGCCAGAAGAAGTAGGTGTTGATTTCGCGCAGGATCGTCTCGGCGATGACTTCGTCGTCGCCCGCGCGCCGCGCCAGCGCTTCGAGCACCATGCAGGCCACGACCGGCTCGTGCCCCTTCGCGTACGCGAGCAGCCACGCCGTCTTGTACTCCTCGCCCTGAAGCAGCCCGACGGCGCGCTCGAACGTGACGTGCCCGAGAAGGTCGCGCGGGTTCCCCGTCGCGTTGAAGTACTGTTCCAGGCTGCGCGCGAGCGCGAAAACGTCTTTCGACTCGGCGCCAACTTCCGCCCCCGCCGACGAGTAAAGTCCCGCCCCCGCCTGGCCCGCGGGTGCGCCGCCCGGTTCCTCGTCAGCGGCGCTCGTCCCCGCGCCCGACTCGGCGAGCCTCTGCTCGACCGCGAGCTTCCGCGCCGCCTTCATCTCGCGCCTCGACATGCGCGGCGGCTGCGGCGCGGCCGCGAGGGTTTCGAGTCGCGCCTCCAGCCGCCCCGTCCTCTCGCGTTCGAGATTGAAGTACTCGCGCAGCACCCCCATCTCGTGCCCGAACCGCTCACGCAGCTCCGCCAGCGCGCGCGCGGCGTCCGCGTCCCTCACGGCCGACGCGCGCGCGCGCCTGAGCGTCAGCCACAGCGCGGCGAGGCTCAGCAGGATCGAAACTATGACGGCGGTAATCAGCATGGATTTAGTCGCGGGCTGCGGACGCGCCAACGAGGACCGGGAGGCGCGTCGCCGGGCTACGTTGAAGGCGGCGCAGACGCGCGCCTCCGCGCGCGCTCCGGCCTCAACCGCCCGCCCGCCGCCGTCGCGCCCCGCTTGAGGAAAGTCCTGCGGGGGATTCCGTTCTTCAAGACTCGGCCGTCTCTATTTCGGCGCCACCGTCGCGGCGGCGTCGGGCGCGTAACGCTCGTGCAGGTCCACGGGGACGGTCTTCCTGCGCAAACGCATGTTTATCATCTCGACGAAGACCGAGAAGCCCATCGCGAAGTAGATGTAGCCCTTGGGGACGTGGAACCCGAAGCCGTCGGCGATGAGCGTCGTGCCGATGAGCAGGAGGAAGCTGAGCGCCAGCATCTTGACGGTCGGGTGCCGCGCGACGAAGGCGCTGACCGGCGCGGCGAAGAGCATCATGAAGCCGATGGAGACGACCACGGCCGAGATCATGATGCTTATGTTGTCAACCATTCCCACGGCCGTAATTACCGAGTCGAGCGAGAAGACAACGTCGAGCAGCATGATCTGGATGAGGACGCTCAGGAAGTTCGCTTTGACCTTGGCAGAGGCGTGGCCGGTCTCGCCCTCCAGACTCTCGTGAATCTCGAAGGTGGACTTGCCGAGCAGGAACAGGCCGCCGAGGATGAGGATCAGGTCGCGCCCCGAGACGCCGTGCCCCAGGACCGAGAAGAGCGGCGCCGTGAGCCCTATGACCCACGAGAGCGAGAAGAGGAGGATGATGCGCATCACCAGCGCCAGCCCGAGCCCCACGTAGCGCGCGCGCGGCTGCTGGTCGGCGGGCAGCTTCCCCGCCAGGATGGAGATGAAGATGATGTTGTCGATGCCGAGAACGATCTCCAACGCCAACAGCGTCGCGAAAGCGATCCAGGCTTGCGGGTCTGCAATCCAGTCCACGTACGGTGTCTCCCTTACGAGTATTTAGACGCACCGCATGATAGCTCATCTCACGTCCGGGCACAGACTCTTTGCGGGGTGTTTGCGAAGGCGGGGCTGTCGTGGCGGGCGGGAGGCGAGTGGGGGGCGCAAAAAGAAACCGGGCTGCTACCCACGAGGGGCAGCAGCCCGATCCCGGTATCCCTCTGAACCGCCGAAGCGATTCCGGGGGACGGCAACCCTTGCTTGTACACGCGACAGGCTGCCTGATTTGTATCCCGAAGCGTGCGCCTGCGGCGGCTCACCCCCGGTCGGCACGGGCTAACTTCCGTCAACCTCTCACGCCCGAAGGCGTGGTGCCTTTTGGTTTTTGTTCTGGTGGCTTTACCTCCACCTCCAGTCTACGTTCTGGACAACGAGGCTCAACCGAAGTTGAGCGGCGTTCGCCACCCCGTCGGTTAATAACTCCGTCGGAGCGCCGTCGCGTTTTTATCCGCGCGGCCCGGGAGATGCCCGTCGGCCTCCTCCCTGCGCAGGCCTTTCGGCCTCGGCCGGGGCGTCAGTGGCAGCGACGTTTGCCGCTTGTCGCTGTCCTCGGATTGAAACGTTTCCGCCTCAATCCGCCGATCCCCTCGCCGGTCGTGGTTGCCGTGACAACCGCGACGGGAGCCGGACTATACGGATGCGTGCCGGGGCTGTCAACACATTTCTTCAAAAAAAATTTCGGGTCGAATTCGCCCGGTTTTCGGAGTATTCAAGACATCTGAAAAGTTCATCAACAGGCGATTTCCACAGGTGGAAAATTCATCCCCGTTTTGTGGAAATCTTTTCTACGTCTTTGTCGGACGCGGAAGCGGAAACACGTCAGCGCGACTCCAAGACAGTTTCGTCCGACGCCATGAACTCACGCATCCGCTCCCGGGAGAAGGCCCAGCGCGCCTCGTCGTCGCCGTACTGTTGCTCGAAGAAGTCGAGCAAGTCCTCCTCCGTGTACGGCCCCAGCGAGGTCATGTAGTCCGCGTACTCGTCCTGAATCTCGCGCCAGCCGGAATACGGCTTCTTGGAGATAATCATCCCGTCCGGCCTCAGATAAATCACGTGAACCGAAGTGTCTCGCACGTCTCAACGCCCCGCGCCGCCCGCCGGCCTTTCTACTTAAAGTCTCCCCGCGCCGCGCGTATGATGCCCCGGCCCGCGCCCGAAGGCAACGGTTTTGGCACGCGCGGCCGTAGCGCGACGGCTGCTACTTTCCGCGCCCGTCGTTTATAATCAACCAATCGAAAATCATCAGATAATTCGCAAAGTTTCAGAGGAGTTTTAGATGAGCGTTGAGAAGACGACGAAGCGACCCGAGCGTTTGAAGTTCGACGGGCGGGTGCTGTTTTTGACCGAGGACGTGTCGCCCATCAGGCGGCAGTTGGAGTCGGGCGAGGATTTAGAGCACGACCCGGCGCGGCCGCTGATGAACAACATCTCGACCGACGAGATAACCCCCGGCTGGGTCTGCTTCTACTATGACGAGACGTTGGGCGAGTACGTCTACGTCGGCATGCGCGAGGGCGCGGTCAAGAAAGATGAAGTTAAAAACGGCGGGTTCGCGGTCGTCGTCTCGGGGCTGTCGAAGGGCTGCGGCAGCTCGCGCGAGACCGCGCCGTTCGCCGAGAAGGCCGCCGGGCTCCAACTCGTCATCGCCAAGACCATCGAGAAGATCTACGGGCAGAACTGTCAGAACATCGGGTTGATGACCTCCACCGACTTCGGGCTCGTCGGTCGCATCAGAAACGGCGAAGAGATTCCGCTCGAAGAGTTCACGCGCGGGCTCGACCCCATCTCGCGGCAGATAGTCGAGTACGGCGGGCTGTTCAACTACAACAAGGCGCGGCTCGCGGGCCACGTCACGCCGCCCGCGCTCGACACCGCGCGGCGGCCGATGAACATCGTCGAGAAGATAGTCGCGCGTCACGCCTTCGTGCGCGCGGGCCACATCGGCGTCGAGGCCGTCAAGCCGGGCGACGCGCTCTTCGCCGTCGCGGACGTGCGCTTCTCGCACGAGTACGTGACGCCGATGGCCGAGAGCCTGTTCAAGCAGGCTCTGGGCGCGGGCGCGCGCGTCACGGAGCCCGGGTCGGTCTACGCCTTCCGCGACCACCTGACCTTCCTCGGCCGCGTGATGTCCGACGACAAGAAGAAGATGGGACTGTTGGAGCGCGCCGACGGGCTCGCCACGACGCAGGAGGACTTCACGACGCAGCAGGGCATCAGGCTCTACGGTGGGACGGAGGAGCGCGGGAGCGAGGCCATCTGCCACAACGCGGTCGTCGAGGACATCGCGCTGCCCGGCCAGTTGGTCATCGGGACGGACTCGCACACGTGCATGGCGGGCGTGCTCGGCTGCTTCGCCTTCGGCGTCGGCTCGACCGACATGGCGAACGCCTGGTACACCAAAGACATTCGCGTCAAGGTGCCGGAGGTCGTCCACTTCGTCTTGAAGGGCGAGAAGCGCGCCGACGTTTCCGCGAAGGACGTGATGCTCGTCATCCTCGCGACCGACTACATGAAGGAGGGCAAAGGCATCGGGCAGGTCTTAGAGTTCGCGGGCGAGGGCTTGAAGGACTGGTCGATTGACGAGCGCGCGACGCTCACCAACATGGCGGTCGAGGCCGGCGGCTTCACGGGGATAATCGAGCCCGACCAGGTGACGCTCGACTACCTGAAGAAGACGCGCGGGCTCTCGGAGGAGGAGATTCGCTCGGGCTTCCTCAGGAGCGACCCGGACGCGGAGTACGCGGCGAGCTTCGAGATAGACTTGAGCGAAGTGCGCCCGATGGTCGCCACGCCCGGCGACCCGCGCAACGGCCTGCCCGTCTCGGAGCTGCAAGAGCCAGTCAAGATCGACATCGCCTACGGCGGGTCGTGCACCGGCGGCAAGATGGCCGACATGGACATGTACGCGGCGGTGCTGAAGCGCGCCGTCGAGCAGGGCAAACGCGTCGCGCCCGGCGTCCACCTCTACCTGCAATTCGGCTCGCAGAAGATCAAGGAGTACGCGCGCTCGCGCGGCTACATCGAACTCTTCGAGCGCGCGGGCGCCGAGATGATAGACCCCTCGTGCGGCGCGTGCATCAACGCCGGCCCCGGCGCCTCGCGCTCGCCCGACCAGGTCACGGTCAGCGCGCAGAACCGCAACTTCCCCGGGCGGAGCGGGCCCGGCAAGGTCTACCTCGCCTCGCCCTTCGTCGTCGCGGCCTCGGCCATCGCGGGCCACATCGTCGAGCCGGAAGGGTTCCTGAAAGAGGCGGAGGCGGAACTCGTCGGAGTCTGACGCGGCTCAATTCACTTCCTTCGGACGAAAATAAGATGGGCGTCGTCTCCCCCTCTGACATGAAACTGGCCGCGCTCGGCGGAAGCCGATACGCGCGCCTCGAACGCGAGCGTCGTTACCTGCTGCGCGAGCTGCCGCACGGCCTCAAGCTCTCCGACCCGCACACGCAGATAACCGACAACTACGTGACGGGCACGCGCCTGCGGCTGCGAAAAGTACGCGTCCCCGAGACCAACGAGTGGACGCTCAAGCTCACGCAGAAGCACACGCCCTCACCCCCGGACTTCTCGCGCACGCTCATCACCAACATGTACCTGAGCCCGTACGAGTACGAGGTCTTCTCGGTCTTCGAGGGCAACGAGCTGCGCAAGAACCGTTACCGGTTCGGGCACGAAGGGCGGCTCTACTCAATCGACGTGTTCCTCGGCCCCTTGCGCGGCCTCGTCCTCGCCGAGACCGACTTCGAGACCGACGAGGAGGCGGACGCCTTCGCGCCGCCCGCCTTCGCGCACTCGGACGTGACGCGCGACGAGCTGTTCACCGGCGGCCGCCTCGTCGAGCTGACCGCCGAAGAGCTGCGCGCCGAACTCGCGCGCCGCGCGTGAGGCCGCGAGACAGGATGAGCGAACGGACGAACACGGTCACCGTCTACACCGTCGGCCACGGACGCCACGCGTGGGCCGACTTCCTCGCGCTGCTCCGCCAATACGAGATAGAGCTTCTGTGCGACGTGCGCAGCGCCGCGCGCTCGCGCTGGCCGCAGTTCAACGGGCAGGTTTTGGCGGCGAACTTGAGGGAGGCGGGCGTCGGCTACGAGTGGCTGCCCGAGTGCGGCGGGAAGGTGGTCGCGCCCACCGAGGAGCTGAACCGTGGGCTCGAACGAATCATGGAGCTTGCGTCGGACGCGCGCGTCGCGTTGATGTGCTCGGAGTCGCGCCCGCTCACCGCACACAAAGAGCCGCGCGCCAACTGTCACCGCGTCGGCCTGCTCGGGCCGCCGCTCCGCGCGCGCGGAGCGCGCCTCATACACATCCTCCCCGAAGGCGACGCGCTCGAACTCGACGAGTCCGCCGTCCCCTCCATCTGGTAGCGCGAACCGGATCAGAACTTCATCGTCATCAGCGCGGCGTAGGTCTCTATGCCGTCCCAGAGGTTCTGGAGGCGTATGTTCTCGTTCTCCGCGTGCTGGTTGTTGTCGTAGTTGGCGACGGGGACGGTGATGGTCGGCGCGCCCAGCGTCTCGCGTATGAGCGAGAGCGGGAGGCTGCCGCCGAGCGTGGGCATGAGGACGACGGGCTGTTCCGATGTCGTCCGCACGGCCTCGACGACCGCGCGAGAGACGGGCAAGTCCATCGGCGTCCGCTCGGCGTTGTAGCCGCCCGGCGAGACCTCGACTCTGGCGACGAGCGGGTGCGCCAAACGTTCCGCGTCGGTCGGCTCGCGGTCTGTGACGAAGAAGCCTTGCGCGCGTATGTGCGAGACGAGGCGTTCGACCTGTCGCCGGTGGTCTGTGCCGAGGACGAGGCGCAAATCGAGCGCGGCCACGGCCGCTGTGGGGATGACGTTGCGCGAGAGCGCGCCCGTCTCGGCGCTCGCGAGCCCGTTGACGTTGAGCGACGGCTGGTTGATGAGTTCGAGCAGCGAACGCCCCGCGCCCTCGGGGCGGGGGACGGCGAGCGCGCGCTTCAGCTCATCGTCGTACGCGGGCGCTTCGGCGAGCGCGCGGCGCTCGGCCTCGCCCAACGGCACGACGTCGTCGTACCAGCCCTTGATGGTGACGCGCCCCGTCTCGTCCTTCATCGAGGCGAGCAGGCGCGCGAGCGTCATCGCGGGGTTGGGGGCCCAGTTGCCGTAGTGCCCGCTGTGCAGGGGGCGCGCGGGGCCGTAGACGGTGACTTCGACGTTCGTGTCGCCGCGCACGCCGAAGACGACCTGCTTGCGACCCGACTGGTGGACGGGGCCGTCGCAGACGATCCACGCGTCGGAGGCGAGCAGTTCTTTGTGGCGCGAGAGTATCTCGACGAGGTGCGGCGAGCCGGCCTCCTCCTCGCCCTCGAAGAAGAATTTTAAGTTGACCGTCGGCCGGACGTTCTTCGCGCGCAGCGCGTCGAAGGCCGTCAGGATGGACATCACGCCGGCCTTGTCGTCCGAGGCCGAGCGCGCGTAGAGCCGCCACTCCGGGTTGACGGCCGCGCCCTCGACCGGCATCGGCAGCAGCCTCCCGCCCTTCTCAAAAGGCGCGTCGCGTAGCTGCGGCTCCCAGGGGCGCGTGCCCGTCCACTTGCGCGCGTCGGTCGGCTGGCCGTCGTAGTGCGCGTAGAGGACGACGGTGCGCGTCGCGCCCGGCGCGCGCCACTCGCCGTAGACGGCCGGCGGGACGTTCGGCGTCCGGGCTTCGAGGAGACGCGGGTCGAGGCCGCGCGCCGTCATCATCTCGACCAGCCGCGCGGCGTTGCGCCGTATGCCTTCCGCGTCCGAGGCGACGTTGGGGAGCGAGAGCAGCCCGACGAACTCGCGCAGGATGCGATGCTCGTTGGCGCGCCTGTACTCGCGCACGGCCGCGGGCGCCTGCGCGAACGCCAACTGGCAGAGCAGCAGGGACGCGGCGGCCGCGCTGATGAAGCGTCTGGTCGGGCGGGCGTTCGTCATCCGTGTCTCCTCACGCGCCGCCCGCGCGGACGGCGTCGCCGCGGCCGCGGTACTCCGGGGCGTACGCGCGCGCGAAGTATGCGGCGAGCAGGAAGGCGACGAACATGATGGCCGCCGCCGCCCAGAAGGTGAGCCCGACCGAACGGTCGCTCATGTTGTGCGGTTTGCCGTCGTGCCCGAGGGTCGCCGCCGCGCTGTAGATGAGCGCGGCCGAGACGAGCGGCCCGACCACGCGCGCGAGGCTCGCCACCGACTGCGTCACGCCGAGCACGCCGCCCCGCTCGCCCGCCCCCGCGCTCTTCGACGCGAGCGACGTGAGCGAAGGCGTCGCCAGCCCGTTCCCGAGCGCGAAGAGCGCGCCCAGACTTAAGAGGGCCGCCGTCCCCGTGCCGGGCCCCGTCAGCGGGATGAGCACGAGGCTCGCCGCGAACATCAGCGCGCCCGCGATGACCAGCGAGGGCTCGCCGAAAGCCTTCACAAGCCTCCCTATCAGCCCGCCCTGCACGACCGCGCCGACGACGCCGACGAAGGCGAAAATCCACCCCGTGTCGTGCGCGTCGAACCCGAAGCGGTAGAGCGTAAAGAGCCCGAACGAAGAGGTCATCACCGAGAAGGCCGTCACGAACAGGAAGTAGACGGCGAGCACGAAGGCGAGCGAAGGGCGGCGCAGCGCGGACGCCACCTGCGACCACCTGCCGGCCGACGCCGACGCGCGCGCAGGGTGGCCGGGGCCGACCGTCTCGGGCAGCACGAAGTAGAGCAGGGCGGCGTTGGCGAGCGCGAGCGCGCCCGCGAAGAGGAAGGGGACGTGCGCGCCCCAGCGCGAGAGAATCCCGCCGATGGCCGGCCCGAAGATGAAGCCGAGCCCGAAGGCCGCGCCGATGAGACCCATCCCCTTCGCGCGATTCTCCTCGGTCGTCACGTCCGCGATGTAGGCTTGCGCGGTCGAGATGTTCCCGCCCGTGATGCCGTCGATGATGCGGCCGGCGAAGAGCATCCAGAGCGTCGTCGCGAACCCCATGACGAAGAACCCGAGGCTCGTACCCAGAAGGCTGAAGAAGAGGACGGGGCGGCGGCCGTAGCGGTCTGAGAGCCGCCCGAGGACGGGCGAGAAGATGAGCTGCATCACCGAGTAGGACGCGAAGAGGAGCCCGACCGCGCGCGGGCTGGCGTCGAACTGCGTCCCCTCGACGTAGAACGGCAGCACGGGGATGACGATGCCGAAGCCCACCAGGTCGATGAAGACCGTGACGAAGATGACCAGCAGCGGAGAGCGCTTCATTGTGCCGAAAGTTATAGGGCGACGGTGACGGCGACAGTTTTAGCACAGCCCCCGAGCGCCGCGCCACGGGTGATGCTGCTTTTGCCGGGGCGCGGCGGCTGCGCTACACTCGGGGCCGGTAGAAAAATCACAGGAGAAGAGCTTAATGTCGGTGGCTCCAACGGAAGGGAAGGGGGCTCGCGCCCTCGTCATCAAACGCGTCCACCAGGAGGCGCGCGAGGTACGCGCCTTCGACGTGCTGCCCGAGGGCGCGACGGACTGTCACGAGATGCCTTTCACGCCGGGGCAGGTGGCGCTGCTCGAAGTCGGCGACGCGGGGCGCGCCTACTTCGCCATCGCCAGCGCGCCCGAGGACGACGAGCTGGAGTTCCTCGTCAAGAACTCGAACGACCCGCCCGCGCGCGCCCTCTACGCGATGAGGCCGGGCGACAGCGTCCGCCTCGTCGAGATAGCCGGGCACGGCTTCGACCTCGCGGCGCAGGAGGGGCGCGACCTCGTCTTCGTCGCGATGGGGACGGGCGTGGCCCCCTTGCGCTCCGCGCTCAGGTCGGTGCTGCCGCGCCCGGAGAGCTTCGGGCAGGTCGTCGTCCTCTACGGCGTGCGCACGCCCGAAGACTTCTGCTACCGCGACGAGACCGAGTCGTGGAAGGCGGCGGGCGTCGAGCTGCGCCAGGTCATCTCGCGCCCCGACGGCTACGAGTGGGCGGGGCAGACCGGCTACGTCCAGTCGCTTTTGGACAACGTGCTGCCGTCGCTCTCAGACCCCGTCGCGCTCGTCTGCGGCTCGCGCGAGATGATCGAGCAGACGCGCGACCGCCTCCACGAGATGGGCTTCGAGCCCGAAAGAATCCTGACCAACTACTGACGGAGGGGATTTGAAATTTGAAATCTCAAATTTGAAATTAAAAAGTAGTGGAAAGAAAAGCCCCGCTCATTCTCGTGAGCGGGGCTTTCGCGTTCGGGGGAACGGGGGAGCGGGGGAAGCTTACTTCTGCCGACCCTCGGCCTTCGCGTTGACGAGCTGTTCGAGCGCGGCGAGGCGCTGTTCGAGCGTCGTGACCTTGGCGCGGAGCTGATCGACCTCTTCGGTCTTCTGCTGAAGCTCGGTGGTGCGCGCGTCGAGCGCCTTGACCGCCGCGAGCGAGACGCCGACCGCGTCCTGGATGCCGATGGCCTTGTCGGTCGTGCCGAGCTGGAAGGCCGAGTAGAAGTCCTCCGCCATCGGGCCGAGGTGGCGCGACTGCTGACCCTCTGCGATGTAGTTCCAGGTCGAGACCGGAACCTTGCGCAAGCGGTCGAGCACGTCGTTGCCGTCCACGTTGAAGAAGTTCTCCTTCGTCGCGCGGCTCGAAGTGCAGTTGAAGACGCCCGAGCCCGCCGGCAGGTTGCAGCCCGTCGTGCCGCCGAGGTTCGTGCGGAAGCGGAAGCCGCCCGTGGCGCGCGCCGCGAACTCGTTGTTCGCGGTGTTGCGGAACGTGTCGGCGCTCGCGGTGGCCGAGCCGTCCGACCAGATGAAGGTGCCCGAGAAGCCGTTATTGGTGGCGAACTTGCCCATCGCCGTCGTGTGATCCTGGTCGGCCGTCACGTTGTAGCCGAGGGCGACCGCCGCGAGGCCGCGGATGTTGAAAGTGTCGGGGTCGCACTTGCCGTTGATGAGCGGGCCGCCCGACTGCGCCCTGTTGCCGAAGGCGACGCCGTAGGTGTCGCACACGCGGTTGCCCGCGCCCGCCGAGAACCCGGCCGCGCCCTTCACCTCGTTGCCGCTGCCGAACGCGATGCTCGAAGTCGAGCGCGCGAAGTTCGTGTCGCCGAAGGCGAAGGCGTAGAGCCCCTCGGCGGTCGAGTTGCTGCCGCCCGCCCACGAGAAGAAGCCGACCGTCACGTCGTCCCACTCGTTGTCGGCGTAGCCGGAGCGGAACGCGCCCTTGTAGCTGTCCCACGAAGTGCGGTAGCCCTTGCCCTGCATCGGCGAGACGCCGATGCCGAGGTTGCCCGTGGCCACGAAGCTGCCGTTCTGGAAGACCTTGAACCACGCGGGCGTGTGGCCGCCGGGGCCCGAGCAGCAGGTCGAGCCGCCGCGCAGGTTAATCATCGGCGCCGTGCCGTTGGCGTCGCCCACCGAGAGCTGCTCCGCGCCGGGGACGAACTTGACGAAGTTGGCGTCGGCGTAAGCCTTGTTGACCGCGTCGCCCGCGTTGACGGGGTTGCCGACGTTGGTGACGAGCGCGTTGTTGGCGGAGAGCCCCGCGCCGAAGGTGTTCGCGCCCGACCAGGCGTTCGCGCCGTTCAGCCGCGCCATGTTGGGCGAGTGCCGGTTGTCGTTGATGAAGCCCGTGGTCGCCGGGTCGTTGATGGCCGTGATCAGGCTCGTGCCCGAGGGCGTCCCGCCGGCGCCCGTGGGCGCGGTCGTCATCGAAGAGCCGTCGGCGAAGACTATCCCCGAGCCCGCGCCGCTCAGCTTGAGCTTGCCGGCGACTTCAAGGCGCTCGACCGGCGCGGCCGTGCCGATGCCGACGTTGCCGTTGCGCGCGATGGTCATCCGCGTGCTCGCGTCGAGCCCGGCCTCGGTGTTGGCGGCGCCCGACGGCCTGACCCTGAACTGGAGTCCTACGGAGTTGTTGCCCGCGATGGACGAGAGCCACTCGGCGTTGTCTGTGAGCTGAACCTGCGAGGTCGCCCCCGTGCCGGCCACGTAGCGCAGTTTCGCGCCGCCCGCGCCCGTGTTCCAGAAGCGCTGGAGGATGTCGGTGCCGCTGCCGCGCTGCGCCTCGAAGAAGGGCTGCTGGCCGGGCGCGGTGACGCGCGTCCCGAAGAAGTTGAAGACGTTACCCGCGTCGTCCTCCTGGAAGGTCGAGTCGGTGAGCGTGCCCGTGTTGTCGGACCACTTGGCGATCTTGTTGTCGGTGCCCGCGCCCGCGGCGTTCGCGGTGGGGGGGGCGTCGGCGGCGTTGGTGCCGAGCGTCGTCACCGAGACGCCCGCGCCCTTCGCCTGCCCGGCGGAGGTGAGGACGGTGCCGTCGTCGAAGCGGATGCCGCCGCGCGCCCGGATGGTGCCCGCCACGTCGAGCGCGTCCTCGGGCGCGGCCGTCCCGATGCCGACGCGACCCTCGGGCGTCACCCTCATCTGCTCGCGCTCCTTACCCGTGAACACGTCGCCGGTGCGGAACGTCAAAGCGCCCGAGGTCGATGTCACCTGACCGTCCCGCCCGTCGTGCGCCGTCACGGTCGCCGCGCGCTCGCCGCCGGCCGCCTCGCCCCCGTAGACCTCACCCGCCGACGCCAGCGCCTGCGCGAACTCGCCCTTGAGACGGGACTCGTCGCCGCCGCGCACGTCGGCGCGGCCGCCCCGCAAAGTCACCACGCTCAGGCTGCGGCCGGCGACGCCCGAAAGGTCTTCGGTCGTCAGCACGCACAGGTACGAGCCGTCGGCGACGCCCGAGGCGTCCCAGTCGGCGATGCTGCCCGCGCGGAAGCCCGAGTCGAACAGGCGCTCGCCGGCCTGCGTGTAGACTTCGAGGCGGACGCGCCGAGCGCCCGAAGGCGAGACGAAGCGCACGCCCGGCGCGTCGGCCGAAGCGGTCGCGACCGCCTCGGGACGAACCGGGGTCTGCCCACCCACGGCCTGAGCCGAAACCGTGCCCGCCAACAAAATGACGTAAGCCAGAATCGATAAAGTGTGACGCTTGACGGACATGATGAAATCTCCCGTATAAAAACCTGAATGTTTTGCCGGCTCAACTCCGGCCACTCGTATACGCGCAAAAACCCCGCGAACAGGATCAGCCCCGCCCCGTACGCACGGCCGCCCGTCAGCCCGCGCCGCACGCGCCCGCCGGAATTACTTTTCAACTGTCGTCGGGCCGGTCGCGCCGGCAGTCCTCGTTCTAACCCGCCCCCGCGAACGCGCAAGGGGCGCGCGAGTTGCCTCCACGCTCCGCGAGCAGTCTCAGTTTCGTCGGGGAGGCACGTATGTTCGACAAATTGCTGTCGCTCGCGTTCGCCGCGGCCCTGCTTCACGCGCAGTCGGTGATCGCACCCGCGCGCAGGAGCAGGGGCCGGGGGAGGCGGCGCGCTCGGAAAAGCTAAAGAAGAAAGTCGGCAAGCTGGCAAAGAAGCGCGGGTCGAAGGCTCGCGTGAAGCTGAAGGACGAGCGGGAGCTGAAGGGGCGCATCGCCCAGGTCGGCGAGACTACTTCGTGGTCGTCAGTTCGGAGTCCCACACCGACACGACCGTGCGCTACACGCAGGTCGGGGAGATGAAGGAGAGCAGGCGTTCGGGGCTCTGGGCCGTCGCCGTCGGCGTCGGAGTCTTGTGCTTGGTCACCATCCCCTTCTTAGTGTCTGTCGGTTCCAGCATAAAGTGAGAACCCCCTACACCATCTATCAATAACTTACAGAATTGATTCGCTCATAAAGCGAGAAATCGGTTGTGCATAAAGCGCGAAAAACCGCCATCCTTTGCGCAAATAATGAGAATTTCCGAGACGCAGGTGATGGAACTATCTCTGACCCGCATGAGGGTTATAGCTATACGGCCGGAGAGAAGTTGCCGCGTCTGACCTAATGCGCACGTCCGCGAGCTGGCAAGTGAGAAGAGCTTCGAGCGTAGTGAGGCTTGTATGCGTGAATCTCCAAATCAGATCCCTCCGATCTGGGCCGCGACGAGATGTCGAGCCACCCCTTTACGCGTAAAACCAGCGTAGACGGATCAGGCGTTCACACGATGTAGATGAAGGTGGTGGAAGGGCTTTGAGGGGCTCTGCGTGGGCTGCGTTGGTCTAGTCTCTCGGTATAACGTTTCCCTCGGATTGTTTTTGAAGCGATAGCAGCCCCCTGCCATCGCATCCGGTCGTAATCTGTATGTCTGCACCCCTCTGTTCGGCCGTACCGCAATCGTGTTCCGCGTAGAACTTGCCATCGAATCTTAAGACAGCGGTGTAACTCCAGCCGGCGCTCGGCGGCTGAGAGTTATATAGTAAGTCGGGGTGGCCATTGGTGAATTTCGCCTCGGGGGAAGGGTGCACATCCTTCACGCACCTGAGTCCGAGCAGTTCGAGATACTTCCCCCGGGGCTTGTCGTAGACGAACACGTACGCGTCATCGCCGCAGGGCGTGCCGGCCTTCGAAAGCACGACCAACAGGGGTTGTTTGTCGGACCTTCGCGTCGCGTAAGAGTGCGACGACAGGAAGCTCGAAGGGGTGATCTCCCTCCCCGTGTCGCGCTTGATCTGCGCGAGCAAACGGTGCTTCGGCGGTTGATCTCGCTCGGGGGACTTCTTGGTGTTGCCGCGGCCGCGCGCATCCCTCGGCGGTACCCCCTTCCGCCCCAACTGTGGCGGCGCCCCCTTTCGCCTCAGTTGGGGCGGCGCCGCCGCCTTGCCGTCCGTGATGCCGTGGGCGAGCGCCAACGCACAGACGAGGGCGGCGAGCGGCACACGAGTCTTCAATCGCCTTCTCATAAGAGCAATCAAACCCCCGGTCTTCCGCGCGTCCGCGTGCCCGCCGTCACTTCGGCTTGACCTGCCACACGGCCATCGTCCTGTCGCCACCCAGCGAGGCGAGGAAGCGCCCATCGCCGCTGAAGGCCATGCTGTAGACGTGCCGCCTGTGCGCCTTGATGGTGTGCAACAGCAACCCGTCCCCGGTGCGCCACAGACTGATGCCGCCGTCGACCCACCCCGCCGCGAGGTAGCGCCCGTCGGGGGTGAAGGCGAGGCTCTCGACCTCTCCCGTAGACGGAGCGAAGGGCTCACCGATCTTTTGGCCGCCAGCCGTCCCCCACAACTGCACCTTCCATCTCGCCCCGCCCGCATTTACGCCCAACGCCAGCAGGCTCCCGTCGCCGCTGAAGGCGCCCGCGCCGACGCTGCCCCGGCTGTCAGATAGAGGCAACAGCTCCCGGCCGTCGGCGAATGAGAGCAGCCGCGCGTCCTGTCCGGGCGCGGCGACCGCGAGCAGATTACCTTCGGGGCTGAAGTCGATGACAAGGTCGCGGTCGAGCGTCTTGGTCGAAAGGCTGTTGACGACGCCTGGGAGCTTTGAGACGCGCATCACCCGCCTCCGGAGGGCGGGCTTGTTCCTGGCCGTGAAGAGCTTCTGCCCGTCGCCGCTGAACTTGATGCTGAAGACGTAGCCTTCGTCCGCGGCCGTCGCGGTGTCGAAAGGCGCGGCTTCGCCGACGCGCCACAGCTTGACGGCCCCGCCCTCGTCCCCCGACGCGACCACGCCGCCGTCCGCTGGACTCACGGCCACAGAGCGGACGACCGGCCCGTCCCCCTTCAGCGGGGCGAGCGGCTCATATCCGCCTTCCGCACTGCGCCAGAGCTGCACGTCCGGCGACCTGCCGGCGAAGGCGACGAGGCCGCCGTCGTTCGAGATGGCGAGTTCGTAAGGTTCGCTTTCGACCTTGATGGTGCCGCCGACGCGTTCGAGCGAGACCGCGGGCGCGGCCTCCCCTTCGTCCGCCTCGTCGTCGGGCGGCCTCAGGTTGAAGCGGCGCGCGGTTGCGTCGTCGAGCTGGGCCCTTTCGAGCTGCGCCGGCGAGAGGCCCGTCGCCTCCGCGAGGTCGGCGCCGCGCAGGTCGGCGCCTTCGAGGACGGCGTCCTGCAATTTCGCCCCCCGCAGTCGCGCGCCGTTCAGGTCGGCCCCGCCGAGGTCCGCGCCGGAGAGGTCGGACGAATCAAGGTAGGCGCCGTTCAGGTCGGCTTTGCGTAGGTCCGCGCCCTTCATCTCGGCGAAGGCGAGGTCGCGCCCGCGCAGCCGCGAGCCGCGCAGGTCAGCGCCGGCGAGGTTCAGGTTCACGCGCACCCCGAGCCGCGAGAATAGCCAGGGCGCGGTCCTGTCGGACACCGCCGCCTGGGCGACCGCGAGGATCACCGTAAGGGCGACGACCAGAACGATTCTGTGGTGAGTCTTCACCTGCACCTCGACGGCGACCGCGGACCGCCCAAGACTTCTAGTCGTTCGCGCCCACTGTCCCGCCCGCCGGCGCGTCGCGCCAGCGCGAGAGGAGGGCGGCCGCGAAGACGGAGGTGACCATCAGCAGGAGTTGCACGGAGGTCAGCGTCCGGTCGCGCAGCGGCAGGCACCGCAGCCAGACGAGGAACAGCGTGGCCGGCGCGAACCAGCGGGCCAGAAAGACGACGGCCGTGTGCCACAGCCGCGGCGGCCGGGCGCCGTCCGGCTGAAGCGCGGCCCTCATGTACGCGTTCGTCACCTCCTCCCCGGAGGTGCGGCCGCCGGGGTAGGTCTCGGGCAAGGCTGCCACCCTCGCGTGCAGCTTGTAGAGGCTGAGGTGTAGCAGGAAGTAGAGGGCGAGCAGCACCGCGGGCGCCAGTATGAAGAAGGCGCGCGCGGGCATCCAGCCGCCCGTGCCGCCGAGGCCGTCGTTCTTCAACAGCGCCGCGTCGGCCGTTTCGAACAGCGCCACGAAGATTACGTAGGCGGACGCCGCCAGCAGCCCGAAGAGGTAGATCTGGAAGCGCACGGCGTGCCTGCGCGCACCCTGCAGCCCCTCGCCGCCGGAGAGTTCTTTCGAGATGTCCTCCGACACAGTCGCGCCCGAGAGGTTCGCGCCGCCGAACTGCGGGAGCGTCCAGTTGAACGGCTCGATGATGGTCGCGCTGCTCAGATCCGCGTTGAGCATCTGCGCGCCCTCGAAGTCCACCTTGCTCAAGTTCGCCTCGACGAACCGCGCGCCGCTCATGTCTGTCTTGATCAGCTTCGAGCCGAGGAGGTTAGCGTGGCGGAAGTTCGCGCTCGCGAACTGCGACCCGCTGAGGTCCGCACCCCTCAGGTCTGCGCGGACGAGCCTCGCCTCGAAGCCGTCCACCTCGTGGAGCTTGGCGCCGCTCAGCGAGGCGCGCGTCAGGTTGGCGTGGTCTAGCTTAACGTCGGAGAGCACGGCGTCCGTCAGGTCGGCGCCGCGGAGGTTGGCCCCAGACAGCACGACCTTGCTCATGTCCGTGCCGACGAAGAGGGCACGCTCAAGCTGGGCCCGGCTGAAGTCCACCTCGTAGAGCTTCCGCATGCTGAAATCGCCCTGCGCCCCCTCCCGGCCGTCGGTGTCGAGCCACAGCTCGTGACGCTGGCGCGTCTCTTGCGGCGAGAACACGCCCCGGCCGTTCCGCTTGGCCGACGGCAAGCGGTTGGCCTTGGCGACGTAGGCCGCGCGATTCTTGTGCAGCTCGTGCAGGTCGTCGAGCTCGCGCGCGAGCAGCGCCGCGATGTTCTCGAAGACGCGGCCGATCTCGCCGCGCCAGTGCACGAACGCCAACTGCTCCTCCATGCGGCTCGGCCTGTGGTAAGGGATCTTGGTGAGCGACAGCATCCGCGTCTTCGAGAAGAACGTCGGGAGCCAGTCGTCGTAAAACTCCGAGACCTTGCGCCCGACCTCTTTGAGCCACTCGTCCCTAATCTCTTCGTTGACGTGCTCGTCATCCACCCGGCCGAGGACGGGGAGGGTTAGAAGGTGGAGGCGGTCGAGGGGTAGCTTGGCGCGCGCCGCGGTGGCCCTTCGCGCGACCCTAACGGCGTTGTCGATGCCGTGCTGCGCGGTCGAGAGCATCAGGACGAGGATGTCGGCCATCTGGACGTTGCAGATAGCACCGAGGTCTGTGACGCCGGCCTGGCAGTCGATGAGGACGAAGTCGTAAGTCTCCTTCCAGTACTCACGCCACTGTTCGAGGATGTGGCCGCCGCCGCGCCGGTAGAACCCCTGCACGTCGAAGGCGCGCACGCGCTCGTGGAACTGCTCGTCGCGGCGGCCGGCGGTCAGCAGGTCGAGGTTCCCCCGCCCGTCCACGTAGCCGACCGGGACGACGATGTCGGGCCAGCGCCACGGCGGCTGTTTGTTAAAGCCGCCGCCCCTCCGCCCGCGCGCGCCGTTACCGTTGCCGTTGGGCGCGCGGCCGTTCGCCTCCACGGGCGCGTCCAGCGGCGCACCGCCGGTGGCGTAGAGCAGGTCGGCTAGGCCGATCTGCTGCGTTACCTTCTTGATGTCGATGTAATTCTTGAAGTAGCTCTCGATCCCGGGCGCGCCGAGGTCCCAGTCGATGACCAGCGTCTTGTACCCCCACTCGGCGAGCAGCGACGCCGTGTAGGCCAGCGCCATCGTCCGGCCGACGCCGCCCCTGTAGGAGTAGAATGTGACGACCTCTCCCATGCCTGTTCACATCGTCAGCCTGACCGGCGACGGGTCGGGCTTGGGCTTGAACTTGTCCGCGTTCTCGTCCCAGTGCTTGAGCGCGGCCTCCGTCCACTCGCGCGTCGGCCAGCGCTCGTCCCAAGGCGGCGCGCTCATGAGGCGCTCCTTGACCTGCGGCGCCCACTGCTTGACGTGGAACATGTGCGCCCTGAACCGCTTCGTCTCGCCGACGCTGAGCCTCTTCGCCCGGTTGTAGATCTCGCAGTCGAACTGCTGAATATCTTTGGCGAACGGCGGGTAGTTTTCGCCGTCCATGAACCTGACGGGCATGAGCAGACGGCAGGGCTCGGCCCCCGCCCCGCCCTCGGGCGCGCGCCCCCTCCGCTCCTCGTTCAGCATCATCTCACGGTAATACATGATGGCGCACTCTTTATTACACCACTCGCTCTCGACGAAGTAGCTCACCGACCAGATGGGGATGAGGATTTTTGAGTAGCCCAGGGCCTCCTCCAGCGCGCGCCTCCACCGGTCGCCCGTGCGGATGCCTTCTTCGTCTATGAAGATCCGCGGGGTGGATATGAGCTCCTCCACCAGAAAGACCTTAAGCTTCTCCACGAAGTCCAGCGCCCAAGGCTTATGAACCTTCTTCTCGTGGCGGTAGCTGATAAAGATGTCGTACTTGTAGTCCATTCGCCTCGGAGCCCCCGGACCTAGACCGCCCCGGAAAGGAGAGGGCGGCGGCCGGCTCGCGTGACCGGACTGAGCTTCGTCAGGCCGTTGCAGCTCTTAAACTAGCAGGATGAAGAGCAAAGAAACTTGGCTGGAGCGGAGGCCACCCGGCAGACTTAATTACTACCAGCCGTGAAGACGGACAGAATGTAAGTTCAAGCCGCCGGATTGTCAATGTCTTCGCCATCCCAGCCGCGCCTGTCGGTTCTAGCCTAAAGTGGGGAGTGCTTCATGAAAGGCTGCTAAAAGATCATCTACGTGTGTCGGTTCCAGCATAAACTGAGAAACCCACCAACCGGCCATCAACAACCTACAGACTTGATTCTCTCATAAAGCGAGAAATCACTCGTGCATAAAGCGAGAAAAACCACTATCCTTCGCGCAAATAATGAGAATTCCCAACAGCCTCTTTCTCAAAGCCATCACACAACTGCCTCAAAAGAGGATTGTGTAGCGGGACAGGCCGAGCGTCAGAAGACCCTGAAGGCACTACCGAAGGACGCGGGCTGCAGGCCGCGGGTGGTCCGACATTTCTTCTTGAGTTTAGTTGATGCTGGTGCTAAGTTTCGCGGACGACATCAAACTCAACGATGTCTCCGCCGCATTCCCGCTGCGAGCGTAGCGCCAGTCAACCCGAGGCCGACTTCGACGACAATCCTCTTAACCTCAGACTTGGAAGAGACCATGACCACTCCCCACAGACGACATCGAACCAAGAACCTGCGGATGGGCTGTCTCCTCTCCGTGCTCCTTTTAACTCTCGTGCCCGTCGCGTCAGCCCAGAAGCCGACGGCCGCCGATGTGCCCGCCCTCATCACGAAATTAAAGGACAAGGACGAGAAAGTCCGTACCCAGGCAGCAAAATATCTGGAGTTGTTGGGCACGAGGCCAGAGCCGCCATCCCCGCCCTCATCGAAGCGTTCAGAGACACGAGCGGCCTCGTCCGCTACTACGCCGTCAGGGCGCTCCGCTCCGTCGCGGGGGACAGGGGCAACGCGCCTGCCCTCGTCAACGAGTTGAAAGACAAGGACGCGCGAGTCCGCGTCGCGGCGGCGGCGCGCTTGTCCGCTCTTGCAGAGGAGGAGAAAGCAGTCACACCCGCGCTGGTCGAGGCGCTCAAAGACCCGGACGCTGATGTCCTCTACTATTCCGTCATGGCCCTCTACACGCCGTGGGTCAATCGCGAGTCCGGCGCGGATGTTGAAGCCGCCGTCCCCGCCCTCATCGAACTCGTGAAAGGGGCGGACGTGCAGGCACGCGCGCCGCCTACGTCCTCTCCCGCATCGGACCCGGGGCGCGCGCCGCCGTCCCCGTCCTGCTTGAGGCTCTGGGCGATGAATCCCACGACGTGCGGTTCTACGCCGTCATCGCCCTCGGCTACATCGGGCCGGATGCCAAGGACACCATCCCCGCCTTAATCAAATCGTTGAAAGACCTGGACCCCAGCATACGAAGTGTTACCTTCGACGCCCTCGCCAGGGTCGGAAAAGGGTCGGGCGGTGCCGTCGTCCCCGTCCTCGTCGAGGGGCTGAAGAGTGAGGATTCCAAAGAACGCTTGAGGGCCGCGCGGGCGGTCGAGATGTTAGGCCCCGAAGCGAAGGCGGCCACGCCCCAACTCGCCGAAATGTTGAACGCTCGGGACGCGGAGAGCCGCCTCATAGCCACCTACGCGCTCGGTGCCATCGGGCCGGAAGCGAAAGAGGCCGTGCCGGCCCTGCTCAGGTTACAGAACGACAGGTTCGAGCAGAACCGCGTGCAGGCTGTCGTCGCCCTGCTGAAGATTGCGCCAGAGAGCGAGATGCAAATCACACCGGCCCTGCTCAAGCAGGTCAAAACTCAAATCGAGGAGGAGAAGAGGACGGGCGGGCGCCGCATAGGCCCCGGGAGGGGGAGCGGGTCTGCGGACAGTAAGTGGGTCGAGTCGTACGGGCACATGCTTCGTGGAAATAAACTTTACGAGTAGGGAGATTTGAACGGGGCCATCGAGAGTTACACCAAGGCCGTCGAGGTCTATCCGCAAAACGCCGAAGCCTATTATCATCGGGGAGCCGCCCGCCGCCAGAAGGGCGATTATTCGGCGGCCTACGAGGATTTAACAAAGGCCATCAAAGCGTAGACCAAGTCACCCGAAGTACATTACGTCGCCCGGGGCTTGATTCAATACGACCGGCGCAAATACGACGAGGCCATCGCCGACTTCACCGAAGCCATCAAGCTCAACGCCTACTACGCGGAAGCCTACTACGGGCGCGGCCTCGCCCAACACCTGAAAGGGAACTACGCGGCGGCCGTCGCCGACTACGACCGGGCTCTTGAGATAGTCCCGCCGTTAACCCGGGCCTTCGGCGCGCGGGGCGCGGCCAAATTCACCCAAGGTAAACTCGACGAAGCCCTCGCCGACCTCAAGGAGGCCGTCAAAGCCGAGCCGAAGGAGGCCGCCAACTACGAGCGCCTCGGTGACGCTTCCGCCCGCCTCGGCGACATGGAACAAGCACGCGATGCCTGGGGCAAGGCGCTCTCGCTCTCGGACGAAACGGATGCCAGGACTCGCCTGAAGGCGAAGTTGGCCGGCGCGTCCAAAGAGTAGCCGTCAGACCGGCTATAATGGCCGTGTGCCCGAAGAGAAACTGCCACGTCTGACCGAGGCGCACGTCCGCGAGCTGGCGAGTGAGAAGAGCTTCGACCGCGGCGAAGCTTACTATCAGGATGGCTCTCTCCTAGAGCCCGTCCGCCAAGAGAGGGAGCTACGAGCCCAGTGCCAGGGCTCGGACTACGATCCCTATCAGGTCAGCGCAACGCTCAGCAAAAGCGGCATCGCCGAGACCTCCTGCACATGCCCCTATGACTACGGCGGCATCTGCAAGCACATCGTTGCCTTGCTTCTCACCTATGTTCACGAGCCGCAGGCGTTCCGCTCCATCCCGCCGCTTACTACGCTGCTCGCCGGGCGCAGCAGGGAAGAACTGATTACCCTCATCGGCGAGATAATCAAGCAAGAGCCCGAGTTGTTATCGCTGGTCGAACTCTCCGTCGAAACCGGGCACGCGGCGCGAGGCAATCCGCCGGACGTGTCGGTCTATCGCCGCCAGACACGCCGGGCACTCCGACACGAGAGCGAGCACGTCGTAGAGAAGGAGTTGCGGGCGCTACGGGAAGTGGCCGCCCGTGCGGCCAAACCCGGCGACTGGCTGAATGCCGGCGCGATATACCACGCCGTCTTGGACGAGGCCGTTCGCAGCTACGACGATATGCTGCGAGAGATAGACGAGGACGGTAGGATTGCCGTCGTCATAGACGAGTTCGCGCAGGGTCTAAGCCAGTGTCTCAAGAACAGTAAGGCCGACGCACAGACTCACCGGGTATGGCTGGAGACGCTGCTGGAAGCTGAGTTGGCCGACATAGAGATGGGCGGCATTGACCTTGCGCCGAGTGCCCGCGAGGTGGTCTTAGAGCACGCCAACGATGCGCAATGGGCGTGGATTGAAGAGCGCCTCAATGCCGCCATGTCGAAGAGCCACGGCTGGGAGCGGGAAGAGTTGGCGAGGTTTTTAGCCGCGGGGCAAAAGCGGCACGGGCAGGCAGGTAAAGCAGCGGCGAAGCGGAAGAAACCCGGAGCGGCCAAGCAGTAGAATCGGCGGTATAAGCTCGAACCGTTCACGGCCGTATTCTCAAGAGGGGTAAGCGACTGTGGCGAAATCACCGACGAAGACGCGGGCGGCGCGGACGGCGAGAAGCGACCGGAAGCTCTACACGCTCGACGTGTCTATCATGGACGGGCCGATGACCGGGAGCTTTCTGGAGAAGAACAAAGTAGTCTCCAGAACTATTCAGATTCGCGGTGACCAGACGCTCGCGGAGCTGCACCGCGTCATCTTCGACGCCTTCGACCGCGAAGACGAGCACATGTACGAGTTCCAGATCGGCGGCGAGGGGCCGATGGACCCGCAGGCGCGGCGGTACGTGCTTCCCGCAGGTATACACGGTGAGGATAAGCCGGCAGGAGGCGTGAAGAGTACGACGATTGAGTCGCTCGGACTGAAAGTTAATGACCTCTTCGGCTATTGGTTCGACTTCGGCGACGACTGGTGGCATCAGGTCGATGTCGTGGCCGTCGAAGAGAGGACCGTGCGGGGAAAATTCCCGAAGGTCGTCAAGCGTGTCGGTAAAAGCCCCCCGCAGTATGCCGATTGGGATGAAGATAAAGAGTAAGACTGCTATTTCATCGCAGGACCTCTACCACAATGGAACAGGCAGAACGACAGAAGACGCTCAAGGCAGTCCTGCATTATTTCTACCAGGACAACACGCGCTCCGGCTCGCACTGCCGCTACAGCCTGCAATACCACCTCGTCTGGATTCCGAAATACCGCCGCAGCTTCTTGGTCGGAGAGATAGCAGAGAGGCTGAAACAAATCCTCAAAGAAATCGCTCGCGATTACCGCATCCGTATCATCGCTATGGAGGTGATGCCCGACCACGTCCACATGCTGGTTGAAGCGCCACCCAAGTACGCGCCCGCCAAGATCGTCCAGCTTTTCAAGGGCATCTCATCGAGAAGGCTGAGGCAGGAGTTCCTCGACGTGATAAAGAGGTACATCTGGAAAGAAGGAACGCTGTGGGCCATCGGCTACTACATCGGTAGCGTGAGCGATCAGACCACGACAGAGCTTGTAAAGGAATACATCAGGAACCAGAAATCAAAAGATGAGAAGTCCAAACAAAAGCCTGAGTATGTTCAGGCTAGCTTTTTTGATTAAAGCTGCGGCCACCTATCATGGGACGTAAAATTCATACATCTAAGGTGCATATTTGTCATTGCTCGACCTGCCAACAAGAAACTGCCAACCCAATTAAAGAGCAACATCGACTACTCAACATCTTTCTCAGTTGCTTGAATCAGCAGCAGCGACGTTGGTATGCGGCTATGGAGTCTCAGCGCATAGGCCATGGCGGTACTCTGCAAATAAGGCAGATTACCGGTATGGCTATCCCGACGATAAGTCGTGGCCGCAAAGAGTTGGCCAGTTTTCTGGCGAGCGGGAGAATTAACCCGGCGCCGATACCTATTGGTGGCCGGCCTCGTGTTGAAAAGAGATACCCAGACATTAAAGCGACTTTGGAACGGCTCCTTGCTGATGAGATAGCTGGCGACCCCATGAGCAGACAAAAGTGGGTGCGCAGCAGCACGTACCAGCTAACCGAAAGACTAAAAGAATTGGGTTATCAGGTCGGTCACAATACCGTATGGCGTATGCTCAAGGAAATGGGATTTTCATTGAAGACCAACAAAAAGAAGATAAAGTTCAGGACTAATAGCCCCGAACGCGATGCCCAGTTCCGATACATTGCATTACAGAAGAAGGCATTCACCGATGAAAATTTACCGATCATCAGCGTAGACACAAAGAAAAAAGAGTCTATCGGAAATTTTAAAAACAGTGGGCGGACATGGTGTAAGACAGCTGAAGAGGTTAACTCTTACGATTTTACTAGCTTGGCTGTTTGTCGAGCCGTGCCTTATGGCATCTATGATTTAAATCAAAATAAGGGGTATGTTTTTGTCGGGACATCAGGTGACACCCCAGAGTTTGCGGTGACTGCAATCGCCAGGTGGTGGAGGAATGAAGGCCGTCTTATACACCCAGCAACGAACAAGCTGCTGATACTAGCAGACGGTGGAGGCAGTAACGGCTGCCGCGTACGAGCATGGAAGCAACAGCTCCAGGAAAAGTTAAGTGATCAGCTTGGTCTGAGAGTAACAGTCTGTCACTACCCGCCGGGATGCTCGAAGTGGAATCCAGTTGAGTACCGTCTGTTCAGCCAAATCAGCATCAACTGGGCAGGTAAGCCGCTGCGATCATTAGAGGTAATGTTAGGGTACATACGTGGGACAAGTACGCGAACCGGACTAAAGGTCAAAGCCTTTTTGCAAAAAGGTACTTTTAAAGGAGGGCAGAAGGTATCAAGGGCAGCGATGGATCAGCTTAATCTTCAATCTCATGCTATATGCCCTGACTGGAATTATACACTCAGCCCACGCTTAGAAGTTCTCAATATTCAATCAAGTGAAATTGTCAGGATGTAATGAAGTATGTGAATTTCGTCGTGCAGATATAATTTGACCATTACACTGCCTCTACCATTTAGCAGCACACACATGAACTCAGAGTCGCCACTGACCTTCTCCCCAATTGAGGTGCAATCATAACGAGAGTTTCGCCGCTTGATAAGAGCTGCACTTCGCCGCGAACTCCGCCGGCGTCTGCTGCTGTAGGCTCCGGTGCGGACGCCGCTCGTTGTAATCCACCCGCCACTC
>DASWNR010000186.1:0-16615 GCA_036399155.1 Pyrinomonadaceae bacterium
CTGGCACCTCCAACGCGCCGGCCACATCCCGATTAACCGCGGCTCGACGGCCGAGTCCATCGAGAGCCTGCGCCGCGCGGCGCGCCTGCTCGGCGGCGGCGTCTCGGCCTTCCTCTTCCCCGAAGGCACGCGCACGCGCGACGGCTCGCTCCAGCCGCTCAAGAAGGGCGGCTTCCGGCTCGCGTTGGAGTCGGGGCTCGCGGTCGTCCCCGTCACCATCACGGGGACGCGCCGTGCCATGCCGCGCGGCTCGATGGTGCTGCGGGCCGGCCCCGTCGAGATGCACATCGACCCGCCCGTCCCGACCGACGGCCTCACCGACGAAGACCTCCCCGCCCTCATGCGACGGGTGCGCGCCGCGATGCTGGAACATTTTGAGGAGTGATGAGTGACGAGTGATGAGTGACGAGAGAAGACGGCGGGCCTGATCTTCTTACCACTCATCACTCGTCACTCATCACTTCCCCTGTTGACCCTCGCGCGTCGCATCTCTTACACTCGGCTGCGTGGGCACGCCTCCGATTCAGTTTCCAAACGACAGCACGGACGAGTTGACGCGCGGGCCGCAGGAGCGTCTCCCCGAAGCCGCGCCCGCGCCGGGCGCCGGGCCCGACCCGGACAACCCGCCCTGGGGGGTCTTGGAGGCGGTGGGGCTGCTGATCGTCAGCTTCGTCCTGATGGTGCTGACGTTCGCCGTCATGGTCATCCCCTACGCCGTCTACAGGGGCGTCGGGCTCGTCGCGTTCGCAGAGTTCGCGACCAAAGACCCGGGCGCGCTCGTCGTGCAGGTGCTCTCGATTCTGCCGGCGCACCTCATCACGCTGGGGCTGGCGTGGCTGATCGTGACGCGCGCGGGCAAGCTCCCCTTCTTTCGCACGCTCGGTTGGGAGTGGCGCGCGGGCTTCACCTTCTGGCGCAGCGCCGGTCTGGCCGTCCTCCTGCTTCTCGTCGGCATCCTCATCGCCAAGCTCGCGGGCCCCGCCGACAACGCGCTCGAACAGCTCATCCGCAGCTCGCGCGCGGCGACGCTCGCCGTCGCCTTCGTCGCGTCGGTCACCGCGCCGCTCGTCGAAGAGGTAGTCTTCCGGGGCGTCCTCTACTCCGCGCTCCGGCGCCTGGTCGGCGCGGCCGGCGCGGTCGCCTGCGTCGTGTTCATCTTCACGGCCATACACGCCCCGCAGTACTGGCCGAGCTTCGGCGTCATCGCCACCATCTTCATCCTCAGCCTCGCGCTCACGCTCATACGCGCGCGAACGGGACAACTCCTGCCCTGCTTCATCGTCCACCTCGTCTTCAACGCAATTCAGGCCCTCTTCATGGTGCTCGACCCGTACCTCAGACGGTTCTCGCCCGAGGAGACGGCGCCCGCGCCGGGGCTCCTCGTCGAACTCTTCGCGAGACTCTTCGGCGGCTGACTCATCCGGGGATGGCTTACGAGGTCGTAGTCGTCGGCGGCGGCATCGGCGGGCTGACCGCGGCGGCGCTGCTGGCCGCGCGCGGCGTCTCGGTCTGTCTGCTCGAACGCGCGAGCCGTGTCGGCGGGTGCGCCGCGAACTTCGAGCACCTCGGCCACGACTTCGAGACGGGCGCGGGGCTCTACGCACGCTGGCAGCCCGGCGACCTGCACGAGAGGGTCTTCGCCGAGCTGCCCGTCAAACCGCCCGAGGCGCGTGAGGTCTCGCCCGCGTACACCGTGCGCCTGCCCGGCGGGCGCGACGTGCGCGTCGGCGGCCCGGCCGAGGAGTTTTACGAGTCTTTGCGCGGGGCGTTCCCGGAGTGCGCCGGGGCGGCCGTCCGTTTCTACCGCGAGGCGTCCGAGGTCGCCGGGGCGCTCCGACGCGCCTCGCGCCGCGCTCCCGCGCTCGCCGAAGCCTCAAGGCTCCAGCTACTCAAGCTCGCGGCCGCCGAGCCCCGCCTCGCGCCTCGCGTCCTCGCCGCGCGCTCCGACCCGGCGGCGAAACACCTCGCAGGGACTTCCGCGCGCTTCCGACAGTTCATAGACGCGCAGCTACAGCTCTACGCGCAGACGCCTTCGGACTCGTGCGCGTACCTCTACGCGGTGGTCGCGCTCACGGAGCCGCTGCGCGGGATGCACGCGCTCGTAGGCGGCGGCCAAGCGCTCGCCGACGCGCTCGCCGAGTCGATAAAGAAGAGCGGCGGGACGGTGCGTCTCGACACGACGGCCCTCAGACTCGCCTTCGACGGCGGCGGGCGCGCGGGCGGCGTCACGCTTTTGAGCGGCGAGGCGGTCGGGGCCACCCGCGCCGTCGTCAGCGACCTCACGGTCTGGGACACCTACGGCAAGCTCGTCGGGGCCGACCGCACGCCCGCGGACTTGCGCGCGCGGCTCAAGCAGTTGAAGGGCTGGGGCGCGTATCAAATCTTCGTGAGCCTTGAGGAAGAGGCGGCGCGACGACTCCCCTCGGACAAAGTCCTCGCCCTCTCCGACCCGCTTGAGGGAGAGCCGTTCGACGCCGAGAGCGGACTCTTCATGCTCGGCGCGGCGCCCGCGTGGGACGCGCGCGCGCCCGAAGGCCGTCGCGCCGCCACCGTCAACGCCTTCACGGACGCGGAGCAGTGGTTCTCTTTCCACTCCGACGAGTCCGAGCACGAGGGGCAGGACGCGCGAATGCTCGAAGCCCTCTGGGGGCGCGTCCACGCGGCTCTGCCCGAGTTGGGCGCGGGCGCGGAGGTCTTCGAGACGGCGACGCCGCGCACCTTCTACGAGCGCACGCGGCGGCGGCTCGGCATGGTCGGCGGCGTCGGCCAGTCGCTCGACGTCTTCGGCGCGAACGCCCCGACGCACAGGACGCACGTCCCCAACCTGCTCATGGTCGGCGACACGGTCTTCCCCGGCAACGGCGTCGCCGCCGTCACACACTCCGCCCTCGTCGCCGCCAACGAACTCGCCCCGGCCAAAGGCGCGTAGCCGATTTCGGAAACCCCGCGGCGCGTCTCCACGCAAAAGAGTTCGCCCCGCCGGCGCGCCGAAGCGGCTGGCGGGGCGAAGCTCTGAAAGACCGACTTTGTTTCCGGCGCTTACGTCTCGGCCGGCGCGTCCCTCTTCACTGCTCGCGGCGCGGCAGACTGTCGATGGAGCGCGGCTCGTTGCGCGGCGCGGCCGGCGTGCGGTCGATACCGCCGCCGCCGGACGAAGGGCGCGACGGAACCATGCCGCCGCCACCGGAGTTGCGGCCGCCGCCGCCGGGGTAGCCGCCGCCCGACGGGTTCGAGCCGCCGCCGCCGTTCGTCCCCGGCGGATAGTAGCCGGGACTCTGCCCCGCCCCGCCCCACCCGCCGCCCGGGCCCGGGTAAAGTATGACGCCCGTCTGGTACCAGTAGCCGTAGGGCGAGCGCCATCCGTAGCCGAAGGGGACGAAGGTGTAGCAGCGCGCCCGGGCGTCGAAGAACCAGAAGCCGCGGCTGTAGCCGCCGAAGCTGTTGTCGAAGCTGTTCCGCGCGAAGATCGTGTTGAGCGTGCGGCGCTGTATCTTCTCGTTGGCCTTCGCCAGCTCCTTGCCGCGGTCGCGGCTCCAGAGGTCGAAGTCGTCGCGTTCCTTCTTGTCGAACTTCGCCACCTCGACGCCCGACGCGCCGACGCGCGCGACCCTCCCGCCCTTGACCAGCGTCTCGCCGAGCAGCGCGCGCCCGCCTGAGACGAACAGCTCGGCCGAGCCGTCGGCCGACGCGTTGACGCGGTAGACGCCCGTGCGCAGGATGCGCACTTTCGAGCGCGGCGTCGAGATCGTGATCGAGAGGTCGCTGTCGGCGTAACCCATCGCCTCGACGACGGCGCTGCCGCGCGCCAGCTCGACGCGCAGGTCGTCCAGCTCGGCCTCGGCCAGCATGAACTCGGCGCCAGCGCCCGCGCGGAAGTAAGAGCCGGGGTTGAGCAGAATCTCGACGCGCCCGGTGTTGACGCCGACCGTGTCGCCGCTCTTCAGTTCGTCTTCGGCCGTGAGCGCGCGCCATTCGAGCGAGCCCGCGCGGCGCAGACGCGCGTCGCCCGAGATGAGGTTGACGCGGCCGGCGCGCGCCGAGATGACGCGCATGTCACGTATGTCGTTGATGTCCCCGCGCGCGGCGACCGAGCCGAAGGCCGAGACGAAGAGGATTGCGAAGAGAATCCCTGACCCGGAGGTCTTGATGTTTTTCATGGTGCGCTTTCTCGGGGAAGGTTCGGGGCCTTGGGGAGAGCCTTTTCGCCCAGAGCATACTCCCGCCGCACGCTCACCACAAGCGCCCCGCGCTAAACAAACAGAGGAACTGCGCTAAAACTTTCGCCCCGCACGCCCCGGCACTAGCGCCCGAGCGCGAGTCGGAGCCCTTCAGTCGAGTCGGCCTCAGCGCCGCGGACGACCGTCACAGAGTCGCCCTCGACGTGGACGCGCGTCACAGCCTCGCCCTCGCGCCAGGCGCGCACGGCGCCGGCGTCCGCTTCGGCGGGCGCGGCGCGCCTGCGCAGCATCTCGTTGTAGGCGCGGAAGAACTCCTGCGCGTCGCGCGGCGTGTCCCAGACCGTCCGCCAGACGAAGAGCGGCGCGCGACCCTCGCGCTCGAAGACGAAGGAGCGGTCGCCGCCCCAGCCGGCGGCGGCTCGCTTCGCCTCGTCGGTCGTGACGCCGGCCATCAGCAGCCCGCGCACGCCTATCTCGCCGAGCGGCGTCGTCGCCGCCAAGCCCCACCCCTCGTCCGCGAATCCTTTCACGTCCGCCTCGACCTCGCGCGGCGTCTCGCCCGCCAGATACTTCTCGGGGTGCAAGACCTGTTCGGACGAGACGGGGGGGCGCCGGAAGACTTCGTCTAGACTGACGGCGGGGCGTGCGCGCCTCATGGTCTCGACGAAGCGCAGGCCGTCGCGGTAGCGGAAGATGAAAGTCTCCGTGAGCAGCGGCGGGAAGAACGCGCCGATGCCTTTGCGGTACGAGGCGAAGCGCTCGTCCTCCTCGCGCGCCACGTCTTCGAGCGGCCGCTTGACCCACGCCTCGCCTCGCATGACCCTGCGCTCGACGCTCACGGCGTCGCCCTCGAAGAGCGCGAAGGCCGCCTCCTCGCGGTCGAAGCTGAAGGGTCGCGCGAGCACCATCCGCAGCAGGTCGAAGTGCTGGTCTTGCAGCGCGTGTACGAACTCGTGCGTGAGCAGCCCCGTGTCGCGCGGGCCGCCGCGTTCGGAGACGAGCAGCACCTGCTTGTCGAGCGGCGAATAGGTGGCGCCGGCGGTCGCGGCCGTGAAGCTGACGGCGAGCGCCGCGAGATCCGTGCCCGCGGGCAACATCCCGCCCGCGACCGCCAGACGGCTCAACCCCTTCAAATCGTCTGTGGCGAGCACGTCCGCGATCTCCTTCGTGCGCGTGCCGTACTCCCAGCCCGACAACTCGGTCATCCCGACCTCGTCGCGCCATTCGAGCCCGCGCTCGCGCGAGGCGGCCTCGGCCGCGCGCTGGCGCAGAGATTTCAGACGTGGCGAGAGCGGACGCTGCGGGAGCGGCGGCAGGCTCCGCTTCGCCGGCGCGGGCGCCTCCGCCGCCGCCAGAACCGGCGACGCCTCGCGCGACCTCGAACGCTTCGTCATCAACACGACGAGCCCGGCGGCCAGCGCCGCGAGAATCACAAAAAAGATGAGAAAATGGCTTGCCCTTCCACGCATATCGAGACTTAGACGCCCCAGACGCCCCCCGCGCTGCCGCAAAAACGCCGGAGATGTTGCAACCTCCCTTAAGTCTAATGTCTGCGTACCACCGCACGTCGGCGACAGCTAAATTGGCCGTCGGTGCCCTCCGGTACGGTGATAGACTCGGCGGCCGGAGGCTTTTCTTGATGAGCAACCGAATAATCACCTCGCCGCTGGTCAAGACCTACACGCTTGAGGAGTTTTGGCTACTTCCTGACCCGCCGGACAGGTCGAAGCTCGAACTCATCGCAGGAGTCCTCTACCTGTCCCCGCCTCCCGAATATACGCACGACTACGTTGTCAAACGCCTCAACCAAATCCTGACAACTCACCTGGTGGAGACAAATGACAGGGGCAGTCTTTTCCTCCCGCGGGCAGCTATCTGGACGAGCGCGCGGACGTACCTTGAGCCCGACATGTTCTACGTCTCGGCCGAGTTAGAGGCGCGGCTCGACCCGAAACAGAGGGAGACGGCCGACCTCGTTATCGAAGTCATTTCGCCGGGTTCGGCCTTCTACTACCGGAACACGAAGGCGGAGACGTATGCGGCGCTGGGCGTGCGCGAGTTGTGGCTGATTGACGAGACGGCGCAGACCGTCGAGGTGCGCCGGCAGGCGGGCGGCGGCATCTTTAACGAGGCACGGACGTTCGGCGGCGGCGATTCGATAGAGTCGTACGTCTTTCCGACCCTGCGACTCGCCGCCGGGCGGCTGTTCGCCGACTAGACTTCCATTTCACTTCGCGAAGTAGCCGCGGCGGCCGCGCGCCACGGCGTCGGCGCGGCGCGGGAGGCGCACTTTGATGGCGCGCCACGTCCCGTCGCGGCGCTTGTTTGTGGGGCGGTAGGTGAGGCCGTAGACCGTGCCGAGGTCTGCGACGACGCGCTCGTATGCGCCCGCGAGGTCTTCGAGCTTTTCCACCTCGTAGAAGACGCCGCCGCCCGCCTCGGCCAGTCCCGCCATGTGTCCGTTGGCGAGGTCGTAGGTCTCGGGCTGGATGTCTTCGGGGCTGAACGCCTCGTAGTATTCGGTGTTCGTCCAGACGGCGTAGACGACGCCGTCGAACTCCTGCACGCGGCTCCGTATCTCCTCGTAAGAGACCCGAGAGCCGACGCCCGTCACGTTCGGCAGAGTCGAGTCGAGCCCGTCGCTCATCACGATGAGCGCGCGGCGGCGCGCGGGGTCTGCGCCGCGTTCGAGAAAGTCGAGCGCGTAGGCGAGCGAGTCGTGGAGCCGTGTGTCGCCCTTCGGCGGCGCCAGGCGTTCGAGCGAGGCGCGCAGGCGCGCGCGGTCACTCGTCAGCGGCGAGACGACCGCGACCTCGCCCGCGAAGGCTATTACCCCGACGCGATCCTGCGGCCGCGTGGCATCGACGAAGCGGCGCGCGGCGGCGCGTATCGTGTCGGTGACGCGCGCCGTCGAGCCGGAGAGGTCGAGCAGGAGCAGGAGGTCGAAGGGCGCCTCGGCCGTCTCGAAGTGCTCGACGGTCTGCTCGACGTTGTCCTCGTAGACGTGGAAGTCAGAGGCCGTGAGCCCGTGCAGGCCGCGCCCGCTCGCGCGGTCGACGACCGAGACGTTGAGCGTGACGAGGTCGGACTCGACGCGCACCACCTCGTCCTCCTCAACCTCCAGCGGCGTCTCCGCGGGCTCCGGGCGCTGACGCACGGGCTTGAAGGGCGCGTCGTCGGGCGTCTCTCTCACGCGCGCCGCCTCGGGCACTGTGCGGCGTGGTGAGCCCGCGTCCGCGCCGCCGACCGGCCCCGCGCGCCGCGCCGTCTCGACTCGACTCGAACCGCCCGCCGCGAGCGTTTCCACGCTGATGCGACCGCGCCCCGAAAAGAGGTTGACCGCAGGGCCGCCCGTGCCAGTTTGTGTCTGAAATTTTCCGCGGTGCACGCGCCCGGCCGCGCCGCGCGCTTCGACGCCTTCGCCGAGGTTGACCGAGCCGTTGAGCGATTGGGCGGTGAGCGTCGCGCCCGCCTGCGCTGGGAGCGCAAGGCTCAGGTCGCCCGAGAGCGTCTGCGCGTCGAGCGAGACGGGCACGCCGAACACCTCGACCGCGCCGTCCGACGTGTAGATTTTCAGCCTCGCGCCGGCGGGGACGCGCAGGCTCAGGTCAACGCGCGGGGCGCCTGCGGCGGCGGTCGCGCGCGCGGCGGTTATCTTCAGAACGCCGCCCGTGGTCTCGACGTTGACCGGGAGTCTCGATTGTGGCGCGGCCTTGCGCCGCATGGGACGCTTAGGGGTGGGACGCGCGGCGGACGCGCCCGCGGTCTGTTGCACCGACGCCGCCAGCGCGACCTGCTCCCCGTCCCAGACCTCGACGCGGACGCCGCCGCGACGGTTCTCGACCACGACCTCGCCGCCCGCCGGCAGCGCGAGACTCACGAAGCCGTCGTCCCCCGCTTCAGACTGCCGCGACGCGCCCGCCCACGGCATGAACACAGACGACAGCACGAACAGCGCCGCCATCAGAAGCGACGCCCTCACGGCCCACCGTCCCTGTCCCGGAAATGCCACGACGGTTTGATGTACACCTGACGCCCACATGGTTGCCATTTTGCACCCCGGACGCCCCGTGTGGAAGCCCGACCGTAAGAGAGCGCGTAAAATAAAGGGTGAAGGCGGGAGGGCGAAGGATGAAAAGGAGGCTTAACGGCCGTCCTTTCATCCTTCGCCCTCCCGCCTTCACCTTTCCGGAGCGGTCGGGCTTCCGCCAGTGCGGGCTATTCGATCATGTCGAGCATGGAGTTGCCGTTGTTTGCGGCGGGCGGTCGCGCTGGCGTGCCGGCCGGCGCGGCGGGGGCTCCCGTGCCGGGGGCTCCCATGTCGCTGAGGCGGAGGAGGAAGTTGCCGGGGTTGGTGGCGTAGGACATCGCGTCCTCCTTCTTCACAATCCCCTCGCGGACGTAGCGCTCAAGCACGCCGTCGAAGGTCTGCATCCCGTCGAGGTCGCCCTGCTCCATCGCGTCCGTGAGCGACTTGCCCTCGCGCTCGCCGTACTCCATGTACTCGCGCGTGCGCGCCGTGGACTTGAGGATTTCGATGGCGGCGATGCGCCCCTGCCGGTCGGCGCGCGGTATCAAACGCTGCGAGACGATGAAGCGGAATGACTGCGACAGGCGCGTGCGGATAGACTTCTCCTCACTCTTGGGGAAGACGCCGATGATGCGGTCGACGGTCTTGGCGGCGTCGATGGTGTGGAGGGTGGAGAGGACGAGGTGGCCGGTCTCGGCGGCTTCGAGCGCGACCTCGATGGTCTCGCGGTCGCGCATCTCGCCGACGAGGATGACCTTCGGGGCCTGGCGCAGCGCCGCGCGCAGCGCCAGCGAGAAGCTGGGCGTGTCGGAGTGCAGCTCCCTCTGGTGGACGGTCGAGTTCTTGTGCGGGTGCAGGAACTCGATCGGGTCTTCGATGGTGACGATGTGGTACGCCTTCGTCTGGTTGACGAGGTCGATGATGGCGGCCAGGGTCGTGGACTTACCCGAGCCCGTGGGCCCCGTCACGATCACGACGCCGTTCTTCAGCCCGACGACCTCCTTCAAGACCGGCGGCAGGTTGTAGTCCTCCCACTGCGGCGGCCGGTTGGGGATGACGCGCATGACGATGGCGTGAGTGCCGCGCTGCATGAAGATGTTGACGCGGAAGCGCGCGAAGCCCGGCGCGCTGAACGAGAGGTCGGCCGAGCCGAGCTTATCAAGATTCTCGCCGGCCGTCTGGTGGTTGCCGATGATGATTTTGGCGAGCGCGGCGGTGTGCGCCGGCAGGAGCTTTTCGAGCCCGGGCACGGGGACGGCCTGCAACTCGCCGAGCAGCTCGACCTGCGGCGGGCGACCCGGCGAGAAGATGAGGTCGCTGACCTTGTCGGAGACCGACAGCATTCGCTGGAGGACGCTCAGAAAATTCAACTGCGGGGGCGCGCCCGGCGCGGGGGGTGGCGGCGCGGTAAAAGGCGCTTGCGGTGTGCTCATCAAATCTGCTCCGGGAAAATCTTGTAGGAAGTGCGACTCGGGTACGGGGTGGAGAATAATGAGGCTGGGGGCTCCGGCGGGTCGTAACGTCCGGGGCGCTTCCCTTGTCTAAGATGACAGAACGGGGCGCGACTTTGCAAGTGGGAATTTCGGGGCGGCGAAACTTCCGTGAATTCTTGCAACGGAAAAGACACCCGCCTTGCAAACAACCGTGCCCGCTTCGGCGTACATCAGACTGTCAGACGGTCGCGGGGCGAGCGCGTCACGCAGTAAAGCCCCGGCGGAACCGGAAGGGAGGCGCGAGCGAATTATGGCCACTTACAGAGACCCGGTGAGAGTCTTTGCCCCACTGGAGATCATCGAGCGCATCCTGGAGATACGCGCGGACGCGGGTCACACGCCCGTCATCTTTCTGCGCTCGGCCGACGACCTCGTCGCGTACTTCGACGCCTACGGCTTCGACGTTTACAGCTTCAACACGCCCGAGGCCGAGTTCCGCTTCGGCGACTACCGCGCGCCCGTCGCCCCCGGCGGCGACCACGCGCACGAATCGCCCACGGCGCACTGAGGAAACTAGCTAGTAGCCAGTAGACGGTAGACAGTAGGAATACAAAGCGGCGCATCCGGCCTGTAGGCTGAGATGCGCCGCGTGTTTTTCTACTGTCTACCGTCTACTGGCTACTTCCCCTCATAGCGCCTTGATGATGACGAAGGTCACGTCGTCGCCGGAGCCCCGGCCGCCCGTCCACTCGAAGATGTCGTTGTAGATGAAGTCGATCATGGCGCGGGCGCGGAGGTGTCGGCTGCGGCGGATGACCTCGACGAGACGGTCGCGGCCGTACTCGACGCCTTCGGGGCTCTGCGCCTCCGTGGCGCCGTCGGTGTAGAGGACGAGCGTCTGCCCGGCGTCGATGGGCAGGTAGTACTCGTAGTAGCGCGTGTCCTTGAAGAGGCCGAGCGGGAGGCCGCCGCGCTCGACGAAGCGCGGGCTGGCGTCGGGGTTGAGGATGAGCAGGGGGTTGTGGCCGGCGTTGACGAAGGCGAGCGTGCGGTTCGTCGCGTCGAGCATCCCGTAGAAGGCCGTCACGAACTGGTGCTGCTCGATGGACTCCCAGAGGAGGTAGTTGACCTTCGCCATCGCGACGTTCGGCGCGTAGCCGACGTGGATGGCCGAGCGCAAAGAGGCGCGCAGGAAGGCCATCAGGAGCGAGGCCGGGACGCCCTTCCCCGAAACGTCGGCGATGACGAGCCCGAGGTGGTCGTCGTAGGGCTTGACGAAGTCGTAGTAGTCGCCCGAGACCTCCTCGGTCGAGAAGTTGTAGGCCGAGATGTCGAAGCCGTCCAGCTCGGGGTCGCTCGCGGGCAGCAGCGCGAGCTGCACGTCGCGGGCCACTTCGAGCTGTGCTTCGAGCCGCTTCTTCTCGACGAGCTGTTCGTGCAGCATCGCCTTCTCGACGATGATGGCGACCTGCGAGGCGAGCAGCATGAGGAGCTGTTTGTCGTCCTCGCTGTAGGCGTTGAGGTCGTCGGACTCAAGGTCGAAGACGCCGATGACCGAGTCGTTCGAGATGACGGGCGCGACGACCTCGGAGCGCGTCTCGCGTCGCGCGTTGACGTAGCGCGTGTCGGCGCTCACGTCCGAGACGACGACCGCCTCGCCGGTCTGCGCGACCCAGCCGATGAGCCCCTCGCCGAGCTTGAGCCGCAGCTCCATCAGCTCCTCGATGTCGTAGCCGCGCACGGCCTCCGCGTGGAAGACGAGCGAGGCGGTGCCGCCCTCGCTCAGGTGCGGGTCGCGGCGGATGATGTAGATGCCCGCCGCGTGGTAGGGCAGCAGCGAGTCGAGCGTGTCCATCACCTGCGCCAGAACCTCTTCGAGGTTGAGCGAGCGGCTGATCTTCCTGGTGATCTCCAGAAGCAGGCGCAGCTTGTCCGCCAGGGAAAGCCCCGGCGCCCTCACGCCCACGTTCGCTGTCTCTTCGGCCATAAGCGGGGGATTATAAAGTAGAGAGTAGCCAGTAGTCAGTAGCGAAAAGCGTTAGACGGTAGACGGTAGACGGCGGACAGTGGAAAAACCTTCGGAGCCGGGCGGCCAGACTGTCGACGGCAACCTCCGCCGGGCGGAGCCTACTGACTACTGTTTACCGTCCACCGCTTCCAGCGCCTTTTCCGTCAGGAGGTCGAGTTCGAGGCCGGCGACGGGGAGGCGGCGGAAGAAATCGTTAACGTCCGAAGGCAGCTCGACGGCGGCGAGGCGGAGGCCGCGCGCGTTGAAAAGCTCGCGGTAGCGCGCGGCGGCGCGGCGGCCGGCGGCGTCCGGGTCGAGCGCGGCGACGACGCGGAAGCGCCCGAGCGGCGCGAGCCACTCCTCCTTCAAGCCCCCCGCGCCGACGAGCCCGACCGCGTCGAAGCCGTTGGCGAGGAGCGTCAGGGTGTCCGTGAAGCCTTCGACGAGGTAGACGACCGCGCCGCCCGCGAGGCGCGCGAGCGAGTCGGCGTTGTAGAGCGCGGGGACGGGGCCGCGCATGTTGTGCCAGCGCGGCTCGACGCCGGCGGCGGTCGTGCGCGCCTGTAGGTAGACGGGGCGGCCGCCCACGAAAAACGGGAAGAGCAGGCGGTGGTGGTAGAACGTCAGGTGCTCCTTGCGGTTGAAGAGGCCGGCGCGCCGCAGCGTCTCGACCGGAAAGGCTTCGAGCATCCGGCGCATCACGCGCCGGTAGGCGCGGCGCGGGAAGTATGTGACGCCCGCGCGGCGGGCGGTCGCCGCGCCGATGCCGCGCCGCGCGAGGTAGGCCACGCCTTCGAGCTGGTCTTCGGCGCGGCAGATTTCGAGGAAGCGCGCGCAGACTTCCGCGGTCTGCTTCTGGTCGAGCGGCTCAACGCTCTCCGGGCTCTCGGCGTCGGCCTCGGCGGAGTCGGGCGCCGACGCAGAGGCGAGCGAGGGGCGGCCCTTGCGCCCGTCGAGCCCAAGCTCGCGCGCGAGCTCGCGGACGGCGCGCGCGAAGGTGACGCCGTGCATCAGCTCGTAGAAGGTGATGGCGTCGCCGCCCTCGTCGCGCGAGAAGCAGTTGAAGAGGCCGTGTTGCAGGTCTATCGAGAGGCTCGGGTGCCCCTTGCCGCTGTGCGCGTGCGAGGGGATGGGGCAGAGTGATTGGAGGCGCGCGCCCGCCGCGCGCGCCTCGGGGCAGTAGCGCAGGTAGAACGAGCGGTAGTCCATACTCCGCTTCACCTCGTCGCGCAGCTCGCGCAGTTTTTCGGGGACGCCGCCCTCCGTCATGCCTGAGAAGTTAATAGGCGGCGGGCGAAATGTGAAGAGGCGTGCGCGCGGGAGCCAGGGTGTGAAAGTCGAAATTTCAAATCCTTAAATCCCGCTTGTCCAACCCCGTGCGGGGAGTTAACATCTGGGGGCTGCGGTATCTTTCAAACCTCTGGAGAAGTAAGGAATTCGATGCACAACCCAAGTTTTAAACGCCCGACTGTGTGGGCGCTCTTCGCCTTCGCGCTGACGGCCGTGTTCGCCGTCACGGCCTCCGCGCAGCTCGGCGGCCTGGGCGGCCTCGGCGACAAGCTGAAGAAGAAGACGCCCAGCCTGCTCGGCGACAAGCAGCCCATCACGACCAGCCTCGACGACGCCAAGTGGGCCGACTCGTCGAAGGACGGCTTTACGCCGCGCGAGGCCGGCCGCTCGCTGATGACCTTGCAGCGCACGCCCAACGGCGGCTTCGTCCTACAGCCCGGCTTCTACTCGATGCAGACGCAGAGCTACTGCCTCAAGGCCGGCACGCACGGCCCCGGCGGCGGCGACGGCTACCTCTACGCGCCCCCGAAGGGCCCGGCCGAGGACGCCGTGATGACCATCGTCCGCAACTCGGTCAACCGCCCCGAGATTCCGCAGCAGCGCATACAGCAGCTCCTGTGGGCCATCATCGCGCGCGCCAAGTTCGAGGACTTAAGCTCCGAGCTGAAGGCGACCGCCTCGCAACTGCTCACGCCGCGCCAGCTCGCCTCGCTCAACCGCAGCGCGCTCGACGTGCTCCAGGGCAACGCCCTGACCGACGCGCTCGGCGGCGTCCCCGAACCGCTCCGACAGATCGCGGAGGCCGAGGCGCAGCTCCGCCGGATGCTGACCACGCCCGGCGCCTCCTTCGCCGAGATGGAGCGCGTGGCCGTGCTCTCCGGCAACGCGCCGCTCGGGCCCGGCAGCCGCGACGTGCCTTCGGGGCGTTGGTCGGTGCATCCGGACGGCTACTACGTGCGCTACCTGCCGTCGGGCTACAGCTCGACGCGCGTGGAAATCTGGGTGCCGCAGGGCAGCCCCTCGGTCGGCAAGGAGTTCGACCCGGCCGCGCACATCGCCGTCCCCGGCAACACCGCGCGCCAGCGCCTCATCCAGTCCGGCCGCGCGCAGCAGGGGCATTAAGCCGCCCGGGACAAAGCGCCGGCCTTTAAAGATAAAAGGCACGCCCTCTGAACAGTGGGCGTGCCTTTTATCTTTCCCGCTTCGCTTTCTAATCGGCCGCGGCGTCGCGTTCCGCGTTGGCGGCGGCGAAGGCCCTGCGGCGCTGCTCGCGCGCGGCGTCCTCTTCGGGGTGGCGCTGCTTGTACTCCGCCCACAGCCGGCAGACCTTCAGGCGGTACTCGACCAGCTCGCGGCTCACGTTGAAGTGGCGCGACATCTCGATTGAAGTCCGCCCGTGCTTCAAAAGCCTGCTCAGCCCCGCGTAGGGGACGAGCGCCGCCGCGCCGACGGCGTACGCGGCCTCCTCGTCGGCCTCGTTGTAGTCGCGCGCGACCGTCTTGCCCTGCTTGTTCTGCGCCACGACGGAGAGGCGGTTCGCCTTGTGTCCGAGGAAGACGTGGCAGACCTCCTCCATCAGCGTCGCGTTGTTGCGCGAGCGCCCGTGCTTCGGGTTGAGGATGACCACACGCCAGCCGTTCGGCAGGGGGCGCGACGAAGTCCCGCCCGACCAGTCGTTGACGCCCACGCCCAGAAGGTGCTCGCGCGTCTGCTCCGAGAGCCCCGCTATCTCGTCGAAGTTGATGACCATCAGCTTCGCGAAGTAAGCCAGCTCGAACGGGTCTAGCGGCTCGTCGTCGCGGCGCAGCCCCGCGAAGTCGCGCAACCCCAACGCGCGAATCTCGTACTGTCTCCCCTTGAACGTCGGCGGCAGCTTCTCTGTATCCACGGCTCAAATTATACCCGCCCCGGGCGGCTTTTTCCCTACCCAAAAGCGCGGCGAACTTTCAGACGTAGAGGCGGCCTTCGCGCGGGTAGCGGCGGTGGCGTGCGACCGCCGAGTGGTCGGTCTCGCGCCAGGAGCGCGCGGCGCCGAGGGCGGCGAGAACCGCGTCGAGGGCGTCGCCGCCGCCGTTGCGCATGATTCGGAGGTGGTCTGTGGGCCGGATGCAGACGTGTCGCGCGAGGCCGTCGAGGATAACGCGGCGCGTGCGTCGGCGCTTGGGCGTGAGGGGGCCGCCCTCGGGCTGCTTGTAGTTCTGGTGCGGGAGCTTCATCCGCTTGAGCGTCGAGGCCGGGCAGGCTTCGACGAGGACTCGGCGCGCCCCCGGCAGCCGACGGTACTGGAAGGGGAGGATGGCCGTGTCGCGCCCGCGGCGGAGCGGAGCGAGCACGTCGCGCATGCCGTGGAAGGTCTGGTAGATGATGCGGTAGTGGTACGGGTCGAACGGCGCGCGCTCCTCGATGTCGGTCAGGCGCCGGATGTGCTTCGCCCCGCACAGATCCTTCGAGCGCCGCACGCATTCGAGCCCCGCGCCGTAACCGTCCTCGCCCCACTCGCCGAGGAACTCAAACTGCCTCGTCCAGCGCTCGCCCAGGACCTCCACGGGGAGCCCGAACGGGAAATCCAGACTCCACAGGGCCCCTTCCGACGCCCCGATCAGCTCGACAAGGTGCCCCAGAGCCTCCGCGCGCTCGGCCGTCCCGCACAGGTCTTCGAGCCGCGCCAGCTCCGCCAGCCGCCAGGGGCTATCGCACCCGACGTCCCCGCGCCCTCTGCGCTCAATCCGCGCCACCCACGTGTTCCGCCCCGCCAGCCGCGCGCCGCTGAAATCGACGCCGTAAATCGCCTTGAACTTCAACCCGAACCCTTCCCCTCGCTCGCCCCGGCAGTTAAGTTTTATTCACCGCCGCCGCCGTGCGCGGCCGCCGCGCGCTTTTCCAGCTCCTCGGCGGGCACGTCCTCGACGTGCGTCGCGACGTACCAGGTGTGCCCGAAGGGGTCTGTCACGCCGCCCGTCCGGTCGCCGTAGAACTGGTCGGCGACGGGCTTCGTCAGCTTCGCGCCCGCCTCGACGGCGCGGCCGACGACCGCGTCAACGTCCTCGACGTAGATCATCAGGCTCACGGGCGAGCCGCCGTAGGCATGCGGGCCGCGCGCGCCCATCTCCGGGTGCTCGTCGGCGAGCATGACGTGCGAGTCGCCGATCTTTATCTCCGCGTGCCCGATCTTCCCGTCGGGCCCCTCCATCCGAAACACCTCGGTCGCGCCGAACGCCTGCTTATAAAACTCCAAAGCGCGCGCCCCGCCGTCCACGACCAGATAAGGCGTCACGCTGTGATAACCGTCGGGGATGTGGTTCACTTTCTCCGGCATGTTTCTCTCCTTCGTCAGAAAAGGGTAAGGGCGCTCAACCCGCCCGAGTCGAACGCCCCCGCCTGTGAAATTCTAAAGCCGGACTGGGCCGACGCTACTTCCGGTTCTTGCGGCCGCGGGCGTCTGAGCCGGGCGCGGAGAACTGCTGGTAGGCGACGCGGAAGAGCTCGGAGAGCGCCTTGGCCGTCTCGGGCGTCAGGTTCCGGTCGGCCCTCAGGTGCGCCTCGACGATGTCGGGCGTGGCCTCGTGCGGGAAGTAGACGACCGCCGAGTTGTCTGTGCCCTCCTCCGTCTGGCGCGCGCCCATGACGCGCTCCATCGGCATGTCGAGCCAGGAGGTGAGGCGCGCGATGTTGTCGG
>DASWNR010000187.1:0-14364 GCA_036399155.1 Pyrinomonadaceae bacterium
ACAGGTGAACAATGGCCTGTCAATCCGCCCGAGACGCGCCTGGCTTACCTTCGTAACCATCAACACCCCGATGGAAGACGCCCGACCCTTTGCGTCTTCCAAACGCTTACTTCTTAAGGCATCGTCGAGGTTGTGGCTCTCGTGTTGACGCTACCGGCGGGTAGCACCCCGCAGGATTGACGCTTGGATGAGGGGTTTAATCCACCGGTGAGGGTCTCTGCTCAAACGCGCGCGCGAGTACGTCAGCTCTGCATGTATGATGCTACGCCAGAGCCAAAGTGGGCGCCCCAAAAACGTGGGCCCGCCGCCTCCGTCCCACTTGTGAAAAGTCCTGCCCTGAAGTTTGTAGTAACACCGCAGGTATCTGACCGACTGCCGCCCCTTCGGAATCCAGTGCTCGACCGAGGCATCCGGCACCCACCAGCCGGTGCCCCCCGTCTCAAGAATCGCGCGGATGACGGCCGTCTCCTCGCCGAGGGCGCCGCCCCCCCGCCTCCTGCCGAGGTTCGGGTCATAGGGGAACAGCCTCTGCTCTCGGGCGCGTATGACGAAGTTCGCGCCGTAGGGCAACTCGTCGCCGCCGAACTCGAACGGCTCATCGCCGAGGTCGCGGGCGGCGAACGCCGCACTGATCTCTTGCCAGGCTGCCGACAGCCAGGGCGGCGGCGTGCCCTCGAAGCGCGGCCGCACCGGCCCGCCGAAGACCGCGGCTTCGGGTCGCCGCTCGACCGCCCGCCCGTAAGCCGCGAGCCAGTCCGCGTCGACCAGCGCGTCGTCGTCCGTCCAGACGAGGTAGTCGCCCGCGGCGTGCCTGACCGCCGTGTTGCGCGCGTGGGAGAGCCCCGGTCTCGGCTCTGAGGCGCGGCGAATGGGCAGCCGCCCCGCGAACGCGGCGAGGACGCGCTCCGTGTCGTCGGTGCTGCCGTTGTTGACAACGACAACCTCCCACGCGCCCCCCGGGTCCCGGATGTGAGTTAGCCGTTCGAGAACGTTGGAGAGCAAGCGGGCCCTGTTCCAGGTGCAGATGGCGACCGTGAATCTCATGACAGCAGGCTGGCCCCGCTCAGTCCTTCCGGCGGCGGCTCGCGCAGCAACTCCATCAGTGTGGGCACCACGTCGAACGAACTCCGCACCCCTTTGTCGCCGGCCTCCACGCCGGCGTTACTGATGTAGGCCATCCCGAAAGGGCCGGTGTGCCCCCCGGGCCGCCGAAAAGGTACGGGCCCGACACGACCCATCGCAGGGTGTTCGAGCGCGCAGAAGGTGCCGTCCCACACGACCACCATGTCCGACTCCGTCGGCCCCAGCGTGAGCGGGTCGCGGCCCCTTACACGCTCGACGCGGCTGACGACTTTGCCGCCGGTCGCAGGGTCGCGGCACGCGCCCAGAAGTGCTTCGATCTCGTCGCAACGCGCCTCGTACTCCGAGACGGGTATCAGCCCGCCGGACTCCCTCCCGGAGATGTTGATGCGGATGCGACCGTCGTAGAAGGACGGCAGGGCGAAGGCCGGCATCGAGCGCCAGTGCGGCTGGTAGAGGGTCGCGGGAATCCAGCCGACCGAGCGCCGCAGATACGAAGCTTCCGCCGGTTCGGGCCGCGACTCGGCTCGCGGCCCGAACCGGCGCACGATTTTTTCGAGACCCGCAAGAAAGGGTCGCGCCGCCGAACGGCGTACGCGCTGGGGAGTCTCCGTCGGAAAGCATGTGTGGACGGCCGCCGCCCAGTCCTGTTGTTCGCCCAGCAGAGGCACCGCGGCCGCGTCCGCCCACGCATCCGTCGGCCGGAGAAGCGGGCGGCCGAAGGCGTGCCGGTACATCAGCTCCGGCAGGAGCACCATGCTCGCCGTGTCGGAGTGGTTGGCACCCATACCGCCCATCGAGAAGACGACCAGTGCCGCGTCGGGGAAGTCGGCCGCGAGTTCTCCGACGAGCCGGTCGACGCCGCGGTACACGGCGAGCAGCCCTTCGCGGGCCGGCTTCGCGGAGGGCATTTTGTGAAGCGGGTGCGCGGGGTCGACGCCGTGCCAGAGCGCCTCGATTGCGGAGTGAGGCTCGCTCACGACGACCAACGCGAGGTCCCAGTCCGTGAGGCGCTCGCCGAGCAGCCAGCGAGCAGCCTGCGCGCGCCGCGAGACGGCCAGCGCGAGCGCCTCCCCCATCTCCCTCGTGCGCTCCTCGGACGCCCACACGACGCCGTAAATCCACCTCTCGGCCGGATACTCGCCGAAGCGCGCTTTGAATTCGAGAAGCAGAACGCCGGGGCGAGCCGCGTGCGGAATGCCGGGGTCGTGCGCGCCCCAGCCGACCACCCCGCGCACCCGCGGGGCCTGCGCGAGGTCGAAGTAGGGCGCGTCGAAAACGACGGTGCGAGAATTGAGCCGCGCCGCGAAAGGGCTGAGGCGCGTCCCCTCCTGCCAGACGGAATACGTCGCCGGGTCGAAATGTACGGCGGCCCAGCGGCCGGCCCGCTCGGGCGAGAGTCCCGTGCTGACGTGCTCCCACGCGAGGCCGGAGCGCTGTGCCGGGCCGTGATCCAGAAGGTACCTGGCGCTTCTCTCACGCAGGCGCGCCAGCTCCGGCAGCTCGCCCGCTTCGATGAAACGGCGTTCGAGCGACTCCTCGTATCCGTCAAGGCCGATGGCTATGACTCTCTGCATGTCCGAGTTGACTCCGGCGGGGTTGATGACCAGAAGACGTGGCGCGCGCGAGACTTCCCGGCCCCCGCTTATGAAGGCCCGACACGTCTCGCCCTCGCGGCCTCCCGCTGAGTCGTGCAGAGCCAGAGGGCTTCATGGAACAGGAAGGCCGGGCTGTGGGTCAGAATCTCTTTGTAGTAAAGCTTCAGCATTAATTTCCTGCTGACCCACGTGGCGTACCGGTCGTTCGAGATGCCTTGCGTGTCGTAGTATTTTACCAGCGGCTCCGCGAGGCGATGAAATTCACACCGCCTCGACAGGCGGATGAACATCTCCAAGTCCTCGAACGCAGGCAGGCTCTCGTTGAAGTGCCCGGCCGCGTCAAGGTATTCACGCTTGATGACGGTAGACTGAACGCCGAGGTTGCACACCTGATAAAACCGTATGGCGGGGTTGATGAGACGGTCGGAGGGCCCGCCGGGGGCCGAAAAATAGATTTCGGTCCCGTCGCTGAATATTCTTTGCATGTCGGAATAGACCATGCCCAGCCTGACCGACCCGCGTTCGAACGCCGACATCTGCTTGGCCAGCTTCGACGGCAGCCACTCGTCGTCCGAATCCTGAAAGGCCAAAAACTTCCCCCTCGCCATCCGAATCCCGACGTTCCGCGCCGCGCCGGCACCTGTATTACGAGAGAGTGGAACGTACCTGATGCGCCGGTCGCCGAAGCCGGCCACCACGCCGTACGTCTCGTCGGTCGAGCCGTCGTCGATCACAATCAATTCAAAGTCCGTGTAGCTCTGCCCCAGAACACTTCGGATAGAGCGGCCGAGCAGCGCGGCGCGGTTGTAGGTCGGAAGGACGATGCTGACGGCGGGATTGGTTCCCGCACCCGACGGATCAGCAGACATCACGCGCTCCTGTTCTAAACCCCGGGCTGGGCTTACGCATGCGATATCTTGTCTTAACGCGGACGTGAAAACAAGGGACTGGGCGGAGCGGCTTTGCCCGTTTCAGCCACTTCGCCGGCCTGCGGTAGTCCGGCACCACCGGGCGGAACATTCGGCCGCCGACGGCACGACACCTTCGGGGCTCGCCTCCCCCTCTGAACGTACCGGATGACATCTATGGCGCCCGGTGCCTCTCAGCCGGGCTTCCGCCTCTCCCACATGTCCCGACCGGCCGGGCTCGCCTCCAGCCTCCTCTCCGACGTGAGCCTGACCAGCCCCCGCCCGCACAAAATAGCTATCGCCTCCTTCGCGGACGCTTCGTCCACCTCCGCCGCCTCACCGAGCACGCGGTCGACGACCCACCCGGCCAGCCCCACGCGGTCTTCGCCCACGGACGCGGCCAGCCTCTCGGGCCCGTAGCGCGACGGCAGTTCGTAGATGACGCCGAGCAGCGCCAGCGGTGCGCCCGTCAAGTCAGCGTCGGCGGGAGGGGGAGTCGGCACGGCCGTGGAGTCCAATGCTTCGTCCCTGCCGGGCGGCCGGGCGGCCAGCGGAAGCTCCCCCTGCACCTCGGCGACCCTTGCGCGCGGCCTGTAGTCGCCCCTCAGCCCGCGCCCCACCTGGTGCTCGTAGAGCAGCAGCGTGGCCGCCGCGTCCAGCGCCGCGTAGGCGATCTGCCGCGGGTGAAGGGGGCGCGTCCCCCAGTCGCCCTGCTGCTCCCCCTTGTCGAGTCCCAGCCCCAGATGCTTGCCGGCCTGCGCCTTTAGCGAGCAGCCGCGCTCGCCGCCGCGCCGGGCCGCCAGCATCGTGTCGTGGATGGGCGAGACGCGGACACCGAAGTGGCGCTCGATCCTCGACGCGTCGAAGGCCGCGTTATGAATGGCCTTGACGACGCCGCCCGACTCAAGCGGAGCCCGCAGTTCGTCCGGGTCGGGTAAGGAGAGGGCGTCGACGACCGCGACCCTCACCCCGCCGGCGCCGCGGTAGGCGAGCTGGACGAGCGAGACACGCTCGGCGCGCGGGTCCCACCACGAGGCCGTCTCGATGTCGAGAGCCACAACGGGCGAGGAGGCTAGCGCCCCGCTCAGTGCGAGTAAGCGGCGGCGGTCGTTAACGTAGGCGATCTGGTAGTCAGGGCTCATGTTCGGCTTCGCCGCGTGGCGCAGAGATTTTCGCGACCTTTCGTATCTTAAAACAATCTTTGCAACGCGGCCGCGGGCGGCGACGGAATGGGATAAAATTTCTGTTAAGTCTTAGGTTGTTGAAGTTTCGCGCCGGAGACTTTGACGCTTCGGCCGCACCCTTGACAACGGTCACGACGCACCATATCGTTCCTGCGTTCAGTTCGCCCCGTTAGCCTCATCTCTAATATCACAGTCTGTTGGAGGAAAAACTGATTCTGTGTGACGCGTGCTGCTTCGGCGACGGGCGCGTGGCCCTGTGGACGCGCGCCGGGGCGACCCGCACGTCACACCGTTCCGCTTTTCTGATTTAGGGTTCGGGCCTGCGCCGCCGCCCGCGCGTGCTTCGACGCCGTCGAATGAGGGAGGGTCGCCGTTTACAGGCCGCGCGCGGCCGCTCACCGCGTCGGCTTGCCCGAGCCGGACTGCGGCCCGCCTCTCACTAATCTCTCTGTTGTTTGTTACGAGTACGGCCCGCTCGGCGTCGGCACGACGCCGGGCGACTTTTTGAAGCCCGGAAGGCGAGAGCTTGATGACTATTGACGCAAAGAATTTCGCCGAGCTTTCGCCCGCGGAGCGCGCGGCGCTGATGACGCGTCTGAAGAGGGAGAAGGCGGCCGCGCGCGCCTGCGGGGGCGCCATCCCGCGGCGCGAAGGGGCGGGCCCTTTTCCGCTCTCTTTCGCACAGCAGCGTCTCTGGTTTCTCGAACAGTTGGAGCCGGACGGGCCATACAAAGTGCCCGCCGCCTTCCGCCTCCGCGGCCGGCTCAACGTCGCGGCGCTCGAACAGAGCGTCAACGAAGTTATCGGCCGGCACGAAGTCCTGCGCACGACGTTCGCGGAGGTCGAAGGGCGGCCCGCGCAAGTCGTCGCGCCGCGACTGACGCTGTCCATCCCGGTCGAAGACCTGAGCCGTCTGACGGAGGCCGAACGCGCCGAGAGTGTGAGGCGCACGGCCGCGCATCTGGGCCGGCGGCCGTTCGATTTGGGGCGCGGGCCGCTGGTGGGCGTCGCGCTGGTGCGGCTGACCGAGGATGAGCACCTCTTCTGGTTTCTGATGCACCACATCGTTTCGGACGGCTGGTCAATCGGCGTCCTCGTCAACGAATTGAGCGCGGCTTACGAAGCCTTCGACGCGGGGCGGCGGCCGGAACTGCCGGAGTTGCCCGTCCAGTACGCCGACTTCGCCGTGTGGCAGCGCGGGTGGCTGCGAGGCGAGGCGCTGGCGCGACAGATAAAATATTGGAAGGAGCGTCTGGGCGGAAACCCGCCGGCCCTCGAACTCCCGACCGACAGGCCGCGGCCGCCGGTGCAGAGCTACCGGGGCGCCCTCCTCACGCGCCTCGTCGAGCCCGGGCTGACGGCGCTGCTGAAAGAACTGGCCCGCCGCGAAGGCGTGACGCCTTACATGCTCCTGCTCGCCGTCTTCAAGACGCTGCTCCGACGCCACGCGGGGCAGGAGGACATCGTCGTCGGCACGCCCGTCGCCAACCGCAACCGGACGGAGTTGGAGCCGCTCATCGGGTTCTTCGTCAACACGCTCGTGCTGAGGACTGACCTCTCGGGTGACCCGACCTTTCGCGAGCTGCTCGGGCGGGTGCGTGAAGTGACGCTCGGGGCCTTCGCGCACCAGGACGTGCCCTTCGAGAAGCTGGTCGAGGAGTTGCAGCCCGAGCGAGACACCAGCCGCACACCGCTCTTCCAGGTCATGTTCTCCCTTCAAAATGCCCCGCCGCCGCCGCCGAGGATGGGCGGCGTCGAGGTCAGCCCGTTTGAGGACGAGGCGGCGGTCTCGCTGTTCGACCTCTCGCTCGACGTGACCGAGCGCGCGGACGGCCTGCTGTGCGTTTTGGAGTACAACACAGACCTCTTCGACGGCTCGACCGCCGGGAGGATGCTCGACCACTTCGTCGTGCTGCTCGACGCCGCCGCCGCCGACCCAAACGCGCGGCTGAGCGGCCTGCCGCTGCTGGCGGAAGATGAGCGGCGTCAAATCCTCTTCGAGTGGAACGACACGGCGCGCGAGTTCCCGCGCGACAGGTGCGTCCACGAACTCTTCGAGGAGCAGGCCGCCGCGACGCCCGAAGCCGTGGCGCTCGTCTGCGGCGGCGAGCGGCTGACGTACGCAGAGCTGAACGGGCGTGCCGACAGGCTCGCGCGCCACCTGCGGGCGCGCGGTGTCGGGGCCGAGACGCGTGTCGGCGTCCTGCTTGGGCGCGAAGCGTGGGCGGCCGTCGCGCTGCTCGGCGTGCTCAAGGCCGGGGGGGCGTGGGTGGCTTTAGACCCCGCGTACCCGCCGCAGCGCCTCGCCTTCATGCTCGAAGACGCGGAGTGTTCCGTGCTCCTGACGACGACGCGGCTCGCGGAAACTCTGCCCGCGCGCGGCGCGCGGCTCGTCCTTCTCGACGCGGAGGGGGCGCGAATCGAGGCGAACGAGGGCGACAATCTCGCGCCCCTCGCCGACCCGGACAACCTCGCCTACCTCGTCTACACGTCGGGGACGACCGGTAGGCCGAAGGGCATCCTCGTCGAGCACCGCTCGCTCGTTAACACGAGTCTCGCCTTCGCGGCGCGGCAAGGGGTGACGCCGCGCGACCGTGTGTTGCAGTTCTCGTCGCTCTCGTTCGACGTGGCGGCCGAGGAGTTCTTCGGCGCATGGCTGGCCGGGGCGCGCGTCGTGATGCGGCCCGCGCGCGCGTTCGACTCCGTCGATGAGTTCGTCCGGTTCGTCGGGCGCGAGGGCTTGACGCTGCTGAACCTGCCCGCGTCGTTCTGGGCCGAATGGCTGGCGGCGCTCGAAGAGCGCGCCGGCGGCGGAGCGTCAGACTTACTCCTGCCCACGACGCTGCGGCGCGTCGTAGTCGGCAACGAGAAGACGCTCAGCGCGGCGCTCGAACGCTGGCGGCGGCTCGTCGGCGAACGGGTCGGGTGGTGCAACGCCTACGGGCCGAGCGAGACGACCGTCACGGCGAGCTGCTACGAGCCGCGCGCGGGCGGCGGCGAGCACGCTAGTACGCCCTCCGCGCCCATCGGGCGGCCCATCGCCAACGCAGAGATGTACGTCCTCGACGCGCGTCTGCAACCCGTCCCCGTCGGGGTGGTCGGGGAAATCTACGTCGGCGGCGCGGGGCTCGCTCGCGGTTACCACCGCCGCCCCGCCCGGACGGCCGAGCGTTTTGTCCCGCACCCACACGCGCGGCGTCCGGGCGCGCGACTTTACCGGACGGGCGACTTCGGACGCTTCCTGCCCGGCGGCGACGTGGAGTACCTCGGACGCGCCGACGAGCAGGTGAAAGTCCGCGGCTTCCGCGTCGAGGTCGGTGAGGTCGAGGCGGCGCTCAGACAGCACGCGGAGGTGCGGGAGGGCGTCGTCAAGGCGTGCGAGGACGGACGCGGCGGGCTGCGCCTCGTGGCCTACGTCGTCCCGCGCGAGCCGTCGGGGGCGGTGCCCGGGGCCTTGCGCGACTTCATGAAGGAGCGGCTGCCCGACTACATGATCCCGTCGGCGTTCGTGCGGCTCGAAGCCCTGCCGCTGACGCCTTCGGGCAAGCTCGACCGCAACGCGCTGCCCGCAACCGACGCCGCGGGCGGCGAGTCGCTTGAGCCTTACGTCGCGCCGCGCTCTGAGCTTGAGCGCCTCATCACCGGAGTCTGGCGGGAGGTTTTAGAGGTCGAGCGCGTCGGCGTCCACGACAACTTCTTCAACCTCGGCGGCCACTCGCTGCTCCTGCTTCGCGTCAACGGCAGACTGCGCGAGGCGCTCGGCGCGGAGCTGCCCGTCGTCGAGATGTTCAAGCACCCCACGGTGAGCGCGCTGGCCGAACGCCTGAGCGCGCCGCGCGACGAGCCGGGCGCGGACGCGTCGAGGGGCGAGCCCGCGGGCCGCGCCTCTCTGACGAGCATGCGGCGCGAGTTGACGCGGCGGCAGGCGGCGCGCGCGCGGCGCGCGGCGGAAGGGGAGCGCGATTAGGAGAGCGTCGCGCGCGCCGGCCGGCGAACCTCGGCAGCCGGCGCGCGCGGGCAGGGCTTTGAGATGAGTCAACCGGGACGGGAAACGCTTACGGAAATCCTGCGCCGCAGGGCGGTCGAACAGCCCCGACGCGCGGCCTTCACTTTCCTCGCGGACGGCGAGCGGGAGTCGGCGCGTCTGACCTACGCCGAGCTGGACGCGGGTGCGCGGGCCATAGCGGCGCTGCTGCAAGAGCGCGGCGCGCGTGGCGAGCGCGTGCTGCTGCTGTTCGACGCGGGGCTCGAATTCGTCACGGCATTCTTCGGCTGCCTGTACGCGGGCGCGGTGGCGGTGCCCGCGCCCCCGCCGCACCCCGCGCGTCTCGGCCGCACGCTGCCGAGGGTTCAGGCCATCGCCGCCGACTCGCGTCCGGCCGTCGCCCTCACCACCGCACCCATCCTCTCGATGATTGAACAGGCGCCGGGGGGCGCGGACGACCTGCGCTCGCTGTGTTGGCTGAAGGTGGACGAGATCGACCCCGTCGCGCCCGAACGCTGGCGGCCCACCCCGCAGGCGGCCGACGACCTCGCCTACCTGCAATACACTTCGGGCTCGACCTCGACGCCGAAGGGCGTAATGGTCACACACTTCTGTCTGACTCATCAGTCGGAACACCTCGCGCGCGCATACGGCTACACGCCGGAGAGCGTGAGCGCGACGTGGATGCCAAACTTTCACGACTACGGGCTGGTCGAGGGCATCGTCCATCCGGCCGTCGTCGGCGTGCCGGCTTATCTCTTCTCGCCGCTCGCCTTCGTGCAGCGCCCCGCGCGCTGGCTCGAAATCGTCACGCGCTACGGCGTGACGCACAGCTCGGGCCCGAACTTCGCCTACGAGCTGTGCGTGCGCAAGGTCACGGCGGAGGAGCGCGCCGCGCTCGACCTGAGCAGTTGGCGCGTGGCCGGCAACGCGGCCGAGCCCGTCCACCGCGAGACGCTCGAACGCTTCGGCGAGAAGTTCGCGCCGCGCGGCTTCCGCCGTGAGTCGTTCTACCCGTCCTACGGGCTGGCCGAGGCGACGCTGATGGTCACGGCCGGCGGCGCGGAGCCGCACGCGCCGCTCTTCATCACGGCGCGCGCGTCCGCGCTCGAACGCGACCGCCGCGTCGTCGAGGTCGCGGCGGACGACGCGGGCGCCCGCCCGCTCGTCGGCTGCGGCCGGCCGATAGCGGACACGGAAATTGCCATCGTAGACCCCGAGACGTTGCGACGCTGCGCGCCGGACGGGCTGGGCGAAATCTGGTTGAAGTGCGAGGGGCTGGCGCGCGGCTTCTGGCGGCGACCCGAAGAGACCGAGGCGACGTTCCGCGCGCGCATCGCGGACACCGACGAAGGCCCCTTCATGCGCACGGGCGACCTCGGCTTCGTGCGCCGCGGCGAGCTGTTCGTCGGCGGCCGCGTCAAAGACCTCATCATCATCCGCGGCCAGAACTACTACCCGCAGGACATCGAGTGGACGGCCGAGCAGAGTCATCCGTTGCTCAGGCCCGGCTGCTGCGCGGCCTTCTCGGTCGAGGTCGGGACGGAAGAGCGGCTCGTGCTGGTGCAGGAGGTCAGGCGCGAGTTCACGGCGGCCGACGGGACTGAAGTCGTCGAGGCCGTCCGCGAGCGCGTCGCCGAGCGGCACGAGCTACAGCCCTACGCCGTCGTCCTCGTCAAGACCGGAGCCATCCACAAGACTTCGAGCGGGAAGATTCAGCGCCACGCCAGCCGCCGCGAGTTCCTCGAAGGCTCGCTCGAAGAGGTCGCACGCTGGCAGGCGCGCGACGCCGCGGAACTCGAAGCCCGCCCGGCCGCCGCCGCCAAAGCCTCGCCGACCCTGACCGTGAAAACCCCCGCGCCCGACTCAATAAAAGCGCGAACAACCGGGGCCGTACGCGAGTGGCTCGTCGGAGAGATTGCCCGGCGCGCGGGCGTCGCGCCCGGCGAGGTTGACGCGGGCCAGCCGTTTCGGCGCTACGGCTTCGACTCGGCGCAGGTCGTCGCGCTGGTCGGCGACCTCGGGGCGTGGCTCGGCCGGTCGCTGCCGCCGACCTTCCTGTGGGACTACCCGACCGCCGACGCGGCCGCGCGCCGACTCGGCGAAGACCCCGCGCGCCGCACGCCTCCCGCCTCGCCGCCCGCGACGCCCGCGCGAGACGAAGACGCGAGGGCGGGGGAGCGCGGCGCATACGACCCCATCGCGATTGTCGGCATGGGCTGTCGCTTCCCCGGCGCGGAGAACGTCGAAGCCTTCTGGCGTCTGCTGCGCGACGGAGTGGACGCCGTGACCGATGTCCCGCCCGGGCGTTGGGAGGTTGACCCGCGCGACGCGACGCCGCACGCCGTCCGGCGGGGCGGCTTTCTGAAGAACGTCGACGGCTTCGACGCGCGCTTCTTCGGCGTCTCTCCGCGCGAGGCGGCGCAGATGGACCCGCAGCAACGCCTGCTGCTCGAAGTCGCGTGGGAGGCGCTTGAGGACGCTGGCGTCGCGCCCGACCGTCTCGGCGGGACGCGAACCGGCGTCTTCGTCGGCATCAGCAACAGCGACTACGCGCAACTCCAATTCGGTGCCGACGCCAGCCCCGACGCGTACGCGGGCGCGGGCTCCGCGTTGAGCATCGCCGCCAACCGCATCTCTTACCTGCTCGACCTGCGCGGCCCGAGCATGGCCGTCGACACCGCCTGCTCGTCCTCGCTCGTCGCCGTCCACGCGGCCTGCCGGAGTCTGCGCGCGGGCGAGTCGCGCGTGGCGCTCGCGGGCGGCGTCAGCCTCATGCTCACGCCCAAGCTGACCGAGGCGCTGGCACGCGCGGGGATGATGTCGGCCGACGGCCGCTGCAAGACTTTCGACGCGGCGGCCGACGGCTACGTCCGCTCCGAAGGCTGCGGCGTCGTCGTGCTCAAGCGGCTCTCGGACGCCGCGCGCGACGGCGACCGCGTGGCGGCTTTGATACGCGGCTCCGCCGTCAACCAGGACGGGCGCAGCAACGGGCTGACGGCCCCCAACGGGCTGGCGCAGCAGGCGCTCATAAGGGAGGCGCTGGCGGACGCGCGCGTCGCGCCGTCGCAGATCGGCTACGTCGAGGCGCACGGCACGGGCACGCCGCTCGGCGACCCCATCGAGTTCGACGCGCTCGGCGCGGTCTTGCGCGAGGCGCGCTCCGCGGGCGGGCGCTGTCTCGTCGGCTCGGTCAAGACCAACATCGGCCACCTCGAAGCCGCCGCAGGCATCGCCGGACTCATCAAGGCCGCACTCTCGCTCGAACACGAACACGTCCCGCCGCATCTGCACCTGCGCAGCCTCAACCCGCACCTCGCGGTCGAAGGCTCGCCGCTTGAGATTGTGACGGGCGGGCGCGATTGGGGGCGCGGCGTGGGCGGACGCTTCGCGGGCGTCAGCTCCTTCGGCTTCGGCGGGACGAACGCGCATGTCGTCCTCGAAGAAGCGCCCGCCCCGCACGCCCCGCACGCCTCGACTGAAGCGCCGCGCGATGCCGCCGAACGGGCAGAGCGCCCCGCGCACGTCCTCACCCTGTCGGCCCAAAGCGACGACGCTCTGCGCGAACTCGCGCGCCGCTACTCCGAACATCTCGCGCTTCACGAAGAGCAGGGGCTCGCCGACGTGTGCTTCACGGCGAACGTCGGGCGCGCGCGCTTCGACCGGCGGCTGGCGCTCGTCTGCGAGACGCGCGAACAACTCTCGCTGTCCTTGCCCGACTTCGCGGACGGCGGGCGTGCTGACGGTTCGCACGCCGCACGCTCGCACGGGCGAGGGGCGCGAAGTCGCGCGCGCGTGGCCTTCCTCTTTACGGGGCAGGGCGCGCAGTACGCGGGGATGGGGCGCGAGCTTTACGAGACGCAGCCGAGCTTCCGCCGCGCGCTCGACCGTTGTGACGAAATCCTTCGCCCCGCGCTCGAACGGCCGCTGCTCTCCGTGCTCTACGGCGGCGCGGATTCGGGGGCGGCGCTCGACGAGACGGCTTACACGCAGCCCGCGCTCTTCGCGTTCGCATACGCGCTCGCCGAGCTGTGGCGCGCGTGGGGCGTCGAGCCCGACTTCGTCTTCGGCCACAGCGTCGGCGAGTACGCGGCCGCCTGCTTCGCGGGCGCGTTCAGTCTGGATGAGGGGCTTTCGCTCGTCGCCGCGCGGGCGCGTCTGATGCAGTCGCTCCCGGCGTCGGGCGCGATGGCCGCCGTCTTCGCCGACGAGGGATGGGTCTCCCGCGCGCTTGAGCCTTACAGCGGGCTGCTCTCGATTGCGGCCGTCAACGGCCCCTCGAACACGGTCGTCTCCGGCGAGCGCGGGGCGCTCGGCGAGGCGCTGGCCCGGCTCGAAGCGGACGGCGTGGTCGCGCGCCCCCTCAACGTCTCGCACGCCTTTCACTCGCCGCTCATGGAGCCGGTGATGGACGAGTTCGCGCGCGCCCTGCGGCGCACCGAGTTTCGCCCGCTGCGCTCCACGCTCGTGACGGGGCTGACCGGCGCGGCGCTCGAAGCGGGCGCGCTCCTCGACGCGGAGTTCTGGCTGTCGCACGCGCGCGAGCCCGTGCGTTTTGAGGACGCGCTGCGGACTCTCGCGGCGCGCGGCTGCGAGGCGTTCGTCGAGATAGGGCCGGACGCGCCGCTGCTGAACATGGGCCGCCGCTGTCTGCCCGGCGCGGCCGTGAGTTGGCTGCCTTCGATGCGTCGCGGGCGGGGCGATTGGCGCGTGCTGCTCGACAGCCTGGCGGCGCTCTACGCGTCGGGCGTCGAGGTTGACTGGCAAGGTTTCGACCGCGAATACGTGCGCCGCCGCGTACGGCTTCCGACCTACCCGTTCGAGAGAAAGAGTTATTGGCTCGAAGCCCCCGCGCGCCGCGTGTGGGGCGCGGATGTGTACTCGGGGAGGCGCGAGACGACGCCCCACACGCCGGAAGGATGCGAAGAGATGACGACTGAAGCCACGCCCCGGCCGCCCGCCGGCGGCACGCACGCCCCGGCCGATTCGCGCCGCAAGGAGGCGATTCTTGAGAAGCTCCGCGACATCGTGGGCCGCCTGCTCCAGACCGGGCCCGAGACGTTGGACGCGCACGCCTCGTTCCTCGAAATGGGCGCGGACTCCATCGTGCTCGCCGAAGCCATCCGCGTCGTGGAAGATAGCTTCCTTCTGAAAATCTCCATCCGCCAACTGTTCGAGCAATTCACCACGCTCGACGCGCTGGCCGGGCACATCGAGAAGACTTCGCCGGTGGCGCAGACCGCCTCGGAGCAAACGCCGACTCAAACGGCCGCGCCTCACGACGGCCGCGCGGAGGCGTCGCGCGTGGTCGCACGACACGACCCGCCCGCGTGTGCGCCGCCCGCGCCGACGGCGCAGAATTTCGTCGTCCCGGCCGAGGCGGAAGCCGACGAGTCCGCGACGGCCGCGGCCCCGGACGCGGGCCCGCACGCCGACTCGCTTGAGCGCGTCGTGTCGCGGCAGCTCGACCTGCTCGCGCAGTTCTCCGGCCTCATGTCGCAGCAACTCTCCGCGCTCGGCCGGAGCCGGGCGCACGCGCAGGCCGCGCCCACGCCGGGAGACGGCGACGCCCGTCAACAACCGCGCCGCGTCGAACCGCCGAAACAGAT
>DASWNR010000188.1:0-2276 GCA_036399155.1 Pyrinomonadaceae bacterium
CTTGGACGAGAGGCGCGACGACATACCGGCGCTCGCCGGCCACGCGCTCGCCGAGCACGCCAGGAGGGTAGGGAGGCCGGGCGGCTTCACCATCACCGACGAGGCGATGGAGATTCTTCTTGAGCGCGCGTGGCCGGGCAACATCAGGGAGCTACGGCACGCCATCATCGAAATCGCCTCACACCTTGAGGACGACCGCGGCGAGATAACGGCGGGGGACGTGAACGAGGTGCTGGGTAAGAATCTGTTGGAGGTCGGGGAGCGCGAGGGGGACGTGAGGACGATAATCGTGCCGCCCTACCTTGTGGGCGAGGAGATTGACCACTACCTTGACCGGACGCTAATCACGATCAGCAACACCCTGTTAGAGCAGACGAAATCTCCGAAGCGGGTCGCCGAGATACTGAAAGCGCCGGACGCGCACACCTTGAACCAGAGGCTCAAGCGCGCCGAATTGCGCCTTGAGGCCGCCGCCGCGAATACCAACCTGTTCGTGAAGAGGATTCGGCTGAATAAGACCAGGACGGCGTAGCAGCTGCGCCGGCGTCGAGGCGCTACGACACCAGCGACGACGCCTCCTCCTCTTCGCCCCACCCCAGCCGCTCGGCAAGCTCGGCAAGAATTTTTGAATAAACGCCGGCGATGTGCGGGTCGAACTGCGTCCCCGCGCACCGCACCAACTCGCTCTGCGCCTCCGCGTAAGGCCGGGCGTGCTGGTACGCGCGCTCGTGCATGATCGTGTCGCAGGCGTCAACGACCGAGATGATGCGGGCGCCGAGCGGTATTTCTTCGCGGAGCAGGCCGTGGGGGTAGCCGGTGCCGTCGAAACGCTCGTGATGGCTCAGGATGATCGAGACGACTTCGGGGGGGAAGCCGTTGCTGCGCGCCTTGAACGCGCCAATCTCACAGTGCGATTTCATTATGCCGAATTCGAGTTCATCGAGCCGTTCGGTCTTGTGCAGGATTTCGATAGGGATGAAGTGCTTTCCTATGTCGTGCAGGAGGGCGCCGTAGCGAAGCACGTCCAACCCGCCGCGGCCGATCCCCAGCTGGCGGCCGAGGCGCATGGACATAGCGCAGACCCGGCGCAGGTGCGTGCCGGTCTCCGCGCTGTACGCGGACACGCCGGACAGGAGTTGGCGGGTTGCGGTTGTCGGTGAGTCGTCTTGGGGCGGCTTCGGAGCGAGGCTTTCTGTAGGCATGTTTCGAGTCCCATGAACGAAAGTCAGAGATAATAAATGTCAGGGATTGCGCGACCTAGATCGTGGGGAACGGGGCGCGGAAAATAGTTTGCGGGACTTGTCACGAAGTTGTCAACAACTAAGACCCAAAAGGTACGAACGTAAATCTTGCAGTTTTCCGTCAAGCGACCCGTCACGAACCGGCCAGCGCCCCGCCCGCCTCCAAGAATCATCAATAAAAATGCGGCTTCCGTGCGCTTCCGTGAGGGATGAATAACTCCGGGCAGGCCGCAGCCGGGGCGTCACGTCTAAGATGCCGGTTTCAAAAAAAATGTTTCTCCGGCCGACACACTAAAGCCTTATGTAAGGGACTAAAAGGTACAAAACCGGCCGTCATACATAAGGGGCGGGGCGGCGTCGCGGCGGGGCTATAACTTGACAAATATACTCCGAAGGGAGTATTATTAGCCGTCAAGTCGAGGGCGGCGCGGGGGGCGTATGACAGACATTTCTTACAACGACGAGATGGACGCGGGCGGCCAGGCGGACGCCGAGGAACACATAGCGGCAACCATCTTCGAGCGCCGGGAGAGGTTGGGCGAAGGGGCGCGCTTGAGCCGCGGGGCGTGTGACCGACTCGGCTTCGAGATTCTTTGCGAGGTTCTGAGACGCTTTCCGACCGAGTACGAGGTCAGCGGCGCGAGCTTCAAACACTTCAGGGCGCAGATGGCCGGGACGATCTTCGACAGGCAGCGCAGGGAGCGGGGCGGTCGCGTGCTCGGCGAGGACGACTGTAACCAGCTGGGGCGCGAACTGCTCGCGCGCGTAATTTCTTACTTCCGCCCCGACTTGACCGAGGCCGGCGCGGAGACGGCCGAAACGGTAGAGGCATAAGCGAGATGAGAACCAACCTACAAGTGTTCTGCAATTTCCCCATAACCGTTGATTGCAGCTGCCCCGGCCCGGAGCACGCGGCCGAGTGCGACGCGGAAGAGAAGAAAGCATTTGCGGCGGAAGCGGCGTTGAAGGGCGGCGTCCCGGTCAACTACGACGACTTTGTTGAGCGCGCGGAGTGGTAGCGCCCGAGCCAGGGGG
>DASWNR010000189.1:0-2147 GCA_036399155.1 Pyrinomonadaceae bacterium
TCGAGCGCTACAGCAACGGCGCGCGCATCATCAACACCTACGAGACCGCGAACCGCCCGCGCCGCTACCTGACCTTTGACGCGGGCGCGTCGAAGCCGCAGGGCGAGGCTCAATCGGCGCCCGTCGGCATCGTCTACCACACGTCGGAGAGCGACCTCGTCCCCTTCGTCGAAGACAACAGCGGCTCCATCGAGTACCGCTCGAAGAACCTGCTGGGCTACATACGCGAGCACAAGTCCTATAACTACGTCATCGACCGCTTCGGGCAGGTCTACCGCGTCGTGCGCGACGAGGACGCGGCCTTCCACGCCGGCAACTCCGTCTGGTCGGACGGGGGCGCGACCTACGTCGGCTTGAACGAGAGCTTCCTCGGCGTCTGCTTCGAGACGAAGGCGGACGTGGGCGAGGGCGGCGAGCAGTTGACCGAGGCGCAGGTGCTCGCCGGCCGCCTGCTGACGCAGATTCTGCGCAGCCGCTACCAGATCAGCGACGCCAACTCCACCGCGCACGGCCTCGTCTCCATCAACCCGTCGAACGGCCGCATCGCCTTCCACCACGACTGGGCGCGCGGCTTCCCTTTCGAGGCGATGGGGCTCTCGGACAAGTACGCGGTCGCGCCGGCGAGCGTCGCGGAGCTTGGCTTCGGCTACGACTCGGACGTGGTCTCCAAGCTCGGCGGGAGCCTCTGGCCGGGCGTCGCGGCGGCCGAGGGCGAGTTCGCGCGCCGCGCGGAGGGTCAGGGCGTCGAGCCGGACGACCTGCGCGTCCGGATGCGCCTGCTCTACCGCGAGAGGATGGGCACGCAGCGGGCGCTCGTTCGCGGCGCGGGCCGTGACGCGCGGGAAAATTCGGAAGAGGCCGGGCCCGGTTCCTGAAAGTCGTCTCCTCGATTTCTGGAAGTCGGAGCCGCCCGCTTCCAGAAAGGCACACGCATTGCAAGCCTTAAGTCTGACGCGGCGGCTCCACCGCCGCCACGCCAGACCCGCAGACAGTCTTTCCGACAGACCGTCCCTTAAAAAAATTTTTCACACCCTCAGAGGAGATGAACATGGAAGAGAAAATTCAGGCCCCCGCAGGAACGAAAACGGAAGCGGCGGCGGAGGCCAGGACGGGCCCCGTCGGGCTCGACATCGGCACGAGCCGCATCGTGGTCTCCGACGGCCCCGACGGCGAGCGCCGCCGCTCGCAGCTCAACGCCTTCGTCCCCGTTCCCGTCTCCGAGATGGCCGAGAACATGCTCCGGCAGCGCGGGATGGTCTACGAGCGCAACTGCAAGAACCTCTACGTATACGGCAACGACTCCGACTTCTTCGCCAGCTTCCTCGACACCGACGCGCGCCGGCCGATGAGCGAAGGGCTCATCAACCCGAAGGAGGAGAACAGCCAGCACATGATCCAGCGCATCATCCAGATGATGGTGCCGCGCGCCCGCAAGGGCGAGGTGCTCTGCTTCAGCGTCCCCGGCAAGGGCGAGGGCTTAAACGGCAACCTCGTCTACCACGAGGCCGTGCTCAAGCAGTTCCTACAGTCGCTCGGCTACAACGCCAAGTCGATCAACGAGGGGCAGGCCGTCGTCTTCTCCGAGCTTCAGGACGAGAACTTCACCGGCATCGGCGTCAGCTTTGGCGGCGGGATGTGCAACGTCTCGGTCTCGTTCATGTCGATGCCGATGATCACCTTCAGCGTGCCGAAGGGCGGCGACTACATCGACCGCAACGTGGCCGAGGTGATGGGCGAGAACAACACGACCAAGGTGCGTCTCTTCAAGGAGGAGAAGCTCGACCTGTCGCGCCCGGCCAAGGACGAGATGACCGGCGCGCTCCACATCTTCTACGAGGACTTGATGCGCACGCTCATCGACCGCCTGCGCTCGGAGTTCTCGCGCTCCGGCCACCTCCCCAAGGTCGACCGCCCGATGCCTGTGGTGCTCGCGGGCGGGACGGCGAGGCCCGCCGGGTTCCTACAGAAGTTCGAGTCGCTGCTGCGCGCCGAGGGCGAGTTCCCCGTCCCGCTCTCGGAGGTGCGCATGGCGGCCGACCCGCTGACCGCCACCGCGCGCGGCTGCTACATCGCCGCGCTCTCGGAGACGAAGTAGCCGGACGCCCCGCACCGGCCGAACCCCTACCGCGTCCGTGGCGCGGCCGCAC